>CAIJRY010000233.1 GCA_903823215.1 uncultured Spartobacteria bacterium
AGGCATGAGTGTTTGTATCACCGGCAATCCAGTCGCTAGGGAAAGGTGGATTGGTGGCGTTCTGTGTATTGTGGATGTTGGGCGTTGCGCCGGTATCGGTGATGATGCCGATATTGGTGCTGTAATTGCTGCCCGTGGCAGTGTTGCTGATCGACATGGTCATGTTAACCGAGGACTGGGAGTAAAAGGAGGTGCCGGACGCCGTGTTTGTGGGGGCTGATGCATCGGTGTTCATCCTGAAATAGTTGAACCCGGACTGATTGGTCTGGGTTGAGGAAAGACCTATCTGGAGATAGCCGTTCAGTCCGTTGAGCGGCGTGTTCACAATGAAGCCCGGTGTGATCCCGTTGGTGAAGTGCATCTGCTCGATGAGGTTCACCAGTCCGTTGCTGTTATACCCAAGATCCATCCCGAAGTCGCCATAGAAGGCTCCGTCGATCGGAGGCGTGGGAGGCGTATCCACGGGGCCGTTGCTCCAGTAGACATCGTTGTTCTTTTTTGTGTCGATGATGCTCACTGTTTGTCCAACGACATAAGATCCGATCGCAACACCCGAGCTGACGCTGTTGTTGCTGAACAGCGAGATCTGCGCCTGCACGGTATTCCCGGAATATTGGAATCCGCTGTCATAAAGGTTGGAAGCCGTACCGATGCTGTTTGTGCTGATCTGGGAACCCCACCAGGGGGAGGTGCCGTTCGAGGCATAGGTGGCGTAGAATCCCCCTCCACCGGTATCAAATTCGAAAAGCTGGGGTGTGGTGCCCCCACCAAGCGAAACCCAGATACCCCATTTATTGGCTCCGGTATCCGTGACTGTCGAATAGAGTGGGATGGTGATGATATCCGAAATGGTCTGAGCCATCGCACCCTTGGCAAGGAGGCTAAACAGGATGATGGCGGTCATGCCCCTCAGCACCATGACTGGGGTTCTTCTCCTCCGTTTCATGGAGAGCTATCTACATGCAATGTCTGAAAAAATCAACAGCCCCAAGCATTGAAACAGAAGCCAGCCATTTGAGATTTCAGCCCGGTTCAGTCATTCTGCTGAAAGCTGCGCCAGCGAGTCAGAGGAATTGAAGCGAGAACCATGAGAGCCAACTGACTGAGCATGAAACCGATGAGCCAGGGCAGGGCCTTGTTCATGAATCCGTAGGAGTGCAATCCGACCCCAAGCATGTTGACTCCAAACCAGGAGAAGCTGGTGATCACATTCCCAAAGAGCGCCATGACCATGACTCCCCGTTCCCGAATATATCCACCCAGACGCGCATGGAGGATGAGCGCACACCAGAGCACGATTAGAAGGGCTCCATTCTCCTTGGGATCCCATCCCCAGAAGCGCCCCCACGACTGATCGGCCCAGATGCCACCAAGCACCGTCCCGACAAAACTGAAAAGGGTAGCAAAACAGATGACCCCATAGGTCATCCGATAGAGTGCCTGTGCGGATTCTCTTTTCAGGGATGGAGTGAGAACTCCCCTGACCACATAAATGGCTGCCAATGTTCCGGCAAAATACATGGCGGAATAGCCGATGGTGATGCAGACCACATGGGTTGCGAGCCAGATGTTCGTATCGAGCACCGCCTGGAGCATCTCCAAGGTGTCACCGCTCCCTGCGAGATGATGGGCGATGATCAGGGTGATGAATCCGATCACAGCTGCACAAGCCGAGCCGACACCATCCCGGAAGATCCTTTCCAGAATCAGCCCGATGATCACCGTTCCCCATCCGATAAAGATAGCCGAGGAGTAGAGATTGGTGACAGGGGGCCGCCCCTGCAAATACATCCGCGACCCGAGGCCGAAGGTGTGCACCGCAAGCGCAAGCAGAAGCACATAAAACGCTGCGGTGTTCAGGCTCCGGTTGCCAAAAAGCCACGAGCAGCACACCAGTAAAAAGGCCAGCACATAGAGGCCCATCGCCTGATAGAAGGGAGCCAGTTGATTGAATACATATTCAAATGCCGAGCGCGAGGTCGGACGCGGTTCGTGCGTGACCATCCAGCTCGAAAGGTCGTTCATCTGTTGATTAAAAAGGGTCACATTCCCCTCGTGATAGGCATCGCTGATGAGGGCGTAGGCCTTGGTGACAGGGGGGATCGAGTCGGTGGCAAGTGCCCCCATGAGGCTTGCCCCGATGGAGAGCCACTCGTCATGGCGGCTGGCACCGGTGGAATCCGGTGGAACTGGCAACAGGTAGGCCATCTCCGCCATTTCCCGATAACGCCCGGTGAACTGGGCAAAGGCATCCAGTTCTTTCTGTGAAATCTTTTCCCCTTTTTGTTGTTTCTTGATCGCTTCGAGCCCTCCGGGAATAGCCTTTAAATAGGCTTCGATCTCGCCGGTGAAATCCTGAGCGGACTCAGGCCTGATGCTGTTTTTCAGTCGCTGGTAGAGCATCAGTGAGTTCCGCAGATTATACACTGCCGTTTGATAGGGAGTCCGCTTTGCCGACTCCACCCCCTCCACCTTTTCACCCTGTCCGTCGATCTTTTCGATAAAGGGGTTGAGTTCGGTATAGCTGAAATATTTCCGCGTGTTCTGTTCCCATCCGAACAGGCCGAGAACCTCGGGGTTGTTAATGACAAAGGAGGGATATTGGTCGGCAACGGGGGCATTGAAGAGCACATCGGCCAGCCAGCGTGTCGAATCAATGGATCGCCCGTCATTCAGCTTCAATGACTGCTTCCCATGGATGATAAGCAGGGCGTTGCGCCCCACCGTATCCAGAGGCTTGATACGGCCATCGGAGAGCACCGGGATTTTCCCGAATGTCACGAGATCAAGCTCGCCGGGAATGTTTTTCGGCAAGCGCGAGTTTGAGGCGATCCAGAGCAGGGCAATCGCCAGGATGATCCAAGGAAGCGTTTTTTTCATTGTGCAAGAATGTTGGTCCGCCGACGCAGGAATCCGGCAAAATGGAAGGAAAACTGTATGAGCAGTCCGAGACCGACAACCACGCAGGCAAGGTAGGGGGCGACAAAGCTGGGGTTATAGACATCCTGCAAGATGGTCGCGGTATCGTTCTCCATGAATCCTGATTGAAAAAAAGTTTCACTGCGGTATCTCAACGGATGATTCATGTAGATGAGCACATCGCGGTTTTCTTTCCTTTCCGGATCGATGAGAACCGCATGGCTGGCAAAGTTCTTGGGAATCTGGGTTCCCGGATAGCGCTCATGGGTGAATTTCTGAAGAGTCAGGCTGTACGGCTTGTAGTAACGCGCCGGACGCATCACCAGACGCCAGGATTTCCCCGCGTAGGCAAACCCCTGTGGCGCCTCCAACTGGTCCGAAATCAGCCATGTTCCAAGCGATTGCGCCGTGACCTCGGTGGCACTTGGAATCGGAATGATCTCGACCACCACACTCTCCAGATCGCGGTCGTTTTGCGCTGTTGCGCGCGGTACTTGGGTCACCACGGCTTGGGCCCCCACCCCCTCGGTGGCAGCGGGCACAGCCTTTTCACCCGCCTTGTCGAGAGATTGAATCCGCGAGTTAGGATAGAAGCTTCGGATGATGATCCGGAAAGGAAGACTTTCGTGCTCGATGACAGCCCCGGGACTTAGCCGCCCCTCAGGAATCGCTGTGACCTTGTCCATCTCCTTGCCCGACTCGTCAATCACCGCCAACTCCATGAGACGAGAGTCTTCAGAGTAGTTCTTGGTCTCCCCCGGTGCCAGCTTCATAAAGCTCTCGACCGAGAAGAGATCCGTGAAGAGTCCGCCGAGAAGCATGATGATCAACCCAGCATGGGTCATCTGGATTCCAATTTTGCTCCATGACCACTTAAAGCGGCGGACATGGGCGGCAATCAGATTGATCAGGAGGATAGCTCCGAGGAGATGGCCTCCGGGAAATACCGGCACCTTGAATCCCTGTGAGCCCGATGGCCACCAGACAAAGAGGCTCTGAAAATAGCGTTCCTGAACTTCATGAATACCGAAATTCACTTGGGCCAGCGTTCCCACAAAAACCAGCACTAATGCAGCCGATAGGCAGACGATGGTTAGCTTCAGTGAAGAGAGAAATTGAAAGAAGCGGCTCGGCATGAGGATCAGGGATGAAATTGCACCGACTTGAGAAATGCCTCGAATTTGGCTTTCTCCTCTTCCACGACTTCTGCAGGGCCGATCAGTTTGAAAAACCAGCTCTTCCCGTCAATTCTTGCCCAACCTGCCAAGATGCGCGCCTTTGCACCATTCATATCGACTAAGAGAATCTCGCCATCTTTACAGGCAATGGGAACAATCATTGATTTCAGCTCTTCTGCTTTGAGTGCCTCAAGGCCTAGTTGGGAACGCCAGCGGTTCACATTCGCAAGATCGCCGCCCCCTTCGCCGTCGAAGACGCTTACAGAGACATCCCCTGATTCACCGTTTTTCCCAACTGTTGTAAAACTTGCATAGCGCATCGAGGAGGGTGGTGCAGATTTCCAATCCTGTGGAGCAACCCACTTGATCTGAGGCTTATTCTCTGTACTAGCCGGGGGCGAAGACGCCTGTTTCGAAGCTACCGTTGGGGAATTTTCGCCTTTCTTAACTGTCCCGATCCATTGAATGAATGCCTCTTTCTGAGACTCAACGAGCGGGGCATTCCCACGCATCTTGAAGAAGAAGGTTCCATTATCACCGGAGGCGATCCCCGCGATGATACGCCCATCCTTGGACGCATCGCTTCCCTGAGGCAAGCCTTCCAGATCAACTACGCTAATATCACCGAGCGGCACAGTGACGTGCTTCACCGTTTTTGCAAGCTGATCAGCGGTAATCGTTGGTTGGCCAAGTTGAGAGAGCCAGCGGTTCACATTGTCGAGGACGCCGCCGGCAGCTCCAGCAAGAACCACGAGCGAAATGTCCCCAGTCGTTCCATTGGTTCCCTTGACGAGGTAGCTGGCCTGCCGCATTGACGAGAGCGGCTGGGCCTCCCAGTTTGCAGGAGGAGTTCCCGAGACCTGGGCGGGTAGCGGAGGGGGGACGCTTTGATCCATGGAGGTTCCCATGGCCGGCATGGAGGGTCCCATTGGCGATCCGGATGCCATTTGTCCTAATGCGGGGCTTGGATTTGCAGCTGCCGGAGCTTCCTGCGTCGGCTTGGAAACCAAATAGACATTGATGGCTTTTTTGTCTTTGCAGCTCGAAAAGAGCAGGCATAGCGAAACCAGAGCGTACGATACAAAGGTCGGGTAAAGTCTCATAGGTGATTAGTCATGTAAACGAGGGAATAGGGGGGAGTCCAGATTCTTCCCTCGCAGTTATGGTTGGTTGTTGTGCAAATAAATATGCCCTCGCCGATTTTTATAAAAAAGGAAAATTATTTCTTTTTCTTGTTGATATCTACTCAAAGCCTTTATTGATAGGTATATAAGTAGTTCAGGCACGAGTTTTTAGAGCAATTTACAAGCAGTAAAAGAAAACCGGCAAGTAGCACCCTCGTTTCGCTTCTGCTATCAACGGCAGCAACCTTCCACTACCAATTCGGAAAAAATCTCTTCATCGCATCCCAACCCAACAAGAAAAAACAGACCATCTCATGAACATACGATCGTTTCTCAAACCGAGTCTATTTTTTCGCCGATGCTTCGATGGCAGGCGAGCCAAACTCCTCTGGATAACCGGCGCTTGTGGTGTTCTGGCTGTTGGGCTGATTTCCTGCGAAACTCTACCTCAGGCCATCATGGCCCCTCCAAGCGTCCCGGGGGCTACTTTTGTCGGCTCCAAGGCCTGTGCCGATTGTCATGATGTGATCGCCCGTGATTTTAAGACTGCAGACCACGCCCGATTGCAGGCCCGTGGCAAAAACGCGGAAAATGCCGGTTGCGAAGGATGCCATGGTCCCGGCAGCTTGCATGTCAGTTCAGGCGGCAATATCAGGCTGATCGTCAATCCACGCAAGGATCCCGAAACCTGCTTCCAGTGCCACTTGGAAATCCGATCCAAGTTCAGCCTTCCCTATCGACATGGGGTGATGGAAGGCAGGATGAGTTGCAGCGATTGCCACAATCCTCACAAGGGATCCATTATGAAAGGGGGCGGTGCCACCAACCTGATGGGCAAGAATGAAGTCTGTTTCCAGTGCCACTCTGCGCAGAAGGGGCCTTTCGTCTTCCAGCATGAGGCGCTACGCGAGGGTTGCACCACCTGTCATGACCCTCACGGCTCCGTCAATCAGAAGCTCCTGGTTGCCCGCAATCAGATGCTCTGCCTCAAGTGCCACTTCCAGCAGCAGCAAAATGTCCCCGGCCAGACTTATGTGCCGGGACAGATGAGAATTGGAACAGACAACCATGCGGGCAATGTGGCGCAGGGCACCTGCTGGTCAGGTGGCTGCCATGAGGCTGTCCACGGCTCCCAAGTAAACTCGCATCTCAGATACTAAGTAAGCAATCCCAACATAATCAATCCGGAATGAAAACCACCTTCAGCCCTATCCCAAATAGCTGCCTCCGATTCGTCACTCTAGCACTCTGCACAGGAGGTTTGAGTGCCACAGCCCTGTTTGCCGGAACGACGACAAATCAACCGACGACCACGCCGGAAGATCCTGCCTTCAACAATTGGATTAATTCCTCTGTCGGCGGACTGATCATCAAGGGAAATCAGGCCCAGTTTCAACAGGCCAAGCCTAGTGCCGGACTCCCGATGTACGGCGGGATTAACGACATGCATTACGAGCAGGCGCTTGGCAACAAGACATCCTTCAAGATCGATGGACATGCCATTTTCGGAGATAATGATTACAAGGTCAAACTGGATCTGACCAAGGAGGATCTCGGCTTCATCCGAGCCGGATTCACCCAGTTCAATACTTACCACAACGGCAACGGCGGTTATCTCCCCCCCAGTCTAAGTATGCCCAACAGCTGGCCCAACGGTATGTTCACCGCCGGCCCCGAGTATACTCTGACCCGCGGCAGTCTCTGGGCCGAACTCGGATTGCGCGCGGCCAAACTACCCGATCTTACCCTGCGTTACGAGCATGCATGGAGGAAAGGTCAGGAGGACTCGACCGAATGGGGCGGGGCGATGACAGGAGGCACTTTCACGGGGAAAAACCCCCTGCCGGCTCCCTATGGAAGCACTTCAAACAATAATGCCAACAGGAAAATTCTCCCCTCCTTCCGGACCATCAACGAAACCCGGGACATTTTCACCCTTACTGGCAAGCAGACCATTGGCAAGCCGGATGCCATCGGTGTCACCGATGTGAACCTGAACCTCTGCTATGAGCTCGACAGGATGAACGATTCGCTCAACTGGCAGAATACCCCAGGATCTGCACCTACTGCTATAGCGAATAACAGCAGGAACATCCCGATGACTGCCACTGCGTACAACATGACGCAAACGGACAAGCAAATCCTCAACAATTACAATGGCAACATCTCCAGCGTGACGCGTTTCGGGGACAAACTCTGGCTGACCATGGGGTACGCCTATTCAGCTCTCACGAGTGATATTGGCGGGGGAACCCGTGTGGCAGGTCCCATCTACGGCTCCGGTTACGCACCCTACTACAATAATCTCCAGTACGCCAATCTGAGTGGTTCCTATATCAATCTCGGAGGAGGATCGCAGGTGGGGAACAGCGTCGGCTCCATCAACATCATGTGGATGCCGATTGATGGTCTGACGATCACGCCCTCCGGTCGGTTCTCCGTCAGCGACACGGCAAACAACAGCAACTACCTTCCCGAGGTCAATCAGGTCAATGCCACAAACAATCTACCAACAGGTGCCCTCTCATACACACGGGCTAAAAATGGAAAAGTTACGACAAATGTAGTAACAGCTCCTGTGGCGTATGTGAAAACCCCTGCCGGAACTGCAGTCGCTCCCACCTCCATCCTGAGCACGGTCTATCTCAACGAATTCATTGAAGATATCGATGTTCGCTATACAAAGATCAAGAACTGGGTTTTCTACGCGGACGCCAACTGGGATCAGCAGTATGAGTCGACGATGAATTCCTCCGCAGGAGGTCCAGGTGGTCGTAGTGGGACGCCAGTCTTGAACTTCAATGCCGTCAACGGAACCCTAATACAGAAGTACGCAGTGGGGGCAAACTGGTATCCGCTCCCGAATCTGAACGGATCTATCCAATACTACCGCCAGCTTCAGGGGATCAATCAGAATATCCACACGGATGATCCTACCCAAGGCAATCAGCGTTTGCTCCAGCAAAACTGGTGCACGGATGACGGGAATGTCCGCCTGACATGGAATCCCTTCTCAACAGTCTCGCTGGTGAGCCGCTATGATGTCCAACGGACGATCATAGATTCTTCGTGGGCCGCCGATCCCAACCAGAATACGGTGTATCCGTATGGGAACAGTAGTGTGATGAAGAACCAATCGATTACCGAGAGTCTGACATGGTCCCCACTGGATCGACTCTTCCTCCAGGGAAGCCTTGCCTATGTGCTCAACCAGATTGACTCGCCCGCAGTCAGTCAGTCCGCAGCACTGCAAAGCGCCAATAACAACTACTGGACCGCGAGTGCCGGAATGGGATACGCCTTTGATAAGAAGACTCAGGTCCGGGCCGATGTCACATACTATACGGCAAACAACTACCAGAATAATTCCCAGTATGGCGTTCCGTACAATTCAGGAGGAACACAGTACACGTTCTCTGCAAGCCTCGTGCGGCAGATCACACGAAATGTCAGCATGAATGTGAAATACTACTTTGACACCTACAGTGACACCTTGTCGGGAGGAAACAACAATTACACCGCCCAGATGATCTCGACCGGATTGAATATGCAGTTTTGAGCAATTGATGAAATTATTTTACTTTTCTCTTAAATAACCTCTAACTTTCGATTGTTCAGCCATCAACCAAACCCCACAACCATCATGAAAACTAAAACCGCCTCATTCATCGCCGCCGCCGCTCTGCTCGGCACCGTTCAACTCTCACTGGCCGATGATGCCGCCGCCAACTGGGGCAAATACTGCGCCTCCTGCCATGCCAAGGATGGCACCGGAAAGACCATGATGGGCCAGAAGAGCGGTGTTGGTGACTACACCACAGCGGCTGGTCAGTCCAAATTCACCGATGCCGAGGCAATCCAGGCGATCACCGCCGGAAAGGGCAAGATGAAATCCTTCAGCGACAGGCTGACCCCCGAGGAGATCAAGGCTCTCGTAGCCTATGTCCGCGGACTGAAGAAGTAATCCGGATCACCCAATGCAGGACTCTGTTGTCCTGACAGAGTTTCTGAATAGTGAGCGATCATCATAGTGTAGGTAGGTTGAGCATCCGTCGGCTGGTTCGTAACTGGATCAGTTTGGCGGGTGCGCTGCTCGTCGTTTCGAGCATCTTCGCCTTTCTGCTCCTTCTGGCGCTCGATGTTCTCTCTCAGCACGGGAATCCCTACATGGGGATCGTGGCCTATGTGGTCACACCCGGGTTTCTATTCCTTGGGATCGCCCTCGTCATCCTGGGTGTATGGCTCCAATACAGGCAGGAGAGGAGAGTTTCGCCGGGAGCGCCTCCGATCACTTGGAGCATCGACCTCAAGCGTCCTCGCGACCGGAAAATCCTCGGTTTTTTCTTCTCTGCCAGTGTTCTCTTCCTGCTCCTGACGGCGATCGGCAGTTATCAGACATTCCAATACACCGAGTCGGTGCAGTTCTGCGGTCAGGTCTGCCATGTCCCGATGGAGCCTCAACATGTCTCCTATCTGCGCTCTCCCCATGCACGGGTCGACTGCGTGGAGTGCCATGTGGGCAGCGGGGCCGCCGCCTATGTGAAGACAAAGATCAACGGCATGCGCCAGCTCTACCACCTGGCCATGAACGACTTTCCAAGGCCCATTACGATGAATTCGACGACACTCCGTCCGGCCCGGGAGACTTGTGAGCATTGCCATTGGCCGCAAAAATTCAGCGGTGGACTCGACAAGACATTCCATCACTACCTCTCCGACGAAAAGAATACCCCATTTTCCGTGCGGTTGCTACTCCAAGTGGGAGGGGGCGATCCGCGTCGACCCGAGCAGGGGATCCACTGGCACACCGACGCGACGCATAAGGTGGAGTATTCTTACGCAGACGATCAGCAGCAGGTGATCCCGTGGGTACGCGTCACGGATGCCAAGGGAAAGATCACGGAGTTCAAGGATTCCGATTTCAAGGGTGACCTGAAAAAACTTTCTGTCCACACGATGGACTGCATCGATTGTCACAACCGCCCCTCGCACAACCTCCTTCCACCCAACGAGGCCGTCGACCGGGCGATGGCCGAAGGGCTCATCGACTCCTCGATTCCTTCTGTGAAAGCAAATGTGGTGGCGGCACTGACCGGCACCTATACGAATCGGGAGGAAGCGTTAAAAAAAATCGAGGCGACCCTTCGTGCTAACTATCCGAATGAACCAAAAGTTGCGGCGGTGATTGCCGAAACCAAATCAATCTACAATGCGAATTTCTTCCCCGAGATGAAGGCCGACTGGCGTGTCTACCCAAATAATATCGGTCACAAAATCTGGAACGGCTGCTTCCGATGCCATGACGGCAAGCACAAGTCTAGCGATGGAAAAGCAATGAAGGCCACCGACTGCAACTCGTGTCACCTCATCCTGGCGCAGGGAGGCAACGCTGATATGCTCAAACTCAACGCTAAGGGATACGACTTCGTCCACATCGATGCCCCCTACGCTGAGTTCTCCTGCAACGACTGCCATACCGGTGGCGCACAAAAACAGTAGGATTTTAAATCACAGCGGGCGGCAGTGATTCCGATACTCGGTCGGCGACATCCCGACGACGCGCTTGAAGACGCTGTTGAATTGCGCAATGGAGCCGAATCCCGAAGCAAAAACGACATCCGAGACCCGAAGATTCGGATCCAGCAGCAGGGTCTTTGCCTTTGTGAGCCGGAAGCGAACGAGGTATTCTGTCAGAGTCACCCCCGTTGCCTCCTTAAAAATCTTGCAGAAATAGAAGCGGCTGACACGGAT
>CAIJRY010000234.1 GCA_903823215.1 uncultured Spartobacteria bacterium
CTGAGCGGTTACGCCCCTGCCGGTATGGGGATTCATCCATGGGGTAAGCAGATGGACTTTAATCTCTTTGTGAAACCTGGGCAAACCACACCCACACCCGCATTGAGTGCCCAAAAGGCAAGCGGGTGGGATAGCAACTCCATCGAAGCCGATCCGCTTTTCGTCGATCCGGCAACTGGAAATTATCAAGTTCAGTCCAACTCGCCTGCATTGGCTCTGGGGTTCAAGAACTTCCCGATGGATCAGTTTGGTGTGCAGAAGCCGGAACTCAAAGCCATCGCTCGGACACCAATTCTTCCCTCCTTCGGCAAAGCTATCACTGCCCCTGCAGCTCGTGACCAAACTCCGTTGCTATGGAATGGTCTGACCGTTCGCAATATCAAGGATGAGGGAGAGATGTCAGTTTATGGACTTCCCTGTGTTACAGGCATACTGGTCACGAAGATTGATCCCGGATCACCTATTGCCGCAACAGGCATTCAGATTAATGATGTGATTCTTGAGGTTGGCGGGCAATCCATAGGCTCTGTTGAAAACCTTAAAAATCTGATGATGGCGACCACGCCGATTAGTCTTCGTGTGTCCAGGGGCCAAAATATAAGGATGTTGAAATAGAAATAATGAACCCGCCTGGGCAGTATCCCTGATTCGTCATCCAGATTCTCATCATCTGAGAGTCAAAAAAATCGGAAACTTTTTCATGGAGGCGGTGTTGATGCCATTGATGAAAACACCACACACTCCCCACAAAATCATGAAGCTGCTTGCGCTGGCACTGCTTCCCATGTCCACCTGCTCAGTAGTCTCAGCCCAGACGACGCCGGCAGCAGGAAATCCGTCCGCTTCAAATCAGGCTTGTAATCCAGCGTCTCCTCACCACGAGCATAAGGGATGGAAAAATCTCTCGGCGGTCGAGCTTCAGCAGCTCAAAGTTGATCTCAAAAAAATCCATCAGGATCCCCAACTGGTGACTGCTCGGCAGGCGGTAAAGGATACTCAGACTCCCGAGGCCAAAACCGCGGCCAAGACCTCATTACGCCAGATTAGACATGATTTACTGGTAAAGGCCGATCCCTCAATCGAACCGATTCTGGCAAAGATCGTCCAGGGACATCACGATAAAGATGAATAAGCCTGCTCTCTACACTTCTGATACCTTCATAAAAATGAGACGATCACTCCCAATTCTCTTTGTCACCTGGATGGCAGCAATCCCCATTCAGGCTCAAACGAATACCGATAATGGCGGCCTCAACATGCCCCCCCCTCCGGGGGCGGGTCAGAACATGCCTCCGAGGGATGGACCGATGTCAAAACTGACAAAAGAAGAGCGCGAACAGCTCAAGGCCGCGCATGACAAAGCTATTCAGCAGGATCCCTCTCTGGATCAGAAGATGAAAAGCGCCCATGAGGCGATGGAGGCGGCCCGTCAGGCAATGCATGACGCTATGATCAAGGCCGACCCGACAGTAGCTCTGATTCTTGAGAAAATCACTCCTCGGAAATGGGAGCGTAAGTTAGAGCGGGAGTCCGGTTCCAATCCCCCTGCAAGTGGACAATCCTCGCAGAATGCTAGTAATACAACGACAAACGCCCTTTCCACGAATTCCACTCCACCGGAATCCTTCAAGCATGAAGGACATCGTATGCCGCCAGGATTTGCCAATCTTACTCCGAGTGAGCAGGCTCGATTAAAATCTGTTCACGAGCAGGTAAAGAATGATCCATCAGTGATTGCGGCAAAGGAAGCTGAGAAAAATGCTACGACACCCGAGGAGCGCCGTTCAGCAAAAGATGCGGTTCACAAGGCAATGCATGATGCCATGATCAAGGCTGATGCCTCCATTGAACCTATTCTTAAGAAAATCCAACCGCCACCCCGGCATGACGAACCTTCTGCTGAGGGCCAAGGTGCTCAGATGGCACCACAGTAACTTTGATCGGTGCCCAGCACACTACCCTTGGGGCTTGATCACTTTTTTGGCATCTGAGGAGGATGAACCTACGCCTGCTCCCGACAACTGATCGGGGGTGGGTTTTGGGATCCCATGACATTTCATGCGTGTGTAGGGTCCCCATACGGTCTGTGGAAAATAGAGATCCCTCCTGTTGGCGATGGTCGTACAGGAAGTCGATGTTCCGGCAAGCAGTACGAGCGGCAGGATGATGAGGTTGGGGAGAAGTCTTTTCACGATTCAAGCATCATAAAGGTTGTAACCGAATTTGTGTCAAAGAAATTGCTCAGGCACCAGAACTTGGCAAGGATCTCAGTGAAATGCTACTGGCTTATTACATTCACGACCTAAGCCCTTATGCGATTCATTTTGGGGGAGGAATAGGCATTCGTTGGTACGGATTGGCTTATCTTGCAGGATTTGTGATCGGCATTCTTCTCTATCGTCGTCTCGCTGAGAGGGGGTATTCAGAGTTGCAACCCAGCCAAGTGGCCGACTTCATCACGATGGCGGCACTTTTTGGGGTGCTGTTGGGAGGTCGGCTGGGATATATGCTTTTCTACGATTCTGCGCGATTTTTTCATAATCCCCTGATTGTTTTCCAAGTCTGGGACGGGGGAATGGCAAGTCACGGCGGGATTATCGGACTGACCCTGTTTACTCTTTGGTATGCCCACCGTCACAAGGTTTCATTCCTGAATCTGTCGGATAATCTCGTTGTGGTCGGTCCTGTGGGAGTATTTTTTGGGCGTTGCGCCAACTTCATCAACGGAGAACTCTACGGGAGGGTGACGGATGTGTCATGGGCCGTTCAGTTCCCCAAGGAGATTCTCTTCTACCCTCCCGACCGCCTGCAACGCCTCATGGATAAAGCTGCGGAGATAGATCCTGCCCTCTTGACACCTGAGTTGATCATTCAAAAGGCTGGGTATTCTGCTCCCCTGAGAAGTTATCTCTCCGCGGAACTTACCCCCCGCTATCCCTCCCAGCTCGTGGAAGCACTTCTTGAGGGATTGGTGCTTTTTCTGCTCCTCTGGACGCTGCGAACAAGGGTGAGGCTTCCTGATGGGGCGCTGACAGGGGTCTTTTTCATTGCCTATGCTCTTTTGCGTATCAGTGGAGAATGTTTCCGTGAACCTGATGCTCCCATGACTTCCGGTTTGACCAGGGGGCAATTTCTTTCTCTCTTCATGATTGCTGTGGGATTTGTCTTTCTCCTCTGGAGCTGGCTCAAGCCCCGTTATCCGAATGCTTGGAACCGATGATGCCCATAACACTCTCTGATTCGAATCACCTCCTTCGTGCACTGCTTGTCAGCGGATCATTGGGGGCGCTTATTGGGTTGGAGCGTCAATGGGACGAACAGTCCCGTCATGACGACACACATGTGTTGGCAGGGTTAAGAACTTTTACCCTATGGGCCCTCTTCGGGGTACTATGCGCCTGGTTTTCCCAGACAGTGCATGTGCTTTTCTTTATCGCTGGATTTGCCGCCATGGTGCTCTGGATCACGATCTTTCTACAGAGGGGAGGAAGGGGTGGATCTGACCTGGGATTCACCACCGGAGCAGCAGCGATGCTGACCTTTCTGATAGGCGGTCTGGTATTTTGGCAGCAGGAGAGAGTGGCCCTGGTACTTGCGGTCAGTATCATGCTTTTGCTGGCCCTCAAGCCCACACTTCATCGTTTTACCAGAGGGATTACAACGGAGGATGCCCGTTCCGCGATGAAATTTGCGGCTGTCAGCGGGGTGGTTCTTCCTTTGGTTCCAAATGAGTCCCTCGGGCCTTACGGGGCTTTCAATCCCCATACCGTTTGGTTGATGGTGGTTTTGGTAAGTGGAGTCGGCTTTGCTGGATATCTAGCGGTAAGGGGCCTGGGACAACAGATTGGCATTGCCGTGACGGGCTTGCTCGGAGGACTGGTTTCAAGCGTCGCCACGACATTGACCATGAGCAGACAAAGCCGGGAACGCCCGGCAGAATCCCGCGACTGCTCCCTGGCCATCCTGCTTGCCTGCACCGTCATGATAGGGCGTGTTGGTTTGTTGGTTGGAATTGTCAGTCCCAAGGTTTTGACCGTACTTTGGCCATCGCTTGTTGTCGTCAGTCTGCCCGGAGCTCTCTGGTGTTGCTGGCGCATGATCCACGGAGGATCGGCCAGTGCCTCGGGGGCGTGCACACCAGTGGGTAATCCCCTAAGGCTTCGAGTGGCCCTTCAGTTCGGCGCGCTTTATGCGGCGATCGTTTTCTTGGTGAAGGCCACGATCGCTGCAGAGGGAAATTCCGGAGTCCTTGTGGTGAGCGGACTTTCAGGTCTTATCGATCTTGATGCCATCACACTCTCCCTATCCCAAATGTTTAGAGCGAGTACACTTAGCTCAACGATCGCATCACAAGGCATCCTGCTTGCAATTCTTGCCAACACGATCATCAAGGCCGGAATGGCCGCAATTTTTGGTGCCCCGGCGTTGCGTTTGGAGGTGCTCTGCGTTCTCGGTATCACATCGATCACGGTCATCGGGGCGTGCCGAATCTTTTTTCACTGATCCCAGCCTTCTCAAACAACTCCGCCAGCACACCTCCAAACCACACAAGGCCCTTTGGATTTAGCGTTCTGGAAGCCGGTTTGCTCCTAGCCTTCCATGAGAGAAGGAATGGCTGACTCAAAGTGATTGTTCAACTCTGTGACTGACCATTGATAGGTCGAGTCTCCTGTGGTGATGCTAAGAACGGGTTGCTGAGTGACGGTGCCTAATTGTTGGAAAGGAAGACCGCTTTGAGCCAGTTCAGCTTCGACGGACACAACATGGCAAGGCTTCACAGAAATTACGATTCTCCCCTGCGTCTCATTGAACAGGAGCACATCGGGACGATCTGCCGAGGCGATCTTAACAGAAGCTCCGAGCAGATTGCCAAAACAGCTTTCTGCAAGTGCCACTGCAAGCCCCCCTTCCGCACAATCATGGGCACTACGGACAAACCCTTTGTGAATGAGTGAGAGGAGCACGTGATGTGTGTTTCTCTCCTCTGCAAAGTCAAGTGCCGGTGGTGCGCCTTCCTTGCGGCCATGAATGGCAAGAAGGTAGTGGGAACCACCCAGTTCATCGCCGATTTTGCCGAGCAGGAAGAGAATGTCACCTGCTTCCTTGAAGTTCTGCGTCGTAATATGGGCCACATCATCAATGCGGCCTACCATCGAGATGGTGGGAGTCGGATCAATGGCACCGGCTGGACTCTCATTATAAAGACTGACATTTCCGCCGGTGACCGGAACATCAAAGGCACGGCATCCTTCGGAGATACCCTCCACGGCGGCACGAAGCTGGTGGAAATTCTCCGGTTTATGAGGATTTCCAAAGTTAAGGTTGTCCGTGACTCCGATTGGTACGGCACCGGAGCAGGCAAGATTGCGGGCAGATTCAGCGACGGCGATGCGGGCACCTTGATTCGGATCGAGACGGCAGTAGATCGCATTGCAGTCGGTCGAGGCTGCCAGAATTTTATTGGCTTCGCGGACAATGAAGACGGCAGCGTCAGAACCCGGGAGAACTGCTGTCCCCGTGCGTACCATGTGATCGTATTGCCGCCAGATCCAGCGCTTACTGGCAATGCTGGGATGGTCAAGCAGGAGGGGAAGTGTCTCGAGGGGAGAAAATTGCGGCACAGTGGAGAGATCGAGCGGAGCGGGTGGTGTGAAGGGAGCGGCCTCGCGGTAATATAGAGGGCCGTCATCGGCAAGGGCACGCGCGGGAACATTGACAACAACTTCACTGCCGTTGCGCACGCGCATCATGCCATCGTCCGTTACCGTACCGATCTCGGCATAGGGGAGATCCCACTTCTCGAAGATCCGCTTCAC
>CAIJRY010000235.1 GCA_903823215.1 uncultured Spartobacteria bacterium
CGGTAGCTGCAATTTTACCTGCAAAGAGTGCCGTGCCTTTGGGAGCAGTCACAGAGAGATTCCCCGCCGAACCGGCTGCGGGATCAGCTTTGAGATCGAGCGACGATGAAGCAGTGATATTGACATTCCCCGCATCAGAAGTGAGGGAAATATTACCTGCATCGAAATATCTGGTGACATCGTACATTGATTTGGAACCACCACTTACATCAAGAAGTGCCGATGACAGATTTCCTATATTGATATCTCCTGTTGTCGCACGGACAGAAATAGAACCACTTGAAAACTCTAGGGCCGTGTTGATTGCAACAGAACTTCCCTGCAAGGTCAATTTGCCACCCAATCCCAGGGAGGCCCCCGGCGCTGAGGATCCAGAGGACTGCAACGCCAGAATTCCGGTCGATGTTAAAGTCGTGGCGGTGTTTCCTTGACCCGTGATCAAAGGAGTCGTGATCGAAAAGTCTGAAGGGAGGGACTGAGTGCCGATCGAGATGCCACCCACTCCCGTTCCGATCACGGATTGAGAAGCATCCCAGGCGACACGGACAAATTGATCGATTGCCATTGTACTGTTCCCTATCGAAATCGTAGATGCCTTAAGATCAAGTGTCCCGTTAGCAACCGCTCCGGCAACAGGCCCTGGACCTGGCACTTCCGAAACATTATCCAAGAAAATGGAGCCTGCAGAAAGGGCAGCCGTTGCTCCTGCCAGCCCGAATCCCCGGATCTCTCCTGCATGGAGCGCCAACGAGGAGGAAGAAGCCGTCAAGCCGAACGATCCTGCTCCATACAGATCCAGAGTGGAGTAACTAGCCAATGAAAGCTTGGTGGAGGTACTCAGACCTGCAAGCACATTTCCTCTTAGAACGAGAGCAGCAGCATCCGAAGGATCAAGGTTACCAGTAGAGAATGAGGGGTTCATCAACATGGCGATGGCCCCGGCATCAATGGTGATATTCTTGGACTGAAGCAGAACTGAAGGAGCAATTGTTGCCTTAGCACTGGAATCCAGAACTAAACTTGTGCTGGATATAGAAGCATTATCCCCAAGACTCAGGGTGGGGGTAATTGATAAACCATTGGCATCCTTCAGTGCGAGTTGGACAGCCTGTGACGAGACCCCCTTTCTAGAAAGTGTCAGATTGGGATCAGAACTAGCCCGTAACAGGATACCATTTCCAACAACCGAGAGCTGCGTATCAGGAACTGAAGACTTGTTTTCTGTGATGATCGAGGCTCCGGCACCTAGGGTAATGGATTGGTTGGCGGCCAGAATCAGGTCATTTCCGACAAGGGAAGAATCACCACTGATCGAAATATTCTTGGCTGTGACTGTGAGTGGAGTGAGGCCATTTTGCTGAACGCCACGCAAACCACCTACTAGGAGGCTCCCGTAATTCCATGTATTTATCACATTTGCCGAAAGGGTCACGAGCCCTGGTTGAGCAATCCCGCCATTTGCGGTGATATTAAAGTTGAGTGGAGCACTGATATCGATCGAAGCCCATCGTCCCGCTCCACTTCCTTGTCCAGAGACCCCTCCGAGGAGGGCCATGGAGGTTATTGCTTTGAAAGTCAGATTGCCGGCATCCGAGGGAAGAGGGCTTGTTGTCGAAGATTGGAAAAACTGATCTGCGCTGAGGATCTGGTATTGAGCATTCTGAGCAATCGTTTTTGGTGAGGTAACTTGGAAGAGCGTTGTGTTTACAGACGGAGTCGAGGCAAAACTCAATCCGTTAAAAAGTCTTCCGCTGGCTAGGAAAGACCCATCCGGCTGCTGAATCGATCCTCCGAACGAAAGTGACGAACTAGTAGGCGTGATCAGGTAAGCTCCCGGCTGATTTGCATAGCGGGCAGGAAGCAATGTATAGGTTCCAGAGGGTAATCCACCCACTCCCTGCAACGCGACCTTGCTTCCAACGGATACAGTTCCGTCACTATAACCAGTCGGGGCAATATCTCCGGAATATCCGGGAATCACAGCGTAGGAGGATTGAACTTGCGACCAATAGAGGCTAACCGATGGGGTTACACCAGAGCTAGCCTGGCGTGCTGACCAAGTAGCTCCATTATAGGTAACCAAATCACCCGCACTGTATGATCTTGTCTGATTGAAAGCCTCCTTGATATCACCCAATATATTAATCTTTCCTCCATTTCCTGAAATCCAGTAATTGGCTGTCACAGAGCCTCCTCCCCGCAGATCGATCTGAGATCCGGCGGCAGCGACAACGTTAAGGGCGCCGATCGTCACCCCCCTCGAGGGAAGCGCGGTTGTCGTGATGTCAGTGCCGGAAAGATCAACCCAACTAGTCCCATCGCTTGAAGTTCCATACGGTATCGAGACGCCTACACCCTTAAATGGATCCAGTGCAGAGATGGATGTGAGGCTTCCGGCCTGCAGAATAACAGAAGTAGCCGTAGGGACGCTGGTAACGACTGCTGCTGCGTCTCCTGTTCCAGCACCGGTGATCGGGTCAATCGGTGATCCTTGGGTTCCATCCCAACCAAGATTTATATTTCCGAAGGGGGCAACAATCACACCTCCTTGTACGATATTTGCGGCATAGAGGGAGATGGATCCAGCAGCAGAAAGAGGAAGTCCAAGAGATCCTACCTGATTCACCTGAATAGTTCCGGGAATTCCTCCAGTACTGACTGCTTTTGCCCCATTGTGATTATAATCAATCACATTAAACACGGTGCCTGATACAGGATAGATCTGAGCTGCGTTTATGCTGAGATTGCCAGCCATATCAAAAGTTCCATCACCTCGGATGATCCCGCCGGGCGCATTGAGAACTGCATTCCCGATACCCCTCAAGGAAAGGTTGCCGATATCAATGATCCTCGCATTGACATTCAATGATCCGTTACCCCATGTCGGAGCGGCGTACGTACTAGCGCCTAAAGCTGCCGACGAAGCTGCACTGTTGAGACCCAAAGGAGCCAAGAATGTCATTCCGAGAGCAACTCTCGTTGCACTCAAGTTAACAACGGTATTGTCCTTGGCGGCCAGAAAGCCCGTGGTGGCCACCCTTAGCTGGCCGGGAACCGAGATAGAAACAGCACCTCCTGACTGGGAGCCGTCAAAAAGGACATTCCCGCCGAGATTAATAGAATCAAATCCTCCCCCGGCAAAGGAATCGACCGCCACGTGCCCCCCATTGGCCGGAATGAGTTGGGATGTCGGCAAGAGTTGCTGACCAATAGCAAAAAATCCTGATTTTTGGAAAGTGGAAGGGGAAACCGTGCCTCTCTGCGTCACGGTCAGATTGACATCCTGAAAAGAGTTCAGGGAACTCACTACATCTTTGTAATAGTTCCCTGAAGAAATATTAAGTGTTCCGCCTAATGCACTTGGCCCTCCAGCCGTCGCCTTGAGGGTTGCGTCCGAATAGAACATTTTTTTACCTGTCAGGCTTATCGTTCCTCCGGAGCTATCTGTCTCAAAAGGCACCGTGGAAGTTCGGAGGGTGCTCCTCGAATAAGTGCTAGAAGCCATGCCTAGCTGACTCGGTAAAAGGTCGTAAACTCCGGACGCACCCGAGACATCCAGAATTGCTCCTTTTTCGGCAAGAATATTCCCGCTGAGTGAAATCGATCCACCGGAAAGTACGGTTCCGAATTGATTTTTCACACCGGAAGGATCGTGCATGAAGAGTGCTTCTCCAGCCGTTGAAAGATTTGCGGTGGGCGCAATGTCAACAGTGACCTGCGGACCGGTGGGGAAAGGGATAATCACATTCTCAGGAAACACGGAGCCACCGGTTACAGAAATACTGCCGCCTGGCACCTTGATCGAACCAAGAATGGTAACGGTATTAGCAGTGAGTGTTATGGAACCTCCCTTAGCACTAAGGCTGTCTGACGTAATTTTTGAAGTCAGCGGACCAGCGATGGAAGAGATTTTGGAATCTATCAACTGGGGATTCAACTCCACTGAAGCCCCCTCTGCCATGACAATGTCACCGCGTATCAAAAGGTTTGGAACTGAAGAAATTTTTGAATCGATTAGCCCTGTGCCATTGAGAGTAATGTTTGCCGCGGGGCGGAGAGGTGATGATTGCAGGAAGGTCTGTAATGAGGGCCCTTTGGTTGATTGAAGAAGCATCGAGGAGGCAACCTGCGGTTGAATCCTAGTTCCTGAGGCGATCTCTATTGCCGGAATATAATCTACGATGGGAGTCGAATTAACAGCGTTAGCAGCGGATGTGAAAATTGGGGGCACTTCCAGTCCGTCAATAGTTCCAGCTTCCTTTAGTCCTACTCCCGTGAGATTGAATGTGCCAAACCCACCTTGGCTAAAAAAATCCGGGTAGAGTTGCAGAACTCTGGAGTCTGTAGAGTTACCGCCTATGAGAATAGCCGGTGCAGTGATGGAGAGCGTGCCGGGCCTGGAGCCCGCTCCTGCATATCCCTTGAGTGTGGACCCAAGAAGCAAGGATCCGTTGTGGATTGTTTTAATTCCATTGTCGATTGACTGGCCCTTACCATTCGAAACGATATAGGTATCTTGTCCCGCAACAATGGAAATAGTTCCTGCATTCCCATAGCTGACCGATCCATTGGGGGGCATCAGAGCCCCTCCGGACACATCCAGGATGCTTCCTTTCGTAGCATTCACTTGGTATCCCGCAATCGTGATAGATCCCGCATCAAGAGCGATCGGTTGATAGCGCAGGACAGAATTTGGGATATCGTTCAGCACCGTGCCAGCGGTACTGATCTGCGAAACCGGGCCGATAGTGACAATACCAGTATTGAAGTGGGGCAGTTTCCCATTGATTGTGGCAATCGATCCATCGGTATTCACGATCTGAGTCACACCCCCTACGGAAGATCCATACTGAGCGACGGCCTTTCCCTGATACTGAACAATATCGAGGATAGGTTCTGTGGATTTCGAGGTATCCTCAAGGTTAAGTGCGTGGATCACAGAATAGGGGACGAGATCTGCCATCAGTGAGACCGCACCTCCCGGAGCAATGATTGATCCCTCAACATCCACATTCGCGGCTTCCAGCGTGATGGATCCGTTGACCGGTGCATTCAGTGTCACTCCGCTTGGAACAGTGATCGTCCCATCGTGATTGCGAATGTTCAAGGTTCCGAATCCGTGCGAGGAGATCAGATCCGGCCGTAAAAAGAGTGCGTTTTGGCTCGATGTCATATTCTCGGCAAATGACACCGACGGCGCATAGGGGGAAACATCAAATGTGGCCTGAAGAGTCTTGTCTACTTGCGAACCCCCTAGTGTTAGATTCAAAGTCGAACCCGTTGGCAATGTGCTTGTTGAGGCTGATTGTCGGAGCTGCTTTGGCCCGACAACGGTAGTTCCCAACAGAGATCCGTTCAGAACAATCGCAGGAGCCTTGATGTTGATACTTCCACCAGACGCTCCGCTGACATAGGAAGGTTCATTATGTATCGTGGTTGGATCGAGGGGGCTCTGGCCGTATTTTTTTGTCACTCCCCATTTTGTCGATGTCTCCACCGTCCCTCCGCCACTATAGACACCGCTATATACTCGATCAGGTGTCGCTCGTGATATATCGACCAGATGTCCCTGATAGATGAGCTTGGTGGTGGCTACCTTAGCTGCTGGGTAATCCACCCATCCACCCGACACATCCACAGTAGATCCTCCCTGCATCACCACGGAATCTCCCGCCTGTAGGGATACTGATCCACCTGACGTTGTCAACTGGGAGACATTCCTCGAGAGCAGATTGGCAAATCCGCTTGCATCACCGAGCGGTGTTCCGATCCAATACTGCCCGTTGTATGATCCAGTAATTCGGGCATCGATGGTGAGGGAAGTTCCTCTTATGCTGCCGGTTCGCTGGAGAGGGCTATTAGCCAATTCGCTCCCCCTCAGTTGAACCTTAAGAAAGTTATCAGAGCTGGCCATGCTCACCCCGGTCGAACCGGCCACGTTAATAGTTGCTCCCGAGTCGATAGCGATTGTCCCAGTATCATTGATGATCACCGGGACATTATTTATGATATACCAACTGCCTGCGCTGACTGTAACTCCGCTAGCCAGAGATTGACCCGATTGGTCGATGGCTCCCTG
Organism: uncultured Spartobacteria bacterium; assembly: GCA_903823215.1. Lineage (GTDB taxonomy): Bacteria > Verrucomicrobiota > Verrucomicrobiia > Chthoniobacterales > UBA6821 > UBA6821. Next base: position 6,080 of record CAIJRY010000235.1, read on the forward strand.
GGTCGCCACCGCCCCGGGGGCCTGAATGATCGCGTTGTTGGCCAAATGGATATTTTGTCCAATGATCGAGATCACTGAGTTGAGAGGAAGGGATGATCCCACAGTCGTCTCGGCAGCATTCCATTCGGGGAGGATTCTCATCACACTTCCTGCACCCAGATCGATCACTCCCGTGTACTGTGGAATAAAAGCTGGCCCTTTTGTTCCATCAGACAAATAGGAGGCATTGATTGTAGCACCATAGCTGGCCATGAGATCGACCCTCCCGTTTAGCGAAACCGAGGTGGAGCTATCAATGACGCCGTGTTGGTTCACTGTTTTTCCTGTGATCGTAGCATTACCCACAGGCACGCTTAGAATTCCTGTATTCTCGGCAACTCCGCTTCCTGTTGAGAGTGTCTTGACTGTCGGATCACTCACTTTTCCGACAGCCACATCCAACCCTCTGAGACTTGGGTCACCAGATGAGTGTGCGGAAATTGCGACTTGCAATCCTGAAGCCAAAATTGTCTGGCCGTTCGGAGTATTGATACTCCCAGCGTTCCTGACATTTGGACCGATCAGTGCTACCAATCCACCACTGTGACTCGAATTAGCAGGGGAAGTGATCGTTGCCCCTTGCTCCACGACTACATCACCCAGTGCGCCGTTCACGACGACGTTGCCTTTGCTATTCGGATCATAGGATCCCTTTTCAAGCGCGGTAAAAAGAAATTGAGGGACGCCATTAGGAAAGTTTATGATTCCGCTTGCATTGACTTTATCCAGTGAGTCTCCTGCCATATTTTCATTGATCGGCAGGGTCGAAGCCACGAGTGCGTGAGTATTTACCTGAGAACCATTGTGGAAGAGAATCCCATTCTGGTTGAGAATATAGACCTGTCCTTGTGCGGTGATCTGACCGTAGATATGGGAAGGGCTGACATTGCCCATCACCTTGTTGAAGGCAATCCAGTTACCGACATTCTCTTTGCCAGCACTCTGATCGAAGTTAAGCGTGGTCTGCGAACCCACGTTGAACTTGTCCCAGTAGAGGTAGGCATTCTGCTGATTCTGCACAATATTCACATTGAAGCCCACCCCCGGTGATAGGGTAGCGCCACTCCATGCAGCCTTCACACTCGGCACCAACCCATTGGGATCCAATCCATTGAAGGAACTTGGAGTCATGATGGCTCTGGCGGAAGCCTGAAGCGCCTTCATGGCTGCGACCTGGGCATCGGTCTTCTGTAGCAAGGCCCTAGCGCGACTGGCTGTTAGCGAGGCGGAGGCTGCACCGGCATTCTGGAGATTGGCTGCTCCTCCCCTTCCTCCTCCACCTGCACCTCCACCCATCACATCACGTGCTGCCGAAGCGAGAAGAACAGGGCCAGAACTTAGAAAGAGAAGTAAGGTCAGAACTACAGAGATCAGATGAGTTAAGGGATGCTGATTCAGAGGTCTGAGATCAGAAGTCGGAGGTCGAGCCCGGCTAACTTGACTAGGATGAAGCCTCACGCCTGAAGCCACAGGTTTTGGCGGATGAAAAGGAATCTGTTTCATCGTCGAAATCGGCTCGAGACACACCTCTCCGTCAGAGAGATCAAGTCTCTCGGTGGAAGTGGTCGACATAAGGGCATTAGAACCTCTCAGACTACACCAAATCGGACTTACTCAATGTTACAATTTCGCCATAATTCGGATTGCTGAGCACGAGAATATTTATTAGCCACAAGATGCACAATAACTCACATGGGATTGAGGGGCAGAGGGCGGAGATCAGCAAACCATTCTCCTGCAGGGGCGCGGAGAGAGGATGGGATTTTTTCCGATGTCAACAACATCCCCGGTTGACCGATTACCATGGACAGCATACTGTCCTTTTTATGACCGCTATTTCCTATACCGCTGCAAGAGAGAATCTCGCTTCGACCATGAATAGGGTTTGCAACGATCACACTCCCATCATCATCACGCGTAACCGAGATCAGGCTGTCGTGATGATGTCTCTGGAAGACTTTGAAGCGTTGGAGGAGACTGCCTACTTGCTGAAAAGCCCCAAGAATGCCAAACGCATTATGAGTGCCATCGCTCAGATGGATGCTGGAAAAGGTATTGAACGAGCCGTTGACGCATGAAGCGTAAGCTCATCTTTTCCGACGAAGCATGGGAGGATTACTTGTATTGGCAGAACACGGATCGACCAATGTTGCGCCGCATTAACCAACTCATCAAAGATATTCGGCGGAGTCCCTACGAGGGTATTGGCAAACCGGAACCGTTGAAGCATCAATTGGCCGGGTGGTGGTCAAGGCGCATCGACGGGGAGCATCGCTTTTTATATCGAGTAACTGAACAGTCTGTTGAAATTTCCATTTTGCGTAACCACTATTGAACTCCAGTTGGGCGATACCCCAGGAATATGAAGTTCTACCACAAAGGTGATCCAAGGGGGGGGAACAAAAACTAAAAACTGACACGCTGACACCGAGAATGACGGAGTTGCTATTTGCGTAACCAATCTCGTTAGCCCTCGTTCGGCCGGAATTTTGAGGCATGTCCGAACTGGTCATCTTGTCAGTTTTTTAGCTATTGCTTTCGGCTTCCAACTCATCCCCCCCCCCAGCACACAGGCAGACGCTCTGTGCAACAGCTTGAGAAGGATAGAAATTTTTGGTTCATGGAAAAGCTATTCAGATAGCGCAGAAACCAGCATTCCAATTGTTACAATTTCGACATATTTGATGATTTTATAGAAAATGATCCTACCCCTTTTATGATCCCACTTGTGGGTAAAAACCCGTCCTTGTCCATTCACCCTTAAATCAAGGATATGTCCGCCATCAGCGATTGTGACAAGATTGTAACAATTGTATGCTTCTTGACTGTTGTTCCAAAAAAAATCTGCATGATAGAATCGTTAACTATGAAAGCAGCTTCGCTCTACCCCTTGCAGATTTGCCTATTGGTAGCCTCTGTTATTTGCCAACCAGCATTTCTCTGCGCCTCTGATTCGAGCAATACCACAACCAATGCTCCCCTATCTGCACAGAATGCTGAGGATCAGTTCCTTTTGGGCAGATCCTATTATCGGGGAGAAGGTGTTAATCAGTCCTATGAACAGGCCGGCTTCTGGTACCGCAAGGCGGCCGAGCAGGGAAATCTCAAAGCCATGAATAACATCGGCATCATGTTCCTAGAAGGTCAAGGGGTCAAAAAGGATGAAGCTGAAGGATATCGATGGATTAGAATGGCCGCTGAAAAGGGAGATCCTCATGCAACCTATCTCTGTGGAAAACTCCTTTGTGAAGGGCGGGGAGTGAAAAAGAATACCAACGAAGGCATTGATTGGCTCAAGAAATCTGCGGCATTGGGAAATTCAACTGCACTCGCTCTTCTTGGGCAGGACACTCTTTTTGGAGATCATAGTTTGAAGAAGAATCCTGCTGCAGCGTTTCCTCTTATTCAGAAGGCTGCAGAGATGGGAAACCCCTGGGCTTGTGGTGCCATGGGTCATTTTTATTTTACCGGTCAGTATGTTCCACAAGATCGACAGAAAGCTCTGGATTGGCTTAAAAAAGGGGCGGATCTCGGTGATCTGAATGCCATTGGTGAATACGGAGATGTGCTTCTTCAATCTGGGGATCCCTACAAAGCATACATCTACCTGAGCGTAGGAAAAGACGGGCCCTATCCAAGAATCACAATGGCTTTATCAGAGTGTATCAGAGGACTAAGCGAAGATCAGTTAAGGCAAGCTTCTCACGAAGCCGAGACACTTCAACGGAAGTTGGCAGCCAAACATTAAGATAGCTTACTGCCCAGCATTTGCCGCCTGAACTTGCTGCCACGCCATGTAGGCTTCATGACCAAAAGTTGAGTAAAACTGCTGATCTGCAAGACTTACACTGGAGTTGTAGTTGGCTGCATATTGTGAGGAACTGGGTGAAGCCCCGGATGAGTTCACATTGGCAACAAAGTCATTTGCTATCTGCGTAAGCTGAGCCGACGCTCCAGGATCATTAAGAATCTGATTGACCTGAGCTGCCGTGGATGGATCGTTTAGCGCACTTTGCATGGCATAAGCTACTGGGACGGCAGGCTGAGAGTTAAGAGATTGCTGAGCTGCTATACTTACTCCATTTGCTGTGGGCTGAGGTGCGGATGCCGAGATGCCTCTTGCGGATGCAGCGTTGAGTTGGCCTGAGGATAAGGCACCTGACGATGCAATGCCAGAGGATGCGCTAAAGCTGGCGCCGGCACCTGGCGTATTTTGTTGAGGACCAGAAGCAAACGATGAACGGGGGGCTGAAGAGGGAGCTACGGAAGAGGAGATTGCCACTGATGCGCTTTGCTCCTGACCAGTCACAGAAGACCCAGAGGAGGGTGCTGCGATTTGCGGAAATTGAGGAGTTTGGATACTGGCCGGACTTGAACCGATGGATTGTGCAAGTTTATGAGAGCCCAATTTTTGATCAGTTGCTTGGTTTATCGGAAGCAAAGATTGCGCAAAAGAGAAAACTAATTCACGGGCACTTTTCATAGATCCCATCGCATGATTCTCCAAGGATTCTTTATCAGTCGTTTGAAGGGATTTCAATGTCCCATTCAGATTCCAAAAAATCCCTGCTGCTAGAATCAGGATTATCAAAATCAGCAATTTTGGAATTTTAACGAAAGGTTTCATAGTCCTATAATAATTTTTTCTGTTTCTAAAAATAGAATTTTTTGCACAACGCGAATCTCTAGTATGCTCAGATTTTAGCTTCTAAACCAAAGAGGCTGGTGAGTGTTATCTCACCAGCCTCAACATAATTTCAGTTTTTAGAGAGAAACGAACCTCTCTAAGACTAGCTTAGTAGTTCTGTGTGACAACCGCGAAGTCGGATCCGCGTGCAACTACCATGCTGCTGAGAGGCACACCTGCGTTCTGCAGTGTCCCTACTCCATTACCTGTAGGCAATCCCTGAAGTGTGCTTATAAGTGCAGTGGCGACAGTAACAGTATTAGCTGTTACTGTGCTAGCATTGTAGTAGAGATTCTCGTATCCCCAGAAGGTGTATTGACCATTATAGACAGCACCATCGCTATAGGGAACACCGTTGTAGGACAAGAGACGCACTGGAGAAGCCGAGACCTTACCACAATCACCTGTACCAGCATAACCGATCAGGTAGTTGCCTCCGGTATAGGTGTTGGCTGTGCTGTTGGTGTCAACAGTGAGGGCCGTACCTGATGCCAGGATACCATAGTTCTTGATCTGGTACATCAGACCACTTGCGCTGCTACCGCTTCCGGAGGTGTAACCGGCATTTCCCTTCACTTCTGTTACTCCGTTGATGGATGTGGCAGGTGTGAGGTAAACGTTGTTTGTGGTGGTGCCACCATAACCGATGAAGTACTGCTTGACTGCCTTAGTCGTTCCGAATCCGGTCTCACCGAGGGTGGTCAGACGTGTACCTGAATCAATGTCACGTCCGATCAACCAAAGAACGTCATTTGTATCGGAGCTTGAACCTGTCAACATGGCAGCGGACACGAATCCACCGGTGAGGATGGCGCGGGCATTCTGAGATGTCATGTTGGTGACACCCGAGTTTGCACCACTATTCACAACCCATGCGAAGGTGACGACACCAACCTGGCTTCCATTGAGGCCCGTGTAGGTGGTTCCTGCGTATGTGTTCTTGAAGAGCGAGGAGGCTTGTGTCGTATCCGCCATAACGATGTTACCATTTGTGGCGATGACATTCCCGCTGTTAGTGGCACCTGCTATACCGACACCAGTGGCAAAAGATGCGGGCGACTGCAATGTAGCCGTTGCAAGATTGACATAGTTGTATGTCTTAGTTCCTGCGGGTGCGGCAGTGTTCTGGATACCACCTTCTGATCCGCTCCAGTGAGCGACAATGTAGTTGGTGCTACCACCAGTGACATACTGCCAGGCGATGTCCGTGGCACCGACAGGATTAGCTCCTGTTGTGTCGGAGAAAATGATACCTGATCCAGCGCTCTTACCATCGACGTAGCTGCCGATCGAAGCGTTAGCTGCCTTACGGAATGCTGTGGATCCGGTGATATAGATAGTGTCAGCGGAAGCTGCACCGACTGAGAGGACCGCCAAGGCGGCCACTAACAATGACTTAGTATGTTTCATATTATGGGTTTTAGTTTTTTTACTGAATTGACGGATGTTGAATTAAGCGTTGTGGGATTTGCGACGTACTGCAATGACGAGTAAGAGTGCACCGAGTCCGAAGAGTGCATAGGTACCTGGCTCTGGAACTGCGTTATAGGTCAGCAATCCACCGCTCGAGAGATTGAAGACACCAACTTGAGTGGGTGATCCTGTGCCGGATTTCGGTGCTACATCAAGGTATGCATTTGAACCAATGGCGCTTTCAATCTGGTAGGTGCTCTGACCAAATGCAGCACTGCCTGGATTCTGTGATGACCATGAATTGACATCAGAAGCGATGATATAACCGCCATGTGCGGTTGACTGGGAATCGGAGAACCCAGACAGATCATATCCGAGAGTTTGATAACCAACTGCACCTGGATCCAGAGGCTGTAAGTAGTTTCCCTGTGTGAAATTAGCCTGGCTAGTGCCAAGTCCGCTGAAGAGATGGCTTACAGTCGGTGTTGTTGCATAGACAGTTCCGCCATCTGTCACGGCAAATACGCCATAATAGAGGCTTGATGCTGTCCCGATGGCAGCAAGATCACTGCTGATGCTGAGTGATGCTCCACTAGTCAGGCTGCTGAACTGTCCCAAGTCAATCATGAGATCATATTTGCCGGCGACTGTTGTCCTGACACCGAGCAGCAGATCTCCATTTGCCATGGAACCTACGCTGGTGATCGGAGTGATGGATTGTGCATACATGCCCTGTGCAGCGACTAGCGCCGCAGCAATTGCACATGCCTTGATGATTGTTTTTTTCATTTTATTTAGGTTTTTTGTGGTTATCGATGTTGGATTTGTTACTTACTTTGTGCTACTTATACTCTCTTTGTTAGACGTATTAATACTGCTGTGTTTTTTCTGTAATATACTGACGCGTTGAAATCGGGTGGGTTACCGGGCCTTCATGCTGGCCGACCGGCGGCGGTTAACAACAAACAGGATGAGTGAACCCATGGCAAGGAGGGCGTAGGCGCTCGGCTCAGGAACTGCAGTGTATGTCAGGATGCCTGAGGAAGAGATATTGAAGTAACCGACCTGACTTCCAGCCGTGCCACTTGTGGTAGGAGGCATGATATCAAGATAATTCAGGGCTGATCCAAGTGTTGTTTGGATCGAATTTCCTGAGTAGAATCCAAATGGAACCGTTGAGGGATTTTGAGTTGTCCACGAATTCACGTCTGAACTTGATATATATCCGCCATTAGCTGTGGTTTGGAATGCGTTAGCCAAATCATAGCCAAGAGTACCTGTATTCACTGCACCCGGATCCAGTGGTTGGAGATAGTTACCCTGCAAGGCGACTGTTGAACTAGCAGAAAGTTTAGGATAAATAAAATTCAGGGTGGGAGTTGTGATATAGGTCGTGTTTTGAGGAGAATCTGTTACCCCAATCACTCCATATTTTAGTCCTGCTGGATTTGCGCTTCCGTAGACTGTCGTTAAATCGGCGCTCAAATTCACTGAGCCCAACGATGCCAGCGTGGAGTATTGCCCGAGATCAATTAGCAAGTTCCTTTGAGTGCCGATACCGCTCGATGCCACATCAAATCCAAGAAGCAAATCACCATTTGCGATTGAACCAACGCTGGTAATGATGGCTGCATCGAGTTTTGCAACTCCAGCAAATCCCACAACGGCAAGCGCTGCGATGGTAATAAATTTTTTCATAAAGCTGCTCGAGGCTGATGTAATCTAGGTTTGTGGTTATTTGTGCAGGTCTATAGACCCTTGGTTGACGAGGACTATGCCCGCCTCATCCACACTCGTCATCACCTTTAATGTTACAATTTCGTCACAATTCAAAGTGGGGGATTTTCCCTATTTTTTGAATCTGTTAGCGCATTTTGGATTTTGAAAATGAGAGAGTTTTTGGGGAAGGGATGAAGTCATGAAATGACGAAACCTAAAAAACTGACACGCTGACATAGTGAAAGGTGAAGAGGGCTGAGATCAGCATTCAGAGGTCAAAAGGCGCGTGGGAATGCGGCTTAATCATGCGAGGCGCAGGCTGAGCAGTCCGAGGATCAGAAGATCCGAGGATGCCTGGTCGGGGACGACCGGCAGATAAAGGGCGGAGAGCAAAAGCTGAAACCTGAACCAAGCCTCTGGGATGAGGGAAGAAGCACAACACAAAGCTCGCGTCGTCATGCCGGATGTGCAAAATTGAATCCATGTCAATCCGTGTTTATGCCGACACTTCCGTTTTTGGCGGGGTTTTTGATGCGGGAATTGATCAGGCCAGCCGGGAGTTTTTTACTCAGGTCGAGGAAGGCCGTTTTGAACTCGTCACCTCGAATGTCGTGGCGGATGAACTTGTGTCAGCCCCCGAGCGGGTGCAGCTTCAATATGAAAACTTTCTGCCATCGGCCCATCTGGTCGTTCCCTCCTCGCAGGCTTTAGCTCTCCAGCAATCTTACCTGCAGGCTGGCATCGTGACGGCAAAATGGGCTGCCGATGCCTTGCATGTGGCGTTAGCCGCCGTCAACCACTGTAAAATCATCGTTAGTTGGAATTTCAAACACATTGTCCACTTCGACAAGATTCCTCTGTATAATGGTGTCAATTTGATCAACGGCTATGATACACTGTCCATCAATACCCCAGCGGAGGTGATTGCATATGAAGATTGAGGAATACACTTGCGTGAAGATCAAACGTCAGGCCCAGGCTCGCATTTACGAGGAGACCAAAGAAATGACTCCCGAGCAGCGACTGACATACCATCAGCGCTCCTTCGCCCGATTGCAGGAGAGGCAAACTGAATTGCGCGCTCGGCTCCACCTGCCCGCTAAAGCGGTTTAAAGCTTGCCGGGCGGCAAGTGCCGTCAATTTGGAGATCAGATGTCAGACAATCAGCGGGTCAGATTTCGGAGAGCTGAGATGGGCCGTAACAAATCAGCGACTGGCGGGAGCTGATAGAAATGTGCACAGCACAGTCCCGAAGGGACGAGGAGCGTGGAAACGCCCGAATGGAGTCTTGCGGTGCAAGACGACATAGACTGCGCCTCAAGCGCAGCCCGCAAGGGAGATCGGATGGGAAATCCGATCATCAATTCAACTGCAAAGCAACGGCCGGACTAGCAAAGCTAAAGAGGGCTCTCTATTGACAAACGGGCAGAAATGATGCCAAATTGGCAACATGCGGATTATCAAGATCTCCTTTCTAAGACAAATGGAGAAGAAACATCCTACCGCCACCTCAAATGTTGAAGCATGGATAAAATTAACCAAAGCGGCAAAATGGAAGGACATCACGCAGCTCAAGCAGGTGTTCCCAGGCGCGGACAGTGTGACCGTCAAAAGCAAAAGAACTGTCATTGTGTTCAATATCTGCAAAACCAATTTTCGACTCATCGCCGCTGTTCACTTCAATAGAAAACGGGTCTATGCCCTTCGATTCTTAACCCACGCTGAATACGATAAAGACAACTGGAAAAAAGAACTATGAAAACCAAGACGAACTTGTCATCGGACACTCTACTCTTTGAGGATCTTCCGAAGGATTACACAAGTCTTTGCCAAATCTATCTGCCCCGCCCGATTCACAATAGGAAGCAGTTTTCCGAGGCGGAAAAGGTTGCCGATATCCTCGCAGGTTTTGAAGATCGCCTGAGCGGGGATCAAGTTGACTATTTCGATGTGATCACTGATTTCATGGCTGCTTATGAGGATGAACCAGCTCCGATAGTTTCTCCTTCTGAAATGCTCACCTTTCTCATGGATCAACACTCGATGAGTGCTACTGATCTTGCTCGGCTTCTTGGAGTGGACAGAAGTCAAGGTGCCCGGCTGGTGAATGGAACGCGCAATCTCACGGTTCTTCAAATCATGAGACTGGCCGTTCATTTTGGAGTGGAGCCAGGGGTATTCATTGATTCAGCAATCCCGCAGGAAAACAAATATTGGGGAGTAAAAAAGAAGGTACATTCGGCTATAGGGACAACTATCAAAGGTGTTGGTGTTACCGCAGTTTATTTGCCTCACCGTCAGGATGAAGGTGCAGTTCCAGCTTAAGACCGAAGGACGAAGGTCTCGGGAGAAGCGGAAATTTGTTGTCTGTTGATTGGCGAAAAGGCTGATGAGCAGATGTCGAAGTAGGAAGTGATCAGCAGTCAGAGGGCAAAAGGCGCGGTGAAACTTGGTGTCTTTGAGCGAGACCTGACCGATTATCCGATTCTTTGTTTTCGTAAATGCGCTTGGCTGTGATATTCTCTCACCAATGCCGACAGTCCTGCAAGTCGGGTCTTTCCGTTTTCACTTTTACTCTGATGAAGGTAATGAAGCATCCCATGAACACCATTCTCGCTGAACCTCCAATCTCAATTGAGGCTGCTGCAATTCGTGCATGGGTCGAATCAAGGAGGGTTTTTATCGAACTTCATGACGGGAGGATCGTCGGGTTTCCCGCCAACCGATTCCATCGATTAGCACAAGCAACCGACGATCAACTCAAGGATATTAAACTGGAAGTCGATGGATTTGCCCTGCGCTGGGATGATCTCGATGAGGACATTTCTGTGCCAGGTATCTTCGCGGGGCGGTTTGAGTTGCCGCAGGTGTAAACGGCTGAGACGCTGTCGTAGCCCGCAGGGCGACACCGCTTGCCAAGAGGCAAGTGCCGTCAACTATCCCCGAAGCAGTAGCTGAGAGGATGCCTGGTCGTGAATACTAAACTAAAGCGTGGGTTTGAGTTGATTTCGTGACTGAAAGCAACGAGTCTCCACCAATGAACATGACTGTTGAGCAGATCGCAGATGAGGCGCTTTCTCTTCCTAGTGAAGCCCGAGCTCTCCTAGCAGATCGTCTCGTCGAGAGTCTTGACCCAGTTGAAGATGGCTACATTCGCCAGCTTTGGGTGACTGAGGCTCTGCGCCGCCGAGATGATGTTCGCCATGGCCGTGTTAAGACTATTTCAAGCGAAGAAGGGCTTGTTCGTGTAAGGCAAGCCGTCTCGCGATGAGGTATGAGTTTCACCCCGAAGCACTGCGCGAGCTAGAAGATGCTGCAAGCTTCTATGCGGATTGTCAGGATGGCTTGGAATTGCGATTCCTTGCGTGTGTCGAATTAGCTTTTCACCGGATTGTAGAGGATCCTGTTTGAAGAGGATGTGAGGCGGTGCTTGGTACATGTCTTCCCCTATGCTGTACTTTACTCCATCGAATCTGATTTTGCACTCATCATCGCAGTTATGCACTGTAGCCGGGAGCCGGGATATTGGCGTCACAGAAGAAATTTAAAAAGCTGACACGCTGAAATAGGCCTTAACGGCTGCGATTCAACGACCGGGTAAGCAAAGCTGAAGGAGGAAGAGACCAGCAGTCAGAGGGTCAGATGTCTGATGGCGGAGATCAGCAAACCTGAACCAAGCCTCTGGGATGAGGCGCGGCAGACTACGACTCAGTCGTTGCCCGCAGGGGGGCACCGCTTGCCGGGCGGCAAGTGCCGTCAAACCTGAAAGGTGCTGTAACAGCTGCGAAGCAACGGCTGGGCAAGCAAAGCTGAAGAGGGGAGCGAGGCTAGAGGGCGGGGCGGGCTCTCCGATCGACTAGTTTGCTATCTGCTCAGTGTCACCAGATGGTGGATGAAATCACCGGAAGCGATTCTATCCACGGCCTGCCGAATGCACTCCGCATCAGCCTGTATAGAATACCAGTCATTTGATGACAGCTCAAGAATGGCAATCTTTCTGCCAGAAAGATTTTGTTGGTACCGAAGATTCTGGTCTGAGGTGATGAAGAGATCGAATTCTTCCTCTGCCAGTTTCAGGAGTTCACCATTTTTGACTCCACCCCATCCCCGCTTATATGGATTTGAACAATTATGCCCCACAAGAAGCCTTGCCAGTGGCCAAGGGACACATTCGTCCAAGAGAATTCTCACACGGCAAGGAGCGCTGCCTCAGAACGCTCAAGAACCATCCGAGCCATTTCCTTGCTAACCGAGGGGAAGCACTCAATGAACTCGTCGAGTGAGTAATCCCGTTCCAGATACTCAAAGAGAGCCTTCACCGGAACCCGTGTGCCTTTGAACACGGGAGCCCCCCCCAGGATTTCAGGATTCGCAGTAATAAGATCTGTAGCCTCCATGACTTCCAAGTAAACCCGACTCCTCCAAAAGTCCACACTCGATTCGTTCACCTCCAGAAAAGAGAGGTGATTTTTCTGGAGTTTCATCAATGCTCATAAGGCGTGTAAATCGACCACTTCGGCAGACCTCCCCTGTTTATTTCTCCCACTGGAAATGAGTTTTCAGCTTTCAACTTCTCTGGAACCGCTTTTTCCTATTCTCCATGAAGGTTCTTCTCCTTGGTTCCAATGGCCGTCTTGGGGCCGCGCTATCCCGTCGTTGGAAATCACTCCCCCAGATTTCCGAGTTGATCCCCTTGACTCGAAACGAGGTCGATCTTTCCGATCCTCTCTCCGCCGAAGCCGCTCTGGCTGCTTACGCATTCGGCACCGGTGATGTCGTGGTGAACTCCGCCGCCTCCACCGATGTGGACGGATGCGAGCGGGATCCCGAACTTGCACGGCGCATCAACGCGGAGACACCAGGCCGCATTGCCCGCCTGTGCGCCGCGAGGGGAGCCCGCCTGATCCATGTCGGGACGGACTATGTCTTTGACGGTCTGCTCGACCGCCCCTACACCGAGGAGGATGAAGCGAAGCCGGTCAGTCAGTATGGTGCCACCAAGCTTGAGGGTGATCTGGAGGTGCTGGCAGCCAGTCCGTTGCATTGCGTCGTCCGGGTTTCATGGGTTTTTGGCCCTGACAAGCCAAGCTTTGTCGATGCCATTGTCCGCCGTGCACTGACTAATCCCGAGGCCGCCGCCGTCCACGACAAGACCTCCTCCCCTGCCTATACCGAGGATCTGGCTCTCTGGCTTGAGTCATTTCTTGATCTTGCGCTTCCCGGAGGCGTCTATCACCTCTGCAATAGTGGCACCTGTTCCTGGCGGGACTACGGGGAATATGCGCTTGAGTGCGCCAAGCAGCATGGCATTCCGGTGCTCACGACCACTGTTGCCCCCTTGAAACTCTCCGACATGAATGCCTTCGTTGCCGTCCGGCCTCCCCACAGCGCTCTGGATACCTCGAAATTCACTCGGGCCACCGGTATTGTCCCACGCCACTGGAAGGAAGCTGTCCGGGAGTACTTCGCCTCATGGCAGGCGTAGCCCTGCCTGTTCTCCCCCGCGCCCTGAGTTCCACCCGTGAAACCACTCGTCCGTATCTGGCCAGTAATGGTCGTGGCCATCGTGGTCAGCTATTTTTTCATCGACCGCTCGCTGTGCAGTTTCATCTATGACCATTCCCTGCCCCAGCAGATCTGCGCACTCTTCCAGATCCACCACTGGCCACCTGTGCAGGCAGATCAGGGAGATCTGGAGAGGCATCAGCTCAATCTCTTTGTCCAGCTTGTGGAATGGCCTCCCATTCTGACCGGCCTGGCCCCCTTCCTGTTGCTGGCGACTCCGTTTCTGAAATCCAGCAGGTTCCGCACGCTCCTCATCCTCATGAGTGTCAGCATCCTCTTTACCTTCGGGCTAAAGAACGAACTCAAGTGGATCTTCAGCCGGGACTGGCCCCTCACCTGGACACATAATAATCCCTCATGGATCGGCAATCACGCCTATGGATTTCTATGGTTCCAAGGAAAGCTCTTTCAGGGCACCGATGCCACCGGTTCATTTCCCTCGGGTCACACGGCTATCGCCTTTGCCTCGTTTCTCCCGATTGGCTTGATCTACCGCAGGCTTCTCCCTTTCTGCATCGCTCTGGCAATCTTTGAAGGGCTTTGCATGGTCGTGATGGATTATCACTTTTTCAGCGATATTATCGCGGGCGCTCTTGTAGGCACCACCTGCACCCTGCTTGTCAAATCGACAATCCTGCCTTCGGATCTCTCCGCCGATGCCCTGGATTCTCCCGATTCTTCCCCTGGGGAGAACTAAATCACCCCATGTCCAGCCACCGGTTTTACCTCGCCCCAGAGCGTTGGCTGTATGAGCGGCCAGAGTTGGAGAGCACGGATGCGCATCATTGCTGCGATGTGCTGAGGCTCGGTACGGGTGACACGATCGTCGTCTTTGACGGGTTGGGAAAGGTCGCTGAAGCGGAGCTTATGGAGGTGAATCGCAAGCATTGCTCCCTCCGTATCGGATCACAGGCCATGACGACCAAACCTCGATGTGCCATCACCCTAGCTCAGGCTGTGCCGAAGGGTAAGAACATGGATCTTGTGCTGCAAAAGGCGGTGGAGCTTGGAGCAGCGTCCATCGTGCCGCTGATGACGGAGCGGACTGTAGTGCGCCTCGATGAGGCAGATACGGAGCGCAAGCGCGAGCGATGGCAGCAGATCGTCCTGGAGTCTTGTAAGCAGTGCGGTCGCAACACCCTCCCGAGTGTGCACCAGCCCTGCACAGCGGAACAATTTCTGAAAATCCGGACTGGTGGAATGCTTCTTCTGACTTCCCTTCAGCCTGACTCGAGGCCAATCAAAGAGGTGCTGATGGGCTACCGGCAAGCCAAAGGGCATCTTCCCGACGATGTCACGGTGCTGATCGGCCCGGAAGGGGATTTCACCCCCGCCGAAATCGCGCTCTTCAAAGCAGCCGACGCCATTCCGGTGACGCTCGGCCCGACCATTCTCCGCACGGAGACTGCTGCTCTCTACTGCCTGAGTGTCCTTGCTCACGAGCTGTTTTAGCCTTTAGCCTTCAGCTTTTAGCCTGTAGGGTACCCCCCTTTCATCATGTCCGCCCAACCACTTACCGACACGCAGAGCCTTCCCGATGATCGCCAGATTCCAATCGACAGAGTCGGTGTGAAGGATCTGCGCTTTCCGATCCGCGTCCGTGACAAGAATCACAACGAGCAGGGAACCATCGCCACGGTGCAGATGACGGTGGATCTGCCACATCATTTTAAGGGGACGCACATGAGTCGCTTCGTGGAGGTGCTCAATTCGCACGGTCCCATTCTCCATGTGCGTAATATCCGCGAGATTCTTGTGCAACTCACCGAATGTCTTGAAAGCGATCAGGCTCATGTCGATTTTGAGTTTCCCTATTTCATGGAGAAGGCAGCTCCTGTCACCGGAGCGATCGGACTGCTTGATTACACGGTGAGGTTCAATGCCACTCTCTCAGGGGGACCCAAGGGACAGGTTGACTTCATTGTCACGGTGATCGTGCCGGTGACGACTCTTTGTCCCTGCTCCAAGGCGATCAGTGCTTCGGGTGCCCATAATCAAAGAGGTCATGTCACCTTTGCCGTGCGGTGCGCCAAACCAATGTGGATCGAGGAGATGGTGCGACTCGTGGAGGACTCTGCCAGCTCGGAACTTTATAGTCTGCTGAAACGCCCCGATGAAAAGTTCGTCACCGAACAGGCTTATGCCAATCCTGTCTTTGTCGAAGATCTCGTGAGGAATGTATCGGCACGGGCTGAGCGGGATGAGAATATTCTTTGGTATCGGATCGAAGCGGAGAACTTCGAGTCCATCCATAATCATAATGCTTATGCACTCATTGAATCCCGGGCTTCCGGCATGAATGATATCAAACCCTCCTGATCTCCATGGAACGCATTGCCCTTCTTGCCTCCACTCTCTGCTATCTCTTCAGCTTCGGTCACACGCTCTTCGTCCTTGGAGCGGGACGATTCCATCCGGGGAGATTCAATTTCATCGCGATGGCTCTCGGGGCGGCAGCTCAGGGTTGGTATCTCTCGCTGCGCGGTGCCGCGGAGCATGCATGTCCCTTGGGAACAGTCCCTGAGACACTGGTTTTTCTGAGTTGGTCAATCGCGTTGATTTACCTCGTGATCGGGCCCTCTTATAGGATCTCACTCATGGGGGCCTTCACAGCACCTCTCGTGCTTCTCCTGCAAATTGTTGCCGTACTCCTGCCCGAGGGTGCACGGTCGGGGTTTTTCCGCCCCAATCCTTGGGTGGAGACTCATGCAGCTCTCTCTCTCGTGGCCTATGGCGCATTTGGTCTGGCGTGTGTCGCCGGGTTTATGTTCCTGCTTCAGGAAGGACAGTTGAAGTCCCGCCGTCCGGCCCCTATCTTTCATCACCTCCCTCCGATCACCGTTCTTGCCAAAGCCATCCTGCGGCTGCTTTGGGTCGGATTTTTTCTCCTGAGCTTGAGTTTTGCGGCCGGAATGCACGCTCATATAACGATTTCCAAAGCCAAATTTTTCTTCTCGATTTTGATCTGGGTTCTTTATGCGGCGCTTCTTACGGGAGCGAAGACAGGGTTGTTCACCGGTCGGCGATTTGCTATCCTCGCCTCCACAACTTTCCTGCTGGCTTTGGTCCTGCTCCCGGTAATCCAGCATCTCTCCACCGGCACCGAATAGGGAAGCTATGAATTAAGATGAACATTCTCTGCGCCGGCATCAATCATCGTACTGCCCACCTCGAGGTGAGGGAGCGGTTTGCTGTGCGCGAAGATGAGATGGCTGGCATGCTTGCCCGACTGCGTCAAATCGAAGGTGTCTCCGGGGTCGTGATGCTCTCTACCTGCAACCGGGTCGAACTCTATGCTTCAGGTCTCTGCACCTTGCGTGCACTGGATGGGTTCCGCTCCATCCTTGCCGAGCGAACCGGGTTGGAAGCCCCTCTCTATCACCATGACACGCCTCAGGCGGTCAGACATCTTTTCCGAGTGGCGAGCGGGCTTGACTCGATGGTGATCGGGGAGACAGAAATCCTTGGTCAGGTGAAAAAGGCCTACTCGATAGCGAACGAAGCGGGAGCCGCCACCCGATCGCTGCACAAACTCTTTCAACATGCCTTCCGTGTGGCCAAAACAGTTCGCACCGAGACTCAGATCACGAGCGGTCCCACTTCCATCGGATCGGTGGCAGTGGAGTTGGCTGGAAAAATCTTTGGGTCTCTGGAGGGTAGGCGCGTCATGATCCTCGGTGCCGGGGAGATCAGTGAAAGAACCGCCAGAAGTCTTCAATCCAGAGGGGTAAGGAGCGTGATCGTCTCCAACCGCACCTATGAACGCGCAGCCTCACTTGCCGCTGAGATCGGCGGGATGGCCCTCCATTTTGATCACTGGGAGAATGCCATCGTCGATGTGGACATCCTGATCAGCTCGACGAACGCTCCT
Organism: uncultured Spartobacteria bacterium; assembly: GCA_903823215.1. GTDB lineage: Bacteria > Verrucomicrobiota > Verrucomicrobiia > Chthoniobacterales > UBA6821 > UBA6821. Next base: position 23,374 of record CAIJRY010000235.1, read on the forward strand.
TTCGCGCTCCTGACTCCGGAGAGGATCGCCCCACTGTTAAAGCTTCGGCGGGGAGATCCCCTCTTCGTGATCGATCTGGCCGTTCCGCGCGATGCCGACCCCGCCATCAATGAACTCGACGGGCTCTTCCTCTATGACATCGACAGCTTGGAACAGATCGCTGCACAGTCGCTGGATATTCGCCGGCAGGAGGTGGTCCGCTGCGAGTCGTTGATCGATCATCATGTGGGGGGATTTCTGAGCTGGCTTAAGACCGCTCGCGAACCGGGGATTCCCAAATGACGAACGCGTTGATTCTGGGTACTCGTGGCAGTGATCTCGCGCTGGCGCAGTCGAGGATGGTTCGAGAAGCCTTAATGTCAGCCCATCCCGGCCTCGTGGTCGAGCTGAAGATCATCACGACGACAGGGGATGCCCGAACCACTCTGCCGCTTCATGAACCGACTGCAGAGGGGGCGGGCCTCTTCACCAAGCAACTTGAGGAGGCCTTGCTAATCGGAGAAATCGATCTTGCCGTCCACAGTCTCAAGGATCTTCCCGTGGAGACTCCCTCCGGGCTTTGTCTCGCTGCGATCCTGCCCCGCGCACCGACCGGCGATTTGCTTGTGTCGCGTCATCCGGGAGGGCTCGCCATGTTGCCTCCGGGAGCAGTTATTGGCACAAGTAGTCCCCGTCGCGCCCTGTTGCTCAAGAATCGCCGTTCCGATCTGATGATGACGGCGATCCGTGGCAATGTTCCGACACGCTTGCAGAAGGTAGCAGCGGCTGAATCCTATGATGCCACCATCCTTGCTTCGGCGGGACTGTTGCGGCTTGGTCATGATCTCTCGGGAGA
>CAIJRY010000236.1 GCA_903823215.1 uncultured Spartobacteria bacterium
AACCGCTTGAGGAGAATTTAAAAAAACTCCAAGCCATGTCACTGAGCGATGGAACAGCTCTCTCTGTAATTGAGATACCGATGCCTCCTCGCATCGATCGTGAAGGGTTGAGACTCCCTGCCAGTCATGCCAATTTCTACATTGCAAACACGACGCTGCTCCTTCCTGCCTTCGGAGGAAAATCAGATCAAGTGGCCGCATCGATCCTTGCCGATCTTTTCCCTGGAAAAGAAATTCTGCCCATCGATTGTCGTGAGCTTATCTGGGGATTGGGTGCCTTTCACTGCCTGACCCAGCAGCAACCCGCAGCCACTGCATAGTAAAAATTCATCCTTGCAGGCTTGCAAAATGAGAGGCTGGGGATTCTTCTCATAATCTAATTTTTTCATGAATACAGAACTCCTCCAACTCGCCGCCCGCGATGCTCGCGGTCTTGCTATCGACGCTGTCACCGCTTGCAAATCCGGACACCTCGGACTCCCTCTGGGAGCTGCTGATATTGGCGCGGTACTTTTCGGTCATGCCCTTCATCTAGATCCGGCGAATCCTCGCTGGGTCAACCGAGATCGCTTCATCCTCTCTGCCGGTCACGGGAGTATGTTCCTTTACTCTTGGCTTCATCTTGCAGGGTTCGATCTTCCTCTTGATCAGGTCAAAAAATTCCGTGCTCTGCATAGCATCACGCCTGGGCATCCGGAGTTTCACGAGACCCCGGGCGTCGAGGCAACCACTGGTCCGCTCGGGCAGGGTATGGCCAATGCAGTCGGTTTTGCCATGTCGGGAAAAATGGCTGCCGCTCGTTTCAACACCCCGCAACACACCATTCTTGACAACCATGTTGTGGTGCTTGCCGGTGACGGTTGTCTGCAGGAGGGCGTTGCCGCAGAGGCATCCTCTCTTGCCGGTCATCTTGGTCTCGATAACTTGATCCTCTTCTACGACGCGAACAATGTCACCCTCGATGCCATGCTTCCTGTAAGCCAGAGCGAGGATGTGGGTGCCCGTTATCGTGCCTATGGCTGGGATGTGCAGGAAATTGACGGCCACAACTACGGTGCCATTCTCGCCGCCTACGAAAACGCCAAAGCTGCAAAGGGAAAACCACAACTCATTGTCTGCCGCACGATGATCGGCAAAGGGATTCCACAGGTGGAGGGAACCAACAAAGCCCATGGCGAAGCCGGTGTAAAATTTGCTGACGAGTCCCGCAAGGCCTTGGGTCTTCCCGAGGAGAAATTTTTTGTCTCCCCGGAAGTCACTTCCTACTTTGCCGAATTAAAAGCCAAGCGCAGCGCTATCTATACGGCATGGGAAAAGGAGTATTCCGCATGGTGCTCCGCCAACGCCGAACTTGCAGCCCTTCTCGACTCGGGCATTAACAACGAGGTGCCCGACATCCTCGCTGCAATCCCTGTCTTTCCCGAAGATGAAAGCATCGCCACCCGCAAGGCCAGCAGTATTGTGCTTCAGCCGATCTCCAAAGTGATGCCTCTTTTCATCAGCGGCAGTGCCGACCTTCATGGTTCGACACTTAATTACATCGAGAATGGCGGCAACTTCGACCGTCAGGACAATGCCGGCCGCAACATTCACTTCGGTATTCGTGAGCACGCCATGTGCGCCATCCTCAACGGCTATGCCTACGACGGGATTTTCCGTCCAAGTGGTGCGACTTTCCTGGTTTTCAGTGACTACGGCCGTCCCTCCATCCGTGTGGCAGCACTTGCCAAACTCCCGGTTCTCTACATCTTCACCCATGATTCCGTTGCCGTTGGTGAAGATGGGCCAACCCACGAACCCGTGGAGACGGTTGCGGCTTTAAGAGCTATCCCTGGTCTTGATGTCATTCGTCCTGCCGATCCGGAGGAGACTGCCGGTGCCTATGCAGCCGCCTTGGAACATATTCACGGCCCGACACTCCTATCACTCTCCCGGCAGAACCTTCCCAATTTGAAGGAAATTCCCGTCGATGTGCGCCGTAAGGGTGTTTTTAAGGGGGCCTATATTGCCCGGAAGGAAACAGCACCTCTTGAGACCATCATTCTTTCCGCAGGCAGTGAAGTCCATGTGGCCCTCGAAGCGGCAACAACTCTCGGCGCAGGAACACGCGTGGTCTCTGTTCCCTGTTTCGAGCGATTCCTTCGTCAGGATGCCTCCTATCAGGAGGAGGTGCTGCCATCGGAATGCCGCAAGCGTGTTTCCATTGAGGCCGGCATTTCCGATCCCTGGTTCCGATTCGTCGGTTTGGATGGCAAAACCATTGCCATCGACCGCTTCGGACTTAGCGCTCCCGGTTCGACTGTGCTTAAAGAACTCGGGATCACAGCTGATGCGGTGGTGGCGGCAGCCCGATCGCTGTAAATGCACCGGTTCTTTTAAAAATTAGCCAGAAGGAGGAGGATGACATCTTCCTCCTTGGTGCTAAGGTGATTCGTGCCATCTAACACAGGTTGGTTTCATTTTAGTCTTCCGGATTTTCAGTATGCCTTTCTGAGTATACTGTTAGAGGGTATTCCCTTTTTGCTGGGAGGTGCAATTTTGTCAGGAATTCTGGAAGAATTTCTTCCCCAGTCGCTCATGACACGACTGCTACCGAGGAATCCCCGCACGGCAGTGATTGCAAGCGGATTTCTGGGGTTGATCTTTCCGGTGTGCGAATGTGGCATTGTTCCCGTGGTGCGCCGATTGATGAGCAAGGGACTTCCTGTTTCCTGCGGTGTGACTTACATGCTCTCCGCTCCGATCGTTAATCCGTTGGTGCTTCTCAGTACGCTGGCTGCCTTTCGGGGGCAGGCGGCCATTGAGATGACTTTTCTCCGATTTGGAATCGGACTTGCGGTTGCCATTATGGCAGGATTGGTTGTCACCAATTTTCCGGCACATTTGATTGTGCGTGATGATGTGCTGGATCCAAACAAAGGAAATCATGAGCATCAGGATGATGATGTTCCCCGGAGTCTCCTCGACAGATTGCAGAATGCCGCCGAAGTGGCCATACGGGATTTCCTCGATGTGGCTGTCTATTTTGTGATCGGTGCCGGTGCCGCTTCCCTGTTCAGCACAGCGGTGAATCAGGAAATTATTCTTCCGCTTGCCTCAAACCCCGTACTTTCGATTGTCTCGCTCATGGGGCTGGCCTCGGTGCTCTCGGTCTGTAGCACCACCGATGCTTTCATTGCGGCAACGCTGACATCGTTCCCGATGGCGGCAAAGCTGGCCTTCCTTGTCTTTGGACCCATGCTCGATTTCAAGCTGCTCTTTCTTTACGGTGCCGCCTTTTCCAAACGCTTCATCCTTTGCCTTGCAGTCTTTCTCTTCGTCGTGATCGGAATTCTCTGCTGGCGGATCGGCATGCTTAATCTCGGATGGTGACACGATGAATACCTCATTCCGCTCCATCCGCGACTCTCTGCTGCTTTTGATCTGGGGTTTTTTTGTGCTATGGCTCCATTTCAGCAAATTGCTCTCGACTTACCTCCACCCCTCGCTTCAGCCCTATACAGTGGGAGGTGGAGTGTTTCTGATCATTTTGGCCTTTTTCTCGCTGCGTGGATTATACAGGGAAAAATCGTCAGACAGCTGTTGTCATCATGATCAATGCTGCTCTCACGCCCACGATCATGAAGATCATGATCACCATCATGGTGGTGATGAAGCAAAACCCGGCCCGATAATTTTTAAAACAGCCGTGCTGCTTCTTCCCTTGGCGGTTGTCCTCATCGGGCAAAACAATCACTACACGATGAGTACAATCAACAATCGTGGAGTTGTTCAGGATCTTGCCAAGCTTCCTTCGGCCAAGGCTTCTTCACCCCCTGTCGTGGCGCCTACTTCGCCTCAACCATCAACCTTGGAACAAGCCAAGCAGGACAGTTCAAACGCAATGCCGATTCAGGTCATTGATCTGCTTTATGCCGTTCAGATGCCGACCTACCGTGAGGATTTTGAGGGTAAAAAGACTGAGCTCATCGGCCAGTTTGTGCCGCTTCCGGTCGGTAATCCCAAGGGAGACCGTTTCCAGGTCATCAGACTCTTCATCACCTGCTGCGCGGCTGACGCCAAACCGGTGGGTGTGACCGTGCAGTATGACAGGTCGCTTAAAGTTCCTGAAATGGGTTGGGTCAAGATTACCGGAACCCCCACCTTTCCGATGGAAGGAGGGCGCCGTACGGCAGTGCTGAAGGCTAGCAAGGTGGAAGAATGTCCCGCGCCATCCGAACCATTTGTTTATTAGGTTTCCTGTCTTTTCAGACAACCGCACTTCTGGCCGTGCAGGATGATGGCTGGCGTATGGCCGAGCCTAGCTGGCAGTATAGCTTTCCGCGGGATCACGGTCCGCATCGTGAGTTCAAGACCGAGTGGTGGTACGCCACAGGCAATCTCGTTGATGACGCAGACGATCCCAAAACCAAAGAACGAGGTTATGGTTTTCAGCTCACCTTTTTCCGTCAGGGAATTCGTCCAGGTAATAAACCGGAAAGCGCCTCCCGCTTCCGTGTCACGGAACTTCCCTTTGCTCATTTTACCTTCACGGATGTGCATGAAAGGACTTTTAAATTCACCCAGAAATCTTCACGGGGAGCGTTTGGAGAGGCTGGATTTGCAAAGCCTCCGGGTCGCATTGCCTGGATGGATGATTGGTTGCTGGAAATGGACGAATATGGACGATTCCATCTCAAGGCATCGGGAGAGGGGAGAGCTGTTGATCTCCTGCTGACTCTCGATCGGGAACCTCTCATTCATGGTGAAAATGGAATCAGTCCGAAATCCGCAACACCGGGTCATGCTTCTCATTACTATTCCCTGACCCGTTTGCAGGCATCGGGAACGGTGTCAATCGATGGTATCGTGCACTCTGTTCATGGCCTCGTCTGGTTCGATCATGAGTGGGCCAGCAATTCGCTTGCGCATGATGAAGCCGGATGGGATTGGTCGGGGCTACATCTGAGTAATGGTGAAGATTTAATGATTTTTAGGATTAGAGACGCAGCGAAAAAGGAAGTCTTTCACTCTGGGACTTTACGCGAGGCAAACGGAACAACGTACAATATCAAGGATCTTGAACTTACTCCCGTGGGTACATGGAAGAGTCCACATACCGGAGGAGTCTATCCTGCCTCGTGGCACCTTCGGATTCCATCAAGGAGGCTAGAACTCACCATAGAACCAAAACTAGCGGATCAGGAGCTCGTGCTTCCACCCTTTGCCTACTGGGAGGGAGCTATCAAGGGAAACGGTACAATTGAGGATCAGCCAATACAGGCTGAAGGATATTTTGAAATGACCGGTTATGGGGGGAAGATTCTGGGGCTGAGCCAGTAAAGACACTCACGATCTCCTCACTTCTGTCTTGATTCACTTTTTTCAAAGAGTAATTCTGAACCGTCAATGTTTAAAGTCAGCTCCCCCCTTCTGCTGCTGTCATCAGCTTTTCTGGCGTTTCAGATGATCGCAGCGTCACCTGTCGAGATCCATGTTTCCACCAAAGGAAAAGCCGGTGCTTTAGGCAGTGCCACTGAACCATTACCAAGCATCACTGCCGCCCGTGATCTCATTCGCTCCCTGCCTGCGGAGCGTCGGACAAATGGTATCACCGTCTTGGTGGGCGATGGACTGTATTCGATGCCGGATGGAGTGTTGCTAGAAACGCAGGATTCAGGCACAGCCCAGTCTCCCATCGTTTATACAGCTGAAAAAGGGACACATCCCTTGCTTGTGGGAGGGCACTCCGTAACGGATGACCTTCTGGGGCCGGTGAAGGATCCAAAACTTTTGGATCGTCTCGATCCCATGGCCAAAGATCATATGCGCCAGGTTGACCTCTCCAGACTGGGCGTGCAGAAAATCACTCCCTTCGCTCAGGCATTTGCAGAGACTTGGCGTCCTCTTCAGGTAGTCCATATGACCAATACCCTGCCAATGTCTAGGTGGCCCAATGGTGAATATGGGTTTACCACGATGCAAAGCGTCACCGACAACGGTGATGCAACACATGGCGGAACTTTTGTCTATCGTGAAGACCGCCCCTTGCGCTGGATGAAGGCGATGAATGATGGGGGTGTCTGGTTACGCGGGTTCTGGCGTGTACCCTGGGTCATCAACGGTGCCCAAGTGAAGGAAATCAATGCAACCAATTCCACGATCACATTGATGAAGGATGTCGGTGGGGGAATCGGATCCAAATACAAAAAGGATGCGACGGGTCGGCGATGTGGTGATGGAACGGAGGCATGGTATGCCATCAATCTACCGGAGGAAATCGACTCTCCCGGCGAATGGTCGATAGACTTCAATCGCAACCTGCTTCTTATCTGGCCACCGGAGGGTATCAACAGGGAAAACCCACTTCTTGTTGCAGCCAATACGAATCCTATCATCTCCCTGCATGATGTGAGCCATGTGGCCATCAAAGAATTGTCCTTCACGGGTTCGCTGGCACCGGCAATCGAGATCAGGGGGGGGGAGGGGAATCTCGTGGCCGGTTGTACGATTCGGAACATAGGAAAGACCGGTGTTTTTGTCCGTGACGGCAAGCATCACAAGATCATTAGCAATGACATTTCAGAGACTGGACTTCGTGGCGTGGACATCACGGGTGGCAATAAGGCCACGCTTGAACCAAGCGGCCACGAGGTGATGAACAATGATATTTCCCGTGCTGGAAATGATTTTCCGGTTCCCGCAGTGATGGTCGGTTATGGATCCGCCAATGATGAAAAACGCAATGCGGTCGGCATTCACCTCAAAAATAACCGGATTCATGACTCGGCCAATGCCGGGGTTGTCTTTGGCGGTGCCGATAATTTGTTTGAGCTGAATGAGATTTACCGGGTCGGCCTGAATTCAGGTGATCTAGGAGGGTTCTACGGTTACAGTGGATTCACTGGTTTCGGAAACACTCTTAGGAATAATTTTGTCCATCACAGCATGAACGCCAATGCCTTCTATGTGGATGACGGCACCAGCGGAGTGACGGTTAGTGGCAATGTCGTCTATAAGACGGCCATGGGGGTGTTGATGGGCGGGGGACATTACAACAGATTCGAACACAACATCATCGTTGGCTGCCCCAAGGGCATTCATCTCGACGACCGGGGTGTTTCCCGTAAATACACCCTTAATGACAAGCGTCTTGGGGGAGACATAGCCTTAATCCCCTATAATCAGTCCCCATGGAAAGATCGTCATCCCGAGCTAGCCGCCCTTGTGGCCAGCGGGGAAAGCACCATACCCAGGGGCGATGTGGTTCTTGGAAATGTTCTCGTTAATTGTGCAACCCCGATCGAGCTTCCAAAGCCCGAGAATTGTGCAGGTATCGATGAGAAAGGAAATGTCACCAACGGTGTGATTGCCGACTTCCTTGATGCCGAGAACTTTGATTTTACATTAAAACCCGGATCGACACTTGTCGCGTCGATCGATGGATTCCCTCCGATCCCTTTCCATGAGATCGGCCTCCATGTCGATGAGTACCGCAAAAGCATACCCTCCCGTGACATGAAGCTTCTGCGCGAAGGGGATACGACAAAGAGGAAATTCAGTTCCACAACGGACATTGATGCCTCTAACAAAAAATAGGCATATCTAGAATTCCCATGAACGATTTTCCGGGAATGACCCTTCGCACTCCCCATGTGCTCGATTTGGTACATGACAATCCTGGTGACGCCCCCTTTGTCACAGCTTTCAACAATCCCGAGACCTTAAAGTCATTCGGTTACGACGCAAAGGTTTTCATGATCTTTGATTCTCCCCAGTTGGCAATCAATTGGGAGGCCTTCGACGCTTCGATTTTCCCAAGGGGAAGTATGGAACGAAATTGGGTGGAGGAGAAAGCAGCCAGATTGAAGCGGCTTTACGGTGATGTCAAAGCAGCCGGACTGGGTGTGCTCTGCATGTCCGATCTGATTCTTCTTCCAAAGAAATTAGCCAGAAAAATGGAGGAAGAGGGGACGGATTGGCGTGATCCGCGTCATCCTCGCACTCAGGCGCTTCTCAGACACATGATCGCCGAGAGTTTTGAAATTCTCCCCGAGCTTGATGGTCTGATCGTCCGTATCGGCGAGACTTATCTTGATGACGCCCCGCATCATGCCGGGGGAATCCGTGAAAAGAAATCCCCCGAGGAGACCATCATTCCCCTCATGCAACTCCTCCGTGAGGAACTTTGCGTGAAACGCGCGAAACAGCTCTATTTCAGAACATGGCTCAGTTTTGATACGGATGCGGAGGCCTACCTGAAAGTCTGTGATGCCATCGAGCCTCATCCCCTGCTGACCATCAGCGTGAAACACTGCGAGGGAGACTTTCATCGGGGCAACCGCTTCAGCCGTATTCTGGGAACAGGCAGACATCCCCAGATCGTCGAGGTTCAGTGTGCCCGGGAATATGAGGGTAAGGGATGCTATCCAAATTATATTGGCGAGGGAGTCATCAATGGTTTTGAGGAATATTCCAACACCATGGAGTCTTTCGATCTCAAAGGCATACGGGAGTTTGCGGCAAAGAGTCCTCTCTATGCCGGAATCTGGACATGGAGTCGTGGTGGTGGCTGGCTTGGCCCTTATACCCGAAACGAATTTTGGTGTTCACTCAATGCCTGGGTGATGGCGCGTTGGGCGCGCAATCCGCAGCGGAGCGAAGAGGAGGTTTTCAACGAGTACGCACGGGAAGTGCTGAAGCTATCCCACGAGGACGCATTGCGGTTTAGAAAACTTTGCCTGCTTTCTGCCCAAGCTGTCGTTCGCGGGAAGCGTACCACACACAACGACATCCGTCCATGGTGGAGCCGTGACCAGTATATCCGTGAACCTGATTTGCCCAAGGATCCGGCGATTCGGGAGCGTGTCCTTGGTGAGAAGCGCGAGGCTCTGGACATTTGGAATGAAATTTGCACGCTATCCCAGGAAATCCGCTTTGCTGATGAAGCGACAGCAAGTTTTGTCAGGGTGACTTGTGACTACGGTCGATTTCTTTACGCCATCTATCGTCTCAATTTTGAGATGATGGATTGTGAAGAAAACTTTGATCCGGTGGCTGCGGATCAGTTGCTGCGAGACTATGCAGCCGTCTGGAAGGATTGGCAGGAGTATGCGGAAAAGCATGCCGATTCACCAACACTCTACAAAGAAGAGGGGTTCCGGTACACGCCCGGTCAGGGAGCCTCAGGCGATGAAAAACATGGCGTGGGTGCCCTTGCCGGGAGGCTTGCAAAGAAACTGGCCAAAATCAAAACTCCCCAGCTCTCCCAAACAACGAAGTAACACGGTATCTTATCATGAATAGCAAACTTTTTGATCTCAGCACGGAAGTGGCGGTAGTTATCGGTGCCACAGGTGCTCTGGGAGGGGCTCTGGCAGAAGGACTGGCATCTGCCGGTGCTACGGTCGGGGTACTCGGTCGTAGTAAAGAACGCGGCGAAGCCTGCGTGCGGCGTATCAGGGAGGCCGGAGGCAGGGCGGAGTTTTTTTCTGCGGATGCCACGAGCGCGGAAAACCTTAAGGCTGCCCATCAGGAAATTCTGAAATCCCTGGGTGCACCGACTGTTCTGGTGAATGCTGCCGGCGGCAACAGCGCGAGTGTCACGGTGACTCCTGAGCAATCCTTCGAAGCAATTTCGACGGAGGACTGGAGACTCGGATTTGATTTGAATCTTGTGGGCGGAGCCCTTCTGCCGTGTCAGGAATTTGGGCCTGCCATGGTCTCACAGAGAAAGGGGAGCATCATCAATATTGCGAGTGTCTCCGCTCACCTGCCACTTTCGCGTGTCGTGGCCTACTCCGCAGCCAAAGCCGCCGTGATCAGTCTGACCCAGTTTCTTGCCCGTGAATGGGCTCCTTACGGGGTGAGGGTCAACTCCCTGACCCCGGGCTTCTTTCCTGCTGAGCAAAATCGAGCCCTTCTGTTCAACCCCGACGGCAGTCCGACCCCCCGCGCACAGTCTATTCTGGGGCACACGCCGATGGCCCGTTTTGGTGAGGCAAGCGAACTTGTTGGTGCGGCAGTGTTTCTCGCTGCACACGGCGCCAGCGGATTTGTCACGGGCACGGACATCCGGGTTGACGGTGGTTTCCTTTCCCAGACGATTTGACCATGCAACACGCGCTGAACTTCAAGGTGGTTGCTGATGGTGAAAGCCTCACGTTTGAAGAGGTAAAGGAGACGGTGAACGGGGCCTGCAAGGAAGCGGACTATATGGGAAAGCGTGTCTTGCTGATTGTTCCCGATAACACGCGGACAGCTCCCGTAGGAATGCTTTTCAAAGCGGTGCATGAGCGGATCGGTACACACACAACGGCCTGCGACGTGATGTTCGCGCTCGGAACTCATCCGCCGATGAGTGAGGAGGCAATGCTGGCCCGCTTGGAGATGACTCCCCGCGAGCGAACCGGTCAATACAGGCGTGTTCAGTTGCTCAACCACGAATGGGACAATCCCGACGCCCTTGCTACGGTTGGCACGATTTCCTCGGAAGAGAGCAGCAAGCTTACCGCCGGTCTCTTTGCGATGGAGGTTGAGGTGACAATCAACAAAAGGGTGTTCAACTACGACCAGCTCATCATCATCGGTCCTGTGTTTCCCCACGAGGTGGTCGGCTTTTCGGGTGGTAACAAGTACCTCTTTCCGGGTGTCAGCGGTCCCGAGGTTCTGAACTTTTTCCATTGGCTCGGTGCTGTTGTCACCAACCCGATGATCATCGGCAACAAATGGACTCCCGTTCGCAAAGTCGTCGATCACGCGGCCTCGATGGTCCGAATCGAAAAACTTTGCTTCTCGATGGTTGTCAAAGGGACGGATCTTGCGGGTCTCTATGCCGGCACCCCGGAGTCCGCCTGGGATGCCGCATCCGAACTCTCCCGCGAACTGCATATCATCTATAAAGAGAAGGCGTTCCACACGGTGCTCTCCTGCGCTCCGGCGATGTATGATGAACTCTGGGTGGGTGGCAAGTGCATGTACAAACTCGAGCCGGTCGTGGCGGATGGAGGGGAGTTGATTATCTATGCCCCACATATCCATGAGGTCAGCGTGGTGCACGGCAAACTCATTGAAGAGGTCGGTTACCACTGCCGGGATTATTTCCTTTCCCAGTGGGAGAGATTCAAGGACAAGCCGTGGGGTGTTCTTGCCCACTCCACGCATGTGCGTGGCGGAGGAAAGATGGAGGATGGCATCGAAAAGTGCCGCATCCGGGTGACACTTGCAACCGGCATTCCTCCCGAACTCTGTGCAAAGATCAACATGGGCTATCGCGATCCGGCATCGATTGACGTGAAGAGCTATGCCAACCGTGAGGAGGAAGGGGTGCTACTTGTCCGCAAGGCCGGTGAGATGCTCTATCATCTCAAGGAACAGCCGGAGTGGGCCGGAGGAAAGCCTCAATGAGCAATCAGTTTGTGGTGATGGGGGTGTCAGGTTGTGGAAAGAGCAGTGTCGCCATGATGCTCGCCCAGCGAACTGGTGGAGTGTTCTTGGATGCCGATGATTTTCACCCGGTGGAGAACAAGGAGAAAATGCGGGCAGGAATTCCCCTGACAGACGAGAACCGTTGGGGATGGCTGGACACGCTCAATGGAGAGTTAAAAAATCGCCAATTCGGAGAGTCTCTTTTTCTGGCCTGCTCGGCATTGCGTCAGGCCTACCGTGACAGGCTCTCAGAGGGGCTTCCTGACCTCCGTTTTATTTACCTTAAAGGTACCAAGGAGCTGATTCAAAACCGGCTTTCAAAGCGATACGGTCACTTCATGTCACCCGCATTGCTTGACAGTCAGTTTGAAACGCTTGAGGAGCCTGAATCCGGAATTACTGTCCCGA
>CAIJRY010000237.1 GCA_903823215.1 uncultured Spartobacteria bacterium
GGACGAGACACTCTTCAATTCCAAAGAAGCACAGTCCCTTAAAGAGCAGATCTGTGACATAGGCCGCCGTATCTGGCTTCGTGAATATTGCGATGGCAATGGAGGTAATATTTCTGCCCGTTTGGGTGCAGACAGATTCCTTGTGACTCCGACAGGTGTGAGCAAGGGATTTCTGAAACCCGACATGCTCTGTATGGTCGATGGTAAGGGCACCCAGTTGGCCGGCACATGGAAGCGCTCCAGCGAGTTCATGACCCATGCAGCCATTTATGAGACCACTCCTGCTGCTGCTTCGGTCTGTCATGCCCACCCCTGCAACGCAGGTGCCTTTGCTATCAAGGGGCTGCAACCTCCCCCTCGTCTGATTCCCGAACTGGAAGTATTTGTCGGAACTGTTGCAGTTGCCGAATACAAGACTCCCGGATCTCCAGAGATGGCCGAGTCGATTAGACCTCTTGCCCCCCAACATCAGTCCATCATCATGGGCAATCACGGTGTGATCTGCTGGGGAACTTCCGTTGAGGATGCGTACTTCAAGATGGAAATTACGGATGCCTATTGCCGAACCGTGATTCTCGCCCAGTCACTCCCGGGTTCCAGTGCCATTTCCGGCGAAGGCCTGGGTGAACTTCTGACTCTCAAAAAGAAGATGGGATTACCCGATGATCGTTATGGATTGAAAGTTGCTGAACTTTCAGAGGTGGATCCTTGGCAGGAGATGTGTGGCTCAAGGGGCTGCTCTTCCCCGGTCACTCCATGGAATCCGATGACGGTTGATGCCAAAGCTCCAAGCGATCCTGAAACTGATGCGATTGTTCAGCAACTGACTGATGCCATCATGGCAAATCTCAAGAAATAAGTACAAACCCCTGACTATTAAATTAACAAAATTATGAAAGTAGCAATCATCGGCGGTGGTGGTCGCGTTGGTTCCTGTGCGGCGTTTGCCCTTCAGTGTTCCGGCATCGTCAAGGAAATCATCCTTTTTGACGCCAATCAGGCATCCTCGGAAGGTGAGGCCCTCGATCTTTTGCATGGTGCTGCTTACTGCGCGGATCAGAACATCTATGCCGGTACTTACTCCGATTGTGCCCAGGCTGATCTTATCTGCATCACGGCGGGACTGCGCCGTAAACCGGATGAATCCCGTCTCGATCTGATCAACCGCAATGTGACCCTGTTTAAGGGAATCATCCAGCAACTCAAGGAGGCAGGACTTCGCAAGGATGCAATCCTTCTGGTCGTTTCCAATCCGGTGGACATTCTCACGCATCTTGCTTTTCAGGATACAGGACTGCCCGCCAATCAGGTATTGGGACTTGGCACGGTATTGGACACCTCGCGCTTCTGCTCACTGATTGCCTCTTCGTTAAAACTGCCTCCCACACAGGTTAGGGCAATGATCTTGGGAGAACATGGCGACACGATGTTTCCAGTGTGGTCGTCCGCATCGGTCGATGGGTTCCCCCTGCTTAAATTCCCCGGCATCACGCCAACCTTCCAAACGCAGATTTTCGAGCGCACGCAGAAGAGCGGTGCCGAAGTGATTTCCCGCAAGGGTGGAGCCGGTTATGCAGTCGGTGTGGCCATTCGTGAGGTGATCGACTGCATCGCTCTTGATCGCCAGCTTGTCTTGCCTGTATCCAGTCCTGTGAAAGGTGCCTATGGGATCCGTGATGTGAGTATCAGTGTGCCGACGATCGTTGGTCGTAGTGGCGTGGTACAACACCTCGAATTGGAACTTTGGCCCAAGGAAATGCAGGCACTCACCTCATCGGCAAAGGCCCTCAAAGATACCCTCGCGAAAATCAAGTAGGGTCTTATGTAGTTAAGAGAGGCTGCTGGCGTAGTTTTTTAGAAGGATAGGATAGAGTTAATGATGTCTGTGGTTCCAACACCACAGACATTTTTTGAGCTGGAGAAGGAACTTATCCCTGAGTATGCAACGGAGTTTTAGGAGGTGATGGTAGGTGTGAAGGCGTTCCTTTTTAGGGCATACGGCATGATTTCATGATTGAGAAGGCGAGCGGAAAGTGACTTCCAGCAAAACTCATGAGATGGTGGATCCTGTTCGCGATCATGGGAGACTTGTAACAATTTCGTGACTCAGTTTTATGGTGGCGGTACCACAGAGTTGCTCCTGAAATAGGATTTGATAGCAAATCCTCGAAGGTATTGTCCCTCTCTTTGTTCTCCTGAGTCGCGGTAATGGGTATCGGGATATGAGAGACCCCAACAATAAACACCTAGAACACAATTTGCTTCAAAAAGACTAACTCCTCAGTGAATGGGAAGTCGGCTGACGAGAATTGTGCTATCCGGAGTTGTTGGTTTGAGAATGAAAGGCTGAGAGGAGGCTGGAAGCAGCATAAAACCACCTGGATTGAGAAGCACTCCTTCGCATTCTAAAGAACCCGTGAGACAGGTGATGATGGAAAAATCATCGGGTTCACCGATCAACTGAGGAGCTTCCGGTACGTGTTTTTCGACATGGAAATATGGGCAGTCTGCAACTAGCGCAGCTGATGCCGGGGTGAGGGGAGGCTCGAAGTCATCAAAATCGATGGACTCCATCGATTCCTTGAGATGCAGCTCCCTCGGCTTGCCATCGAGACCTTTACGGTTCCAGTCAAAAACACGATAAGTTGTATCACTGTTCTGTTGCACCTCGACAATGACAAGTCCATCGCCAATGGCATGAAGTCTACCACTGGGTATAAAATTACTCTCTCCGGTGCGAGATGGGGCTTTTTCAGGTAATGGATGAGGGGATACAAACCAACAGCCAACTAGAGCTCAAAGCTAAAACCGAGGAAAGTA
>CAIJRY010000238.1 GCA_903823215.1 uncultured Spartobacteria bacterium
GAGATGAGTTGGTGGAAGATGTTGGCCGATAGGAGTTGCGGAAATACGAGGGTGTATCGATTGATACAGACGAGAATTGACAAGACTTCTTTGCGGTCAAGAGATTGCATCAAATCGCTCCAGTCAATTTCGGAGTTCGGGGTAATGGGTGCCAAGCGGGTAGCTGGATGGGCCTTTGGGATCAGTAGCACCCTTTTCATCCAGGAGGGTCAGCTCTGTCACTGGGGCACTGGGATAGCGGAAGGGGACTTCTCTTGGCTTGATGGCGCCAAAGTTATGACCCATCAGGTTAATGGTGAGGTCCCCATAGCGATAGACTCCCTCACCTTGGGGTTCGAGGCGGTTTGGATTGCCATACACCGTGCCGCCGGTGCCCAGTCTGAGAATTCCTTCCACGCCCCATGCCGAGGCCCCCTCCTTGGTTGGTTCCACTTCAACGAGCCCAATGATCCTGTCGGGAAGACCAAGCCAGAGCTGTCGTCCTCTCCAGTCTGTATCAGGCCCCTTATTGCATCCTTGATACTGATGAAGGAGATAGGAAGCGGAGATTGCGCTGAAGGAACGCCCCATCACCAGGGACGATTGCAGATTGCTGGTCGGCCACGCGTATGCCTGACGAAACGGTCTGCCATCGGGATTGAGCGTCTCTCCCTTGAGTCGAATGCGGGGATAAACCCCCATGAGGATTTGGCCGATTTTTCCTTCTGCTGAGAGAACATGAGCTCCCATTAGGGTGCTGATCCCCGGTTCGGTCTGCGGAATCGGCCGCAGTGTGGCGGCATAATTGAAACGGCCATACCATGCCCTCGGCCCGTTAATATTCCGGTCGATGATGGTGTAGTTATCAGGCAATGGGAGTGGTTTTACATCATCGCGATACCAGGCGACGGAAGCCCGGTTCTCCGCCCATTTCTTAGGAGGAGACAATTCTTGAAGGGTCTTGTCGAGCATTCCCCTCAAGTAGGGGTTGCCTGTGAGTGCGGCCACAGGCTCGCCGCCTGCGGGGGCATTGGAACTGTTCCAAAGATCTTTCCAGCTGGCCACGGTCCAGAATTCCCCCATTTTTCCGCTCGAGACGGGGCCGTACCATTCCGTTTTTCGGAGAAGTTCCTCAAGCTTGGGATCCTGAGTGATTTCATAGATGCCTGCCATCTGGGCCGTGGAGGAATCATGGAGCAAATTGGCATCGTTCTGGTGATCGTTCGCTGCAATACCGCCATCCGGATAAATGTTCCCGGCCTGAGCCTCAATGAGGAGTTTGGCTTTCTTGAGGTACGTATCGTCGTGCAGGTAAAGGCCGAAATTAATCAGTTCGAAGGCCTGACTCAGATCAGCAACCGCATAGGAACCCTCCCTCGGCTCTATTTTAGCGCTGACGAGACTTCCTGCAGTATGCATGGCACGATCCCAGAGTGCTTTCTGCGAGGGAAGGAGAAGACGGGGATAGATCTCTGAGAACTCCCTCAGGGCGGAGGAAGCCGGAGAAAGGGCATATCTGTCGAAGACGCCGTCCACATTGCTGACGATGGAGACAGCAGCTGTTGATTTATCCATTTTCAAAAATGAACCTCCCTCCACATACAATGCGTCTGCATAGGCATGGGCGATACGAAGAAACCGGGCGAGCACCTCGGGGTTTCCCTGCAGGGGGCTGGCAGGATTGACAAGCAGCCAGAGCCACCCCTGCATTTTGATGGCCAGCGTTCTGCAGTTGATCCCCAGAGGGGCGCTGTCAAATGCCTTGGAGTTAGCTGTTTCTTTTGGCCATCGGATGTCCGGTGTTTTTAGTTCGAGCGTCGCACCAGAGACCATGCGTTCGAGATAGGGATTGTGCGTGGAGACTCTGGGTAGCCGTAGGGCGCTTGCCGTATTACTCTCCTTTCCAGGGGCAAGCATGGTATCGGCACTGAGGGTCGCCGCTTTTCCGATCTCTTCGAGAAGTGTCCTAGCATCGGCGTCAGAGGCTGCTGTAATGCCTGCCTTGGCCTGTTCAAGCGCTACCTCGAGAGCCGCCTTTTTAAGTCGTTCGCTAAGGGTTCCGCTGTCGGCTGTGCCCGGCAGTGCCTTGACCATCGCTGAGACTTCTCCCAAGCGATCGTGCAGGGAGGCTTTTGCCTCGGGCATCTGATGAACCGCAGAGACCGGTGGGTTGGAGGATTCTGCTCCCAAGACGAGAGGAAGGGACATCATGATCACCACAAGCAGGAGTCGAGATCCGGGGAGTGACATGGCTTGGAGAGTATCAGGAGAAAAGCCTCTCCATGCGAGGCAGAAAAATTCTTCAGCCGTTCCGACTGCCTGCCCGCTCAATCGCAGTGGCGAGGTCCGTATTTCTCAGAGGCTTGCTGAGGTAGTCATCCATTCCGCAGTCCAGACATGCCTCACGATCCCCCATCATGGCATTGGCCGTCATGGCAATGATGCGAACGGGATCGAAGAACTCTCCGCGATCACGGCGTTCGGATTCCCACCTGCGAATTTCCCTCGTGGCCTCATAGCCGTCCATTTCCGGCATTTGGCAGTCCATGAAGACCAGATCAAAATTCCCGGACTTAACCGCCTCGACGGCTTTCAAGCCATTCTCGGCGATGGTTGGTTCGTACCCCCCCTTGCGGAGCATGAGCCGGGCCACATTTTGATTCACGAGGTTGTCCTCGACTACAAGAATGCGGGTCTCTCCAACGGGAGATTTCTGGACGGGTGCGGGATCCGTTTCCTCAGGGTGTGAATCTTGTTTGGCAGCTGCATCTGGGGATGCTTCCGACTTAGGAGCGTTCAGCGCTTGAAAGTCGCCTTCTGGAAGGGCGAATGACGCGGTGAACCAAAATACCGAACCTTGTCCGGGGATACTCTCAAGATGGATCTCTCCCCCCATCCGTTCGATGAGTTCCTTCGAGATCGCCAACCCGAGGCCTGTTCCTCCGAATTTTCTGACAGAGCGTCCGTCACCCTGGGCAAATGGTACGAAAAGCCGCGACTTGATTTCCGGGGGAATCCCAATGCCCGTGTCACGCACCTCAAATCGAAGGCAAACGGAGTTTTCCTCCTGCCTGAGTGGTGAGACACGCAGGACAATCTCTCCCCGTTCGGTAAATTTGATGGCATTGCCAAGAAGGTTGATGAGGATTTGCTGAAGCCTGCCCATGTCACCGAGTACGGTAGCGGGCAAGGCGCCTTCCTGCTGAAGTTCAAACTTCAACCCTTTGGCATGAGCCTGTCCCGAGAGCAGACGCATGGAATTTTCCAGTGGATCGATCAAATGGAAGGGAGCGGTTTCAAAAATAAGCTCCGCGGACTCGATTTTTGAAAAATCCAGAATGTCATTCAGAATGGTCAGCAGGGTTTCGGCACTCTTATGACCTGTGGAGGCGAGCTCCCGTTGATCTTCGGAAAGCGGAGTCTCCAACAGCAGCCCAAGCATCCCAAGAATGCCGTTCATCGGTGTGCGGATCTCATGGCTCATGTTTGCCAGAAACTGGGATTTGAGCAGGGTCGCTTCCTGCGCTCTGGCGTTGGACGCAAGAAGTTCCTTATTGCGCTGGATCAAGGATTCGTCAGCACGCCTGCGCGCCTGTTTTTCCAGCTGCACAAGCACGATGGAAACCAGTATGAATAGCGCGGCGGTCAGCGTGGTTAAGAGAAACAATTCTCTTAGAGACTTGTTGTTGGTCTCCATGTGATCGAGTCGCTCGTTGAGCCGGCGCTCATCCTCCTTGAGAATCTCGGCGGTCAGGATTTGGACCCTCTTAGGAAAATCAATCACCTTGGGAGTTCCTGATAGTGGTTGGTCATCCGGAGCGGATGTCTTAATCTGTTCACCGACCAGCACCGCCAGGTCGTCGGTTTTGATCTTAATCAGATCGATGAGTTGGCGAACCTTGGCAAATTGAGCAGGATTTTCGATGACCTGACTGGCCAAGGACTTTGTATCTCTGCGGGACTTATCAAGTGCCAGCTTCAGGGCGGTTGCAGAATTCTCGTCGGTTAAGGCATTGAAGATTCGTTCCTGAGCTTCGGCATAGCCGATATCAAAAAGAATCGATTCCACCGCCTCCCGGACGGCTGGTGTCTTGCGCAGAAATGTATTGGTCTCGCTCAGGGTATGATGCTGCTGCAAGGTCACGAGACCGAGTGTTCCCAGCAGCACGATAGCCGTGACAAAGAAGGGGAGCGAGAGATCCCAGTCTTGCCCGTCCTTTGATGCCTCGAAAAGGGCAGCCATGGCAAAGCAGCCCAACCCAGCAGCCGTGGGCAACGACATGATCGTATTCCCCAAAATATAGATCACATGGATGCCGGAGAGATAGCCCAAGAGAACCTGGAGCACACCCCCGAGCATGACCCCTGCAAGAATGGAAAGGAGGGCGGTTCTGCGACGGCTTCTTGCCATGACGAGCAGGATGACTGCGGCATTCAACAAAGCCGCGGCGGTATTGAACGCCATGTGTCGGTAGACTTTGGAGGCAAGCGTGCGGTCACCGAGCAAATGATCCGATGCCCTTTCCAGCCCAAGGGAGAAACCGGCTTGATCCTCAAAGAGGTTGAACATCACAATCCCCACCACGCAGAGGGCGACGCCTGTCGTCAGGCCCGGTTTTTTCAGGGCGAACGCATACAGGCCCATTCCCAGGAGAACCATGCACAAAGCATTGGCCAAAAGGATATGTAAAAATCCGGGCCACCAGTTCAAGAGAAACTCCACACCGGTAAGCCATCCCACGATCGCCGCGGTTCCGATGGCGATCAGGAGACCTCCCGCGATGACGAGAGGATCGCGGATCATCGGAGTGACAGGGAGTGACATGGAATGGCCTTCGAGCGGGTTGGCGATGGGCAATATCCTACCCGCAGCAAATGAATTGCCAACTACATAGGTGTCCGGGAGCGGTTGCCAAGGCTCGTTGAGCTTGCTCTGTCACTCAGCGACTGCGGGAGGCTGGCTGACACCGCGGAAATCAAACAATTTTTCTATCGAATAGACAGGGATAAGAGTTTTATGGTTGGGCATGCTCTGTGACGACACCATCTCTGATCAGAATCATCTTGAGATGTGCGAGTGCTTCAAGCATCTCGCGCAGAAGACAGAGAGCATCATTCTCTTTACCGATCGGGAGAGACGGATTGTGTGGGTCAATGACGCATTCTCACAACAGACGGGGTATTCATCAGAAGAGGCTCTGGGCAAAAGTCCCTCCTTCTTGCAGGGAGAAGGCACGGATCGGGATACGGTGGAACGGATTCATCTCGCGTTGAGTCAAGGACGGGGAATCAAGGAGAAAATTGTCAATTACACCAAGGCCGTCACCCCCTACTGGATCGAGCTGGAAATCATGCCAAAACGCGACGACAAGGGTGAGTTGGTCGGCTTCATGGCGATCCAAACCAACATTACGGATAAGATCGAGGCGATGGAGGCAGTCGAAAAATTGGGAGAGCGGAATCGGGATATTCTCCACGCCGTCATGGACGGATTTTGCATTCTGGATCCACAGGGGCATATCCGTGAGGTCAACCAAGCCTATTGCAGGATGACCGGATATAGCTCCGAGGAATTGTTGCTCATGAGGATCGGTGATCTAGAATCAATTGAAACTCCCCACGAGACGGCTTCCCATATTCAAAAAATCATGGCACAGGGAGAGCATCGTTTTGAGACAAGACATCGTTGCAAGGATGGAAGGATCATTGAGGTGGAAGTCAGCGCACAATATCGTGCCTCAGAGGGGATGTTTGTCGTTTTTCTGAAAGACATCACAGACATCAAGGTTCCTGCCCGTAAAATCAAGCATTTGACCATGCTCTACAAGGCGCTTGCCGAGTGCAATGAGTCGATCCTGCATTGCCACGACAGGGATGAACTGTTCAGGGAGATCTGTAGGAACATCGTGCAGCATGGCGGTATCAAGATGGCATGGGTCGGATTTGTCGATGATGCAACAAGTCTTATCTGTCCAGCGACTGCTTACGGGGAAGGAGTGGAATATCTGGAAGGGATCAAAATTTCAGTTGATGCTAGGGATCCCTCGGGACGGGGACCAGCTGGCACGGCGATGAGGGAGGGGCATCCGGTCTGGTGCCATGACTTTCAACATGATCCCAACACGGCACCATGGCATGAGAGGGTGGCCCAATTTGGATGGAAAGCAGCAGCGGCGATTCCTTTCCGCTTGAGAGGAAGAATCTTCGGCGTGATCACCTTTTACATCAGCAGCGATGGAGCGTTCGACGCGGATATCCGGGAACTGTTGATCCGGATGGGGAATAATATCAGCTTTGCGCTCGACAACCTTGCCCATGAGGAGGATCGCAAAAAGGCTGAGGAGGAATTTCGGAAACTGCACACTGCTGTTGAGCAGAGCGATGAAATCATCGTGATCACCGATGTCCACGGAGATATCGAATATGTGAACCCCGCCTTTGAAAAAATCACGGGATACAAGAGCGCCGAGGTCATGGGGTGCAACCCGCGCATCCTCAAATCGGGCGAGCAGAGTCAGGACTTCTATAAGGAACTCTGGGATACGCTTCTTTCCGGCCAAACCTGGCGCGGGGAGTTTCACAACAGGCGCAAAAATGGGGAACTCTACTGGGCGGCGGCTGTCATTTCACCTGTTTGTAATGAATTGGGAGAGGTGGTTCATTTTGCTGTGGTGCAGGAGGACATCACTGAACGCAAGACCATGGAGTCCAGTCTGCACGAGGCGCTGGAGCGTGCAGAGGCTGCAAGTCTGGCCAAGAGCGAGTTCCTTGCCGTCATGAGCCATGAACTGCGCACGCCCCTTAACGGTGTGCTGGGATTCGCGGAGATCCTAGGCGATACGGTTCTCGATGAGGAGCAGTTGGGATATGTGAGGACAATCACCGATTGCGGCGACCATCTTCTACAAATTGTGACCGATATTCTTGATTTCTCGAGCATCGAAAAAGGAAAACTGAAACTCGAAATGGAGTCTGTTGGGATTCCCGAACTGATTGAGTCCTGCTGTCAGATGGTCAGTAATCAGGCGGCTTGCAAGAAGCTGGAATTCCGAAACGAAGTCGCGCCAAATGTTCCTGCCACGATTAACGGAGATGGACTGCGCATCCGGCAAATCTTGACCAATCTGCTTGGAAATGCCGTGAAGTTCACATCCAGGGGATCGGTTGTCCTTCGCACGGAGACCATTGAAAGTGGAGGGGGCCGTTTTATCTCTTTCTCCGTCACGGATACTGGGCCGGGGATTGCGCCCGAAACGGTTTGCCTGCTCTTCAAGCCGTTTTCACAGATTGATTCATCACTCAAGCGTTCTTTCGAGGGCACCGGTCTCGGACTTGCCATCTCAAAGAGGCTGGCTGATGCAATGCACGGTATGATCATTGTGGACTCCTCTCTCGGAAAAGGTTCCACTTTCACTTGCAGACTCCCCCTAAACTCCAAATCATCTCCCTTGATGGCTGATCAGATAAAGGAAAAATCCCCGGATCTCAAACCGGAAAAAGGACTTGTGCTGGTTGTCGAGGATGACCGGGTGAACAGTCTGCTGGCCAGAAAGATGCTCGAATTCATCGGCATGAATGTGGAGGTAGTGTCGAATGGAAAAGAGGCTGTAGAGGCATTTGTTCCCGGAAAATATTCTGCGATTCTCATGGATATGCAGATGCCCGTGATGGACGGCATCGATGCAACCCTTAGAATCCGTGAGATCGACACCGCTTCCGGCACCCATGTGCCCATCCTTGCGCTGACGGCCAATGCCCTGCAGCGGGATCGGGATCGATGCTTCGCCGCAGGAATGGACGACTTCATTACCAAGCCGTTCACAAAAGACACACTCGCGGAGAAACTCTCAAAGCTGATTTAACGCGGGTGTAACCACTCTGGGGGTGGGGGCTCAATAGGGAGGCTCAACAAGTTATTCGATCGCCACGACGGACTCGCAGTAACTGCATTGCAGAACATGTTTCTTGGTCTGGAAAAGAAAATAGAAAATAAATCCTCCGAATGAGGAGAGGAAGATAAATTGCCAATTGGCAAGGATGAGCTTTTTCAGGGAGACCAGTGATGATCCTGCGTGCGACAAATCGATCTGCTGGGTGCCTGCGATCACAATACTGATAGGAGCCGCATCGGCGGGCGTGGCATCATAGGGGATCGTTGCCAGCAGGATGGCCGCCACTCCCATCAGGCTCATCAAGAGCAGAATCACACCTAGGGCGGTTAGAGAACGGGAAAACCGGGGAAGTGTCGTCTTAAGCAACTCGCCTGATTCACAAATCCGGCAGGGAATGCGCGTTGCCCTTTGGGCTGGTTGATTGGCCGCCCGCTTCACCTTCGCCGGTCGCTCAGTCTTGGGATGGGTGACCAGCGCATGCAGCATAGTCTGCTTCGGTTGATGTGGCGCGCTGTGAGAGGAGCCGCTTTGAGATGAGACGACCCTGACACCCGGAATCCCCTTCACCTTGATCCAATCAAGGCATCCCTCATACCACGCATGATCATCCAGAGAGAGGCGTCCGATATTCAGGAATGCATTGATCTGCGCCAAGGTGTAGGGACCCGCCCTCTGATCACCTCGGGTAATATAGATTTTCATTAAATTCCTTGGAGCTACAGTTGTCACTGGATCAAGTGGTAGCGTTTTTCATGCCAAGACCGACTTCATGACACGATATGCAGAGAAAACAGGTGGTGATAGATGGCTGCGGAAAGGAAAAAATTTCCAACACATTCTCCTCCAAGGAAATGCCCCAGCCTCCCTTTTTTAGATGCGCTTACCTAAATCAAGCTAACCTCTGACGAACTCGGCAATGCGCTCGATGGCAATCTTGATCTGGTCGAGTGCAGCCGCATAACTGCACCGGACATATCCCTCGCCACTCGGGCCGAAAGCGGTTCCGGGAACAACGGCCACATTCTTCTCCTTGAGCAGCGCAAGGGAAAACTCCTTGCTGGTCAGTCCGGTGCCCCGGATTTCAGGGAAGACATAGAAGGCTCCCTTGGGGAGATGACATGGAATCCCGGCGTCATTGAGCGAGGAGACAATAAAGTTGCGTCGCAGGCGGTATTCCTCCCGCATCCGTTCCATGCTGCGCTGTCCGCGTTCCAGAGCCTCGATTGCGGCCTCCTGCGCCATGGTGGAAGCACACATGATGGAGTATTGATGGATCTTCATCATCGCCTCGATGATGTCGCTCGGGCCACAGGCAAAGCCGATGCGCCAGCCGGTCATGGCAAAGGCTTTGGAAAAACCGTGCAGGAAAAGTGTACGTTCCTTCATTCCCGGCAGCGCGGCGATGGAATGATGAGGGAGGTCGTCGTAGGTCAGCTCGCTGTAGATTTCGTCGGTGAGCACCACAAGGTCATGGTTCACGGCAAAGGCGGCGATCCTTGCCAACTCGTCGGGAGGCATGACAGCCCCGGTGGGATTGGTCGGGAAGCTCAGCATCAGGACACGCGTGCGCGGCGTGACGGCCTTCTCGAGATCGGCGGCGCGAAGCACGAATTCATCCTCGGCATGAGTCGTGACCGCAACGGCCCTGCCTCCGGCCAGCGCAATGCTCGGATTATAGGAGACATAACAAGGCTCATGATAGAGCACTTCATCTCCGGGATTGAGCAGTGCGCGGAGCGCCAGATCGATCCCCTCGGAGACACCGACAGTGACGATGATTTCGTCATGGGGATTGTAGGCGATGGAGAAGTGCTGCTCGACATACTTCGCGATGGATCGGCGCAGCCGGGGGTCGCCAAGATTGGAGGTGTAGCCGGTGCGCCCTTTTTCCAGCGAATAGACGGCGGCCTCGCGGATATGCCATGGCGTGACAAAATCGGGCTCGCCGATGCCGAGCGAGACCACGCCCTTCATCGACTGGACGATTTCAAAAAAGTCGCGGATTCCCGAACGGGGAATGTCGCGCACATGCGCTGCAATGCGTGAATTCATGACTGGCTGGGGCTTCCCTTAGGGTGAGACGGCGAGGCGCTCGGGAGCTTCTTCGATGGCGTGGAGCAAGCCGTTCTCCTTATAGGTCTTGAGACGGAACCGTGTGGCGCATGAGAGCACGGACTCGATGGTGCTCAGCTTGGCTGCAACAAAGGAGGCGACTTCGCGCAGGTTGGAACCATTGACGATCACAAGAAGATCATAGCCTCCGCTCATGAGATAGACGCTCTCCACCTCCTCGAATCCGGCGATGCGGTCGGCGATGCGGTCAAAGCCACCCTCGCGCTCGGGCGAGACACGAACCTCGATGGCGGCGGTCACCGCCTCGGCATCCCATTTCTCACTATTGATCACTGCATGGTAACCAAGGATCATGCCATCCTCTTCCAGCTTCGCAATCTTGGCAGCCACATCCGCCTCGGTCAGGCCAAGCAGGCGGGCGAGGTCGGCGCGGGGAATTGCAGAATTCTGGCGTAGGATGCGGATCAGGGAGTCCATAAGGGGAAAAGGCTAAATGAAGAATGAAGAATGAAAAAGCATGAAACAAGCACCTGGGAAGGTGCGCGTAAGACTGCAACGGAGTTGTAGCCCGAAGGGCGGCACTGCTTTGCGGGAGCAAAGTGCCGTCAAACATGCGCTTGAAGACCCGAAGATGCCTAGTCGGGGACGACCGGCAGACAAACCTGAAAAGTCTTACGGCGCGATGAAGCCCGCCATAGGCGGAACCCATGGGGCGGCACTGCTTTGCGGGAGCAAAGTGCCGTTCAAACGAAGCAGTAACCGCGGCTTTGCTTGCCTCGCCAGAGCAATGTCATTCGAGGCGTAAACCGAGATTCAACCCCGTGGACACGGAGGCGGTAGCCGAACAGCCTTCAGTCTATCCGACTACGCCTCCCTTCACGAGGCGCCCTCAATCCACGCCAGCGCCTTGTCGTAGCTGCGTCCTTCAAGGAAGTGCTGCAATCTGGCATCGAGTCGGTCGGCGGGTAGTTCTGAGACGCACGCATCAATCCGTGCTGCAACATTCATGAGTCTTTGTAAATGAGAGGCTGCATCCCTGTCCCGGTGGTCATGATCGGCGATGACGGAAAGGCGCTCGCGAAGGGCCTCGGCAAGGGGCGCAAGATCAGTGCTCATGGTGCCTGGGGCAGCACATTCTGGCCAAGCTGGCGTAGGAGGTGATCGCAGATTACCAGCGAGGCCATGGCCTCGACCATCGGTACGGCCCGGGGCAGGACGCAGGCATCATGGCGGCCGCGGGCGGAGAGTTCGGCAGCTTCTCCATCAATGGTGACGGTCTGCTGCGGCTTGGCGATGGTTGCCGTTGGTTTGAAGGCGACACGGAAGAAAATATGCTCTCCATTGCTGATCCCTCCCTGGATGCCGCCGGAGCGGTTGGTGGTGGTGTGGACACAACCTTCTTCGATCACAAAGGCGTCATTGTGTTCGCTGCCGGTGAGCCGTGAGCCGGCAAAGCCACTGCCGATTTCAAATCCCTTCGTGGCAGGCAGGCTCATCATCGCCTTGGCGAGGTCGGCTTCCAGCTTGTCGAAGACGGGTTCGCCAAGCGCGGGAGGGACACCGCGGATGATGCACTCAATGGTGCCGCCGATGCTGTCGCCCTGGGAGCGGACTTCCTTGATGCGTTCGATCATCTTCTGCGCCGCGATGGGATCGGGACAGCGCACGGGTGTGGACTCGACCTCGGCGGTCGTCACCGTTTCCGGGTCAATTCTGGATTCAATATCGTGAATGGAGCGAACATAGGCGACGACTTCAAATTGCGGATGCAAGGTTCGGACGACTTTGCTGGCCACGACTCCTGCGGCAACGCGTCCGATGGTTTCCCGGGCGGAGGATCGTCCGCCTCCCTCCCAGTTGCGAATGCCGTATTTTGACTGGTAGGTGTAGTCGGCGTGGGAGGGGCGGAACATGGTCTCCATCTCGCTGTAGGCCGAGGGGCGGGCGTCCTTGTTATCGACGGCTATGAGAATCGGCGTGCCGAGCGTGAGGCCCTGGAAGACTCCCGAGAGGATGCGGCAGCGGTCCTCCTCCTGACGCGGAGTGACGATGTCGCTCTGTCCGGGACGGCGACGATCCAGCTCGATCTGGATTTCCTCCGGGGAAATCGGCAGGCGCGGAGGACAGCCGTCGATCACGCAGCCAACGCCGCCGCCGTGGGATTCGCCCCATGTGGAGACGCGGAAAAGTGTGCCAAAGATGCTCGCCATAAAAGATCAAACTACGCGCAAGATGCCGGGCAACTCACGCAAAATCAGAGGCGTTGATGCTTGGAAGTGGATCTCTTTGGGAAAAACTCCTTTTGTGAATGGGGGCAGGGATGCTTGACGCGACAGCCCGGAGGTTTTATGCCATGTTGTTGATCTAAAGATTGCATCCGCGTTCCGACCGTTCCTTTCTAGTGTTCTTTAAGGGAATCTTACGCGTGTGTTGTCACAATACCTATTTCACCTTCAGCTACTTACTTATTCCATGTTCAAGAGTCTTCTCGGTTTTTTCTCCAGCGATATCGGCATTGATCTCGGTACCGCCAATACCCTCGTCTATGTGAAGGATCACGGCATTGTCCTGCGCGAGCCTTCCATTGTAGCCGTCAAGGCGGGTACCACCCAGGTACTGGCCGTGGGTGACGAGGCCAAGAGGATGCTCGGCCGCACACCCGGCAACATCTCGGCGATCCGTCCTCTGAAGGATGGCGTGATCGCTGATTTTGAAATCACCGAGGCGATGCTGCGGCACTTCATCACCAAGGCGCACGGCCACCGTCGTTTTGTGCGTCCCCGCGTGGTGATCGCCGTGCCAAGCGGCATCACCGAGGTGGAGAAGCGAGCTGTCAAGGATTCCGCCATGCATGCCGGTGCCCGGGAAGTTTATCTCATTGAGGAGCCGATGGCGGCCGCAATCGGGGTCGGGCTTCCTGTTACCGACCCAGCCGGCAACATGATCATCGATATCGGCGGCGGCACGACCGAGGTGGCGATCATTTCGCTGGCAGGCATTGTTTTCAGCCGCAGCGTGCGTGTTGCGGGTGACGAACTCGACGAGGCCATTGTCCAACATCTCAAGCGGGCCTACAATCTGATGATCGGCGAACGCACGGCCGAAGAGATCAAGCTTCGCATCGGAAGCGCCTACCCCTTGGAAAAGGAACTCACCATGGAAGTCAAAGGACGCGATCTTGTGGCGGGCCTCCCCAAGACAATCTCGATCACTTCGGAGGAAATCCGTGACGCACTCAATGAGCCTGTCTCCAGGATCGTCGAGGCCGTGCGCATTACCTTGGAACGCTGTCCGCCGGAGCTCTCCGCCGATCTGGTCGATCGCGGGGTGGTGCTTGCCGGTGGAGGTGCCCTGCTGAGGGGCCTGGATAAACTGATCGCCGAGGAAACCGGCCTTCCCGTCCATGTCGCCGAGGATCCCCTCAGTGCCGTGGCCGAAGGAACGGGCAAGGCGCTTCAGGAAATCGAATTTCTCCGAGCTGTTGCTGCAACCGACAGGCCCAGAGTTTAACGCTGCCAAGCGATTTTTCACGGCATCGGCTTCATCGCCCATCCCATTCAGATACTCCCACAGGGATTCACTGAGGCACTCCACTCATGAAGTATGTTCAGATAGCCGCATTAGTGCTGCTGGCCGTTGCTGCAATCATACTATGTGTGATTGGCGCAGGGCCGCTGGCGCAGCTTCAATCGGGTTTTCTGGGGATTCTTTCGCCGCTTTCGCAATCAGGAAATGCTGTAAAAAATAGTATCGGCAACCTTGGGAAGGACCTGATGACGCTCGACCAGCTTCAGGCCGAGTACAACAGGCTTCTTTCCGAGAACAAGCAGCTGCGTGCCGAAAACAACGGGCTCCGCGATCTGCAGGCGGATAACGATCATCTCAGAAGTATCCTGGGCTATCGGGAGCGATCGGCATTCCATCTCATCCCGGCCGCCGTGCTGGGGCATGATGCCCAGGCATGGTGGAGCACGATCAAGATCAACCGGGGCACCAAGGATGGTATCGCCACCGATATGCCTGTCATCACCGACCGTGGGCTGGTGGGGAAGACAACGGCCGTTTCCAGGGAGATGTCCGAGGTGATCCTCATCACGGATGAAAATTGCAAGGTGGCTGCCAAGGTGGAAGGCACCAAGGATCAGGGTATTTGCGCTGGCGCCCGTGCGCCGGAAGGTGAGCTGAAGCTGTCGTTCTTGAACAAACTGGCTGATCTTCAGCCGGGGCAGAAGGTTTATACGGCGGGAGTGAGCGGCGGGGTTTTCCCGTCTGGCATCGCCCTCGGTACGGTGAAAAACTTTCACGCCCGCGAACTTGACGGAGAGGCCGTCCTCGAGCCCGCTGCCGATCTCGGCAGTCTCGAGGAGGTTTTTGTTGTCACCGGGGCGAAATGAGAACGGCGTTACTCTTCGTCCTGCTCCTGATCCTGCTGCCCGTCTCGGTGGCGGTGCAGGATCTTCTGCCTGCGATCCCTCCATTTCAGGAGAGGGTTCTTCTCCTGCCGGTGGTCTTCTGTTTCGGAGCCATGGCGTTGCCGCTGCTTCCGGCACTCTGTTTTGCGTTGCTCGTCGGGCTGGTGCAGGGGCTTGCGATTCTTCAGATTGAATCGGGTCAGATCGAACTGGGACTTGTCGGGCCGGTTGTTTTTTTTCTGAGTTGGGCGATTCTGCTTCAAATGGCGAGTGAGGCAACCCGGGGGATCCGTTGGGAAATTCATGCGATGGGAAGTGCTCTGGTCACGCTGACACTCATCGGGGGTGAGTTTCTGATCCTCTGTGCCAAGCGCGGCGGATTTCCCGCTGACATGACGGTATTGATGCGTTGTCTGGTGCCTGCCGGCTCCGCCCTGCTGATCGCACCTGTCGTTTATTTTCTTTTGAGATCACTGGTGCCCCTTGTCCCGGATGCCGGTCTGGGGCTGACGAGGAAGTCCACCCTGGATGCCTAACGCCATGAAGCCCAAGGACTCCTCCCACTTCAAGCTTGTCATCGTTGCCAGTCTGATGACTGCTGCTCTAGCGATACTGCTGGCGCGCATGTGGTTCGTGCAGATCCTCCATGGCAGTGACTACAAAGCCAGAATCAGGGGGCATTCGCAACTCACCGTGAGGCTGCCGGCGGTCAGGGGAGAAATCTGCGACCGTAACGGGGTTCCTCTTGTGGAGAACCGAGCCAGCATGGAGGTTGAATTTTACCTTCCCGACATTGTCCGGGCGTGGAAGGAGAGTCACGACGATGAGGTTCCCACCCGCAAATACAGGGGGCTCGACCATGGAATGCCTGTCAACAAGGAGGAACCTGACATCGTGAAGATTGTCAATGAGTCCATCGTGCCCCGTCTGGAAAAACTGGGACTTGCCGGTGACTACAACACGCGCAAGCTCCAGGTGCACTTCCGTGACAACTCCGAGGTGCCGTTTGTTTACCGGCAGGATCTTGATTTCGAGACCATGGCCCGTTTCAGCGAGAACAATCTCGATCTTCCCGGCGTGACCGTGACGCTCAAGCCCGTGCGCCACTATGTTTACGGGGCATTGGCACCGCATCTCTTCGGTTATGTGGGCATCCAGAACGAGGTCGATCCGGAGGATGCCGCAGGCTTCACCTTTTATCAGCCGGATGTTGAGGGCAAGGCTCAGATCGAACAGGCCTACGATGAGGATCTTAAAGGAACTCCCGGCAAGAGAATTCTCCAGCGTAATGCGCACGGCGTGATAGACGGAGAATCCTCGCGGATCGAACCGAAGCAGGGCTCCAAGGTACTTCTGACCATTGATGCTCGCATCCAATACATCGTCGAAAAAGCACTGCGCGTCGTCGGTCGTGGGGCTGCCGTGGTGATAGATCCCAACAGTGGTGAAATTCTGGCGATGGCTTCGGTACCGTCGTTTGATCCCAACCAATTTGTCCCCACGATTTCCAAGGCTGATTGGGAGAAACTCTCCAAGGATGAGACTGATCCGCTGATGAACCGCGCCATTAACGCCTATGCGCCGGGATCAACTTTCAAGCTTTGCACCGCACTGGCAGGTATCCGGGCGGGTGTTGGCAACAAGGAATTCGACTGCACGGGGGGCGTCCAGTATGGCGACAAGTTCATGAAGTGCTGGGTGCTCACGGC
>CAIJRY010000239.1 GCA_903823215.1 uncultured Spartobacteria bacterium
GTCAAACCGGAAATCAACCTTACCTTTGCCAGTGCGCTGCGAAGCATCCTGCGAGGCGATCCCAATGTCATCATGGTCGGTGAAATGCGCGATGTGGAGACGGTGGATATCGCCATACGCGCCGCCCTGACAGGGCACCTGGTCTTCAGCACGCTGCATACCAACGATGCCGTCGGCGGCATTACCCGATTACTGGATATGGGCGTTGAACCTTTTCTTGTTGGCTCCTCAGTAAGGGCCTTTCTGGCGCAGAGACTGGTCAGAAAGCTCTGCCCGAAATGTTCCAAACCAACGGAAATGCTACGGGAGGAACTCATCCGCATCGGATTTCCGATGGAGCAGGCGGATAACCTGCGTCAACCGGCAGGCTGCCAGCACTGCCGCAAGAGCGGCTATGCAGGAAGAATTGCCATCATGGAAATCTGCCGCATGACCCCGGCGCTTCAGGAACTCCTGCAAAATCGTGCCACTGGAACCGAGTTGGCAGAACAGGCCATCCGGGACGGCATGATCCCGCTGCGCAAGGATGGCTGGCGCAAGGCATCGCTGGGACTCACCTCCGTGGAGGAAGTCCTGCGCGTGACAGCCAGCGATCTCGCCGTGGTGGATGAGTAGGCGGCATTGCCATCGTATTTTATCAGATGAAAAATTCATCCCCGCTTCGGATCGCCGTCATCGCTGACACGCACGATCTTTTCCCCGAGACGCTCGGTACCGAGATCGCAATGGCTGATGAAATCTGGCATCTGGGCGATGTCTGCAGCAGTGCGGTCTTGGAGAAAATCCGACAACTCGGCCCTCCTGTCACCATCGTCAAAGGAAATAATGATCTCTTCCAGCCTTGGCCGATGGAAATCTCCCTGAAACGAAACAGTTTGGATTTCCGTCTCATTCATATCCCGCCAGCCCTTTCAAAACTTGGATCCGCCGATGTCCTCCTGCACGGCCATACCCATGTCCCTCGGGATGAAGTGATCCATGGCGTGCGCATCCTCAATCCGGGTGCCGTGGGTAAGGCGAACAAGGGTGCTCCCCGTAGCTATGCCTGGTTAGAATTGGATGAAATGGTCAACATTAATTGGAGAGTTATCCTTCTATGACCCCAAAACACGAGGCCCTCTGCCATCGCATCATTCACTCGGCAGCACTCACGGCAGGTGCCTGCAATCTTGTGCCCATTCCGGGATTTGGTATCGCAGTTGATTTGATCGCGATGACCGGAATGACGATGTCCCTGGCCAATGTGTTTGGGGGAAGCATTCCAAAAGCCGTTGCAGAGGGGCTCTCCATTGCCGCGCTCAAGGAAACCGCCCTGAAACAACCGGTCAAAATTGTCGGCAAAGAAGTTGCGAGATTCATTCCTTTCTTTGGAACTTTGCTTGCTCCCGCCCTCAGCATCAGTGTCCTGGAGGCGGCTGGCTGGAATATCGCCCGTCAAATGGATCGAGATTTTGGACCGAAGTAGAAGCAGCCGTATAGACAGAAATTCTCACTTTCCCGGAGTTAAACGCACGGGAATGTTGTGCATTGCCAGCTTCCTCTTCACATCACCGACCGTGTAGTGACCAAAATGGAAAATGCTGGCGGCAAGCACTGCATCGGCCTTTCCAATCGTTAACACCTCGGCCATGTGATCGATGTCTCCCGCTCCCCCGCTGGCAATGACAGGAATACCCACCGCATCGCTGACGGCGGCAGTAAGAGCGAGATCATAGCCTTTCTTGGTTCCATCGGAATCCATGCTCGTGAGCAGGATTTCGCCGGCACCGCGCTTTGAAATCTCAATCGCCCAATCCACTGCCTGCCATTTGGTGGGACGGCGACCGCCGTGGGTATGAACGATCCACCCTCCGTTTCCATCACGCCGGGCATCAATGGCGACGACGACACACTGCGAACCAAACCCCTCGGCAGCAGTATTCACCAGATTGGGATTGTCCAGGGCGGCGGTGTTCATGCTCACCTTATCGGCACCTGCAAGCAACATGGCGCGCACATCTTCAACCTTCCTGATACCCCCACCCACAGTCAGCGGCATGAAACAGGCATCTGCCGTGCGCTCGACGACTTCACGCATCGTGGCCCGTCCTTCGTGGGAGGCTGTGATGTCGAGGAAGACAAGTTCGTCAGCCCCCTGCTCGTCGTAGGCGCGGGCACACTCCACGGGATCGCCCGCATCGCGGATATTCTCAAACTGAGTCCCCTTGACCACCCTCCCCCCATCAACATCGAGACAGGGTATGATTCTCTTGCTAAGCATGGGAATGAGGTTTCTGGCAATGGGTTCTGGCTAATAGCCCTTCGATTGGTTCAGCATTTCAAGCCAGAGCCTGCCTCATCCCCTCCACAACTTCCTCAATCTCTTCCTTCCTAAGTCCCGGGAAGATTGGCAGCGCAAGACTCTCTCTGGCAGCCCGTTCCGATTCGGGAAAATCCCCCGGCTTGTAACCGAGGTAAGCAAAACATTCCTGGAGATGAAGCGGCACGGGATAGTAGATGGCCGATCCGATCTTCTGCTGCGTCAGGAAGGTCTGTACGGCATCGCGTTTCCCCTCACCAAGGATGCGGATGACAAACTGATGATAGATATGGTGATCGCGAAGACCGCTTGATGCAAAGGGTTCGGCAGGCAGGGTCACTTGAGGCAGTAGTCCCGTCTTGGCGAATGCTTCGCGATAGGCGAGGGCATTGCCGCGACGGGTTGCATTCCATCCGTCAAGGAAAGGGAGCTTGGCCCGAAGTGCTGCCGCCTGGATGCCATCGAGTCGAAAATTGCCTCCAACCAGCTTGTGAAAATAGCGCTCTTCCATCCCATGATTGCGCACGCAACGCACCTTTTCTGCAAGGGCAGCATCTCGGCAGACCGCCATGCCTGCATCTCCGATCGCGCCAAGATTCTTGCTTGGATAGAAACTGAAATAGGACATCTCACCGATGAGTCCCGCCTTGACCGCCCCATCCCGTCCCGGATAGTCCGTGCCAAGCACCTGTGC
The DNA here is from genome assembly GCA_903823215.1 of uncultured Spartobacteria bacterium. Taxonomy (GTDB): domain Bacteria; phylum Verrucomicrobiota; class Verrucomicrobiia; order Chthoniobacterales; family UBA6821; genus UBA6821. The sequence goes on from CAIJRY010000239.1 coordinate 2,994, forward strand.
TGCATCCTCGATCACGGGCACACCGTATTGCGCAGCGATCACATTGATCGACTCCATGTCGCAACAGGTTCCGAAGAGATGAACCGGCATGATGGCACGGAGACGGTTTCCTCTGGCTGTGCGATGGAAACCATCCTCTCCAAGCACAAGTTTTGCACAGACGGCCCGGAGACTGTCAGGAGACATGAGGAATGAGGAAGACTCTATATCACAGAAGAGAATCTCGGCCCCCACACGATGGATGCAGCTTGCCGTCGCAAAGAAAGTGTACGGTGTCGTGATGACTGCATCACCGGGGCCGATGCCATTTGCGATCAAAAGGGCAAGCAGGGCATCAGTACCGGAGGACATCCCTACGGCATGACCACCACCGAGAAAATTCTCGATTTCCTTTTCGAGAGCGGCGACCTCGGTTCCGAGGATGTATTGACGGTGACGAAGCACCCGCAGGACAGCCTCATCGATGGCGGCATCGACCCCTCCTGCAAATCGGCTCAGGTCAAAAAGTGGTACAGGCACGGTGGTCGTCCTTATTTGACGACACCGAACTCAGCCCGGCGATTTTTGGCCCAGGCAGATTCACCGCTCCCAGGATCAGCAGGCATTTCCTTTCCGAAACTGACGGTCTGGATGTTGGAGGCCTTGAGTCCCTTTGAAATAAGGGCCTCCCGAACGGAGAGAGCGCGCTTCTCACCGAGACTACGGTTGTATTCCTCAGTGCCCCGGTCATCGGTGAATCCCGCAATGATCAGTGTCTTGCCGGAGCCCTTCAACGCATCGGCAACCGTGGCCACCTTGGACTCCTGATCAGGGGCAACCGAGAAGCTGTCGTAGCCGAACTGAACCGGCGCATACTGGCCACGGGTCACATTGGCTCCAAGGAAGTTTGCTCCGTCAGCCCGTTCACCGTTGGCCCCACCACTTAGCGGTGTGCCGCTCACATAATCACCATCGACGCCGGCATATTGTTTGCCTTTTTTATTGGCGCACCCACCGAGAGCTAGAAAACCAAGTAGGGCCGCAAAGGAAAGGAATTTAAGAGATCGAAATTGCATGACTCCATTCAGGGACAAAAGGACAAAAAGATCAAGATCTGGCAGTTTTCAACGGAAAAAAGTTGCCGAAAAACCCTTCATCTACCTCGACCATGTCGGCTCGGTAACTTTCCCAAGTCCGCTGATCACAGGAGTGGATTTCCCTGTGGGGACATCAAGTAGCGAAATAGTGCTTCCTGTGCTGTAGGCAAGATGTCGAGAATCGGCACCCCAGACAGGGTTTTCGCCCTGGGCAACGATTCGTGTGCCGCCACCATTGAGATCCATGACGACAATGGAAAACCCACCGCCGGAACGAACATTGAATGCGAGCCTCTGCCCATCGGGCGACCAACTCGGCTCGGTGCTGTAGCCATAACCCGTCGGAACGAGCCGACCGCTGCCACCACCCGATCCTATGCGGTAGAGCTGTGGTCCCCCTGTGTCATCGCATGCATAGATAATCTCCGATCCGTTCGGCGACCATGTCGGACTGGATTCGGCGCCACGGGTGTGGGTGAGTCTCCGTGCACCACCGCCCATTCCAACCACATAGAGCTCTGGATTGCCATCCTTACTGATACTGCAAGCGATGGAATTCCCATCGGGAGAGAATCGCGCACCGGAATTCGTGCCTGGGAATTTTACCAAACGGACGCGGGCACCTGTCGTCAGATCGATGACATAAATGTCTGCATAACCCGCCTGATAGCCGGTGTAGGCAAGTCGGTGTCCATTTGGACTCAGGCTTGGTGATACACTCAGACCGCCGTCGTGGGTGATCTGCCGTCCGTTGGCCCCGTCATAATCGGCAAGACAGACCTCCTTCCGTCCAGTCTTGTTACTGACAAAAGCGATCATGCTTGAGGCGATGCCTGGATGCCCCGTCA
>CAIJRY010000240.1 GCA_903823215.1 uncultured Spartobacteria bacterium
CCAAGTGAAGCGATCCCTCACAAGTTCATATCCCCTCCCCCCCATCGATCTGAGATCACCTTCGCTCATTGAGAAGAGATCCCTGAGCCCCTGAGTGATACCTACGACCTCCGTATCGATGCTGATCGCCGCATCAACAGCAACCCCCTCGCGTAAGTTGCACTCAGGTGTCATGAGCACGGGGAGGCGATACGCCCACGCCTCCAGCACTGACATCGGCAATCCCTCGCTGAATGACGAGAGAATGAAGGCATCTGCGGAGCGAAGGAGAGAATCCTTTTCCTCTCCAAATGCAGAGCCATGAAAATAGACTGAAGAATTATTATCAGAGTCCTCCCCCCCTTTATGAGACTTGTGCATCTTGTGGCTAAAACTCAGTCCAAGTTCTTCACACAGCTTCATGAGTTCAGCCTCATGACCTCCCTGATCCCAGCCTGCAATCACAAATTGCCATTTTTCATGTCTTTGACCCTCGACACTCGACCCTCGACTATTTGCGAATGCCCTTAAAGCATTCACTAGTCCCTTCTTTGGATGGATCCGTCCTAGAAACAGAAGTATTTTTTGCCCATCTCTCGTCACTTGTCTCTCCTCTCCCGGATCGTAAATATTGGGCAGATCAATCCCGTTCGGAATGATTGCGATCGGATTGCGCAAACCATAAGCCCGGAAGGCATCAGCCTCCTCACGGCAGAGTGCCCGCAGACAGGTCGCCTTATGAAGCTGACGATCCTTGAAGAGCCTGGCAGCGATCCACTTCTTCCAGGCCGCGTTGGCAAGCGCCCAAGCATCCAGTGATCCATGAGGGGCCGCGATCATCGGCCTGCCTGTCTGTTCAGCCCACCGGAGAGCCGCCCAAGAGGGATACTTCCAGAGCGTGGCCGCATAGAGGAGGTCCGCGTTCGGATCGAGTGCAGGGAGCAGATTGGGCGAGTATCCGAGGGCCATCGGTCCACTTGTTTTCACGGACTTGGGCATGATCGGAAGCCACTTAGAACGATCCTCACCGGTGTATGGGTCCTCTAGCCCAACGACATCTACACTCATCCCTTGATTCTGCGATAATTCCCTCTGCAGGGCGCATTCAGCTCCGAAGATCCCTCCGTCAGCACGGGAGACAGATTCGAGTAAGCAGATGACCTTCATGAGTCAATCTTTAGCCTGATTAGGCGGTGAAACCCTGCGGTATTTTTTATAGATCGACCTGATCACTCGCAACGCCGGTTGCTCGATAAGATAAGTCAACAAAGTTGCCAGCATGAGTGCCACTACTAAGGCCACTGTAATTTGAAAAATCCTATGCTCCCCTGAAAGAGTTCGCATGATGACAAATCCGATGTTCTGGTGTACAAGATAGAGGCTGTAGGAGATTCCTCCCAGAAAGACCAACGGACGCGCGGCGATCCAACTTAGGCGGTTAAGAGCCAGTAAATAAAATAGTGTAAAAAACAACACCCCGTAAAGACCACCCCAGAGTCCCTTAATAATAAATTGCGTAGCAAGACAGCCTCCGAGGAGCAGTTGACGAGAAAGCGTCACGCCCTCAAAGCGTATGAGATAAAATAGAATTCCAGCTAAAAAGAGGTGGGCATACTTAAGGAGGAAAAGTACTGCTATTGCCTGAGGAATTGGATGATGCATCCAGCGTGATGCAACATCTGCACTGATTTCTAAGATCAACCAAGGCAGCACAATCTTCTCAATGTGCCTGAGCATTCCGACAAGGAAGAGCAGAAGCATGATCACATAAAACATCAATTCAATAACAAGTGTCCAATAGACATTATCGACCCAACGAAAGCCCAAGGGTCCTGCGAGCATTGTCAAGTTGATGACCGCGTCACGCCAAGAAACGGTATAGATTGGAAGCGGGTTGAGCCAAACCACAGTTTGCGTAAGAAGGACAGCAACCCAAAACACCGGAAAGATCCTCGAGAAACGAGAGACAATAAAATCTAGCCCTGTCCGTGTTTTCAAAAGGGTCATAAAGATGACAAAACCGCTAATGATAAAGAAGAGATTGACCGCCAGCACTCCATAGGGAATCGCTGCATCAGCGCCAGTGGTATAGACAACTGTGTAGTGGTAAAAAACGACCATCAGCGCGGCCAATCCTCTTAGCACATCGAGTTCGACAATACGCTCTGGTTTACCACTGAGTGATTGGCTCCCTCTGCCCAAGCTTTGTTGTGATTTACCTGTCACAATTTACGTTAACGCGAAAGCACGAAGTTCAGGACAAAACGGTCAATAAAACCTGCCTTTTTATTACCCGTGGCAAGTGCAACCGTTGCAGCAGCATTCATTCCGGATGCGAAGCGATCAGGGCCCCACTCGGCGATGATTTTCCTGCTTCCAGCGCCCATCTGACGCCGCGCCTCTTCATCAGAAGCTATCCTCACCATAAGGTCGGCCAACTGCTGCTCATTATATGGATCAAAGGTGAAGCCGTTTTCTCCCTCGCGCACGAGATCCTCGGCGCAACCGCAGCGGTTACTGACCAGAACCGGTAGTCCCGAGGCCATCGCTTCATTGACGACCAACCCCCATTGCTCCGTGGTGCTTGCATGGATGAAGACCGCCGCCCCAGCGTAATAGGCTGGAAGTTCCTGATAGCCTTTTGCCCCGACGAGTTGGACATGATCCTTCACTCCGCACTCGCTGATCACCCGTTCAATCTCAGTTCGTTGTTCTCCATCGCCGGCGATCACTAAATCAAAGTCTGAAGGCTGAAGGCTGAATTCGGAAGCACTTGCTTCAGACGATTGCTTTGTCAGCTTACGATAAAGGGCATAGGCGCGGATCAGCCCAAGGATATTCTTCTTCTTTCCGAATCGGGCACAAGCAAAGAAATATTGCTTGGAACATACTCCCCCTGCCTTCTGACTTCTGACCCCTGACTCCTTTAACTCATTGACCCGCACTCCAAAGAAACCGTTGTCCACCACATCATAGCCGACAAACACACTTGTGCGTGGTAGGCCAAGCTTCACGAGATAATCTGCCTGGGGAGTGCCGCCTACCAACCCCGCAGAGCAAAGACCGACCAATCGACTTTTCATCCATTCCTTGATCGTCGACCGGACTTCATCGAACTCGTTGCTCTCGGAGAGCATCACAATTGGCACATGGTTCAGAAGCGCCCATCGCATGGCGGCCAGACTTACTCTCAATCCCCATCCACTCACGCAAATCACATCGGGCTTGATCTGGTCAAGCTCCGCACTCATTCGTCGAACCAACTCACAGGGGGGGATCTTCTCGTCCTCACCAGCATTCAAGAGAGTGTGGCGGAGATAAGTTGATGACTCGGAAAATTCGAGCACCTTAAATTCATCACGACTCGTCATCTCCACGAGATGCACCTCCGCGCTGCAGCTTCTTGCCAGAGCCTCCCACCGAGCGTGGTGGTAAGGAACCGTGTTGACGATGACCCCTGCGATACGGTGTGACATAAAATGGCGCTCCGCCTCTTACAGGCACCAACTTGTACACTTTTCATCCGTGGGAGTGAACCCCATCGAGGCCAGCACTTTGACAGCATGGGTCTTGGGTGACCCATACTCGACGATTCTCTTGCGTTCGTTCTCTCCCACCACCTCCCGGAGTTGAGAATCTGAGGAGAGTTTTAGGATGATATCGGAGAGTTTGTGAATATCGTGCCGGTCGATCAAGTAGCCCATGCTGTCATCTAGGATCACTTCCCGAGTGCCTCCGGACAGAATCGAAGAGACCAATGGGACGCCATAGGACATCGCCTCGAGGGGGGTGCGAGCCTGCGCATCCCAGTCGGAGCTGAAGAGCAGAATATCTATTGCCTGATAGAAAGGGAGCAGCTTTGTCTGCCACCCGATCCACATGATACTATCAAATATTCCAAGCTTCCGAGCCTGTTGCTCGAGTGCAGAGCGTTCGGGACCATCCCCAGCAATAATAAATTTTATCTTGGGATCTCTTTTCAATACCTCTGCGGCAACATCGAGAAAGACATCCCATCGTTTTCTGGTGATCAGCCAGCCTGCATTGCCAACAACAAGGGTATTATCGGGAATGCCAAAGCTTCTTCTGGCTTCGATTCTCTCCTCTTTGGAGAAAGGAGGGTGAGCATGAACGGGTGTGCTGACCATCGTCGAAACTCTCTCCAGAAACGGGGCAATGGAAATCGCCTCAATCATGATATACTCCGAGACAAAGACGATGGCCCTGAATTTCAAGGCGGCAACCCAGTAAATAAGCCGCCAGATCAAGGGATTCTTGACACCCTTGTGATGAAAATGAATGGAAAGAACACGGTGCTTTTTCCACAGCTTGCCAAGCGCCAATTCTCCCATGAGATTGTGACCGATCATCAGAAGGCCATCAGCATTTTTGGAGGCTAATATTCCGTGCAGTTTGAAGATGCTAAAAAATCCCCAAGGCCCCCAATAGGAAGACCCTTCATAAGGTATTCCCCTTGCTTCAAGCAAGTCGCTCAGCTTACCCATGGGGTTGATCGATACCACCTCCACCTCAACATTCATTTTCTTAATCTCATCGATCAAGAGAAGCATGTTGTGCTCCATGCCTCCGAGATTCGTACATTGGATGAGGATGATGATTTTCATGACGAAAAAGGTTGCTTGTATTCAGCCTGCGCTCTGGGGTTGTTGATTATTGAAACTAATTTTGATCCGTAGGCATCAATGGAGTATTTACAACACTCCGTTTTGCAATCGGATGACATTTTATCATGAAGACTGCTATCAGATACAAATCGCATTATAGCGTTAGCCAATGCTACGGGATCATGTGCAGGAATGACAAATCCCGTCTTCCCCTCCTCCAGAACACGGCCGCAGTGCGAGGTGGCAATAATGGGAAGTCCGTGTGCCAGAGCTTCCAGTTGAGTGATAGCAAACCCATCCGATAAAGTAGGCAGGACGAATGCCGTGGCACTTCGATAAAGTAACTCTTTCTGAGCATGACTGACTTTACCAAGCCACCTCATGTTTGAAGGAGCATGCCTAATGGATGATTCGGTAATGTTTGATTCGCCCGCAATCAGAAATTCAACAGGCTCAGCTTTGAGTAATCTGGCTGCCTCAACGAGATACTGAATTCCCTTCTGAAGGGTTACCCTGCCAACCCAGAGGATCCTTACCTTTTTGTCTTTCTTCGGGCTGTGATTTTGGGAACTTTCACCGGAAGCAAGATCATCCACGTTCGTTTTTGGCTCATAGGCCAAAGGTAGAACAAATATCTTCTCGGCAGGGGCACCCTTTTGTATATTGCATAGACGCGACCACTCCGAGTTGACGATGATCAAATCCGCAAGACGCCACTCTTCATGGAGCCGATCGTATACCCGGCGCGGAATCACGGCATCAGGATGGGAAACATACTGATGCCAACGCAATGCCTCTTCTTGGATGATTTCGTGCTCTCTCTCCCCCGGATCGATCTGATCCAGCACAATAAACTTACCTTGTTTCTTCTCCTCCCTCATGGCCTCTAGTGAAGCATAAGAGTATCCAAAAAATGAGTCATGAGGGGGGACTTTTGCTCGCGATACCGCCTTTGCAAAGGCGATGTCACCCATGAGGGTGGCCTGAGAGCTGCGTCCGAATCGTCTCCAAAAGTTGCATCTTACCCTGTCTTTCAATCCAACAAGATTCAGAGGAGAGATCAGTTCATCTGGTATCCCTTCGGCCTGAACGGCAAAAGCCCGATCCAAGGCAGGCACGGGAACATGTTTCATAATGCTTCCTAGGATGCCGCGAGGTGCATACCAGTCCACTACCATGTGAGAGAGCATGCCCAACCGATGAAGCGCCCTCGCCGTGAGAAAATGCTCGCGGGAGCCCTTTTGAGATACAAGGAACTTCACTTTTTATAGAAATCTTGGGTCAAAATGTAGGTTATAGGTCAAATTACGGTTTCGCTCACCAACCTTCCGGGACGGATTTCCGACCATGATCGCATACGGCTCCACATCCTTGGTTACCACGGCTCCCGCTCCGATCACAGCCCCGTCCCCGATTGTCACGCCGGGCAGGATCATTGCCCGATATCCGATCCAGACACGGTTGCCTATGATGACATCCCCTCCCCGGTCTGCGAACACAGGCGACTGCGGGTCATGACCAAGTGTCAGGATGGAGGCCTCCGGGCCGATTGAGACATCGCTCCCGATGCGGATATGATATTTCCTCCCGTCAAAGAGACAACCGAAGTTGATCACATTGCGATCGCCCAGATGCACCTTCCTACCATTTAGGAAGCGGCATTCCATCTGCACGCTGGTTCCATTTCCGAAGTCTCCCAACCATGCTCCCAGATATGCCCGGCGAAGGCCTCGGATCGGAAATCCTCCGATAAACTTATTGTAAAAGAAGGCTAAGAGCCCTCCGATAAAAACCTTGAGATTCATGATTCAGTCTTGCCGGTAAATCCCGCAGCATCCAGCACACTCTTGGCGTTGAGATCCCAGGAGGCTGCTGACTCATAAGCCTTCCAGTCCGGGGTGATAGCTTCATACATCAGCTGCCGCATCCCACCGACTATTGTCTCAGAGGAGTCGGGCACCACAGCCACGCCGAGTCGATATTTTGTTACGACCTCGATCATAGGACTGGGTGATGCAGAAGCCAGGATCGGTTTTCTGGCATGGGCAGCAATATTCAGCACACCACTCTGGGAATGGAAGTTGGAAGAGTAGCTCAGCAGAATGAAATCCGCACCGGCGAAATATCTTCCGATTTCCTGATCGCTGACGAAGCCCTCGATGAATCGGCACCGCTCAGCGACACCCGACTCGGTGGCAAGATTTCTGTAATCGTCGAATGACTTGTCCTTGGATGAGGCTACTGATCCGGCAACCACAAGGAAGGCTTCGGGAACTTCTTTCAGTGCTCTGATGGCCAGATCGAGATTCTTCCCATCACGGACATAGCCGAAGGAAAGAAAGACCTTTTTTCCTGATTGTACTTCCCACTCATTCCTCACTTGTTGGGGGTCATGGTTCCCAAGATCGACTTCATAAATTCCATGGGGAGCCACGACTACCCTCACACGCTTTGGTATGATTGAGCGATCCGAAAGCTCATGATGCACCAGCACGAAATCGAGTGGTTGATAGGCCAGCCAGACCGAAAGGCGATGCCACCAGAGGGGGCCGATCACATAACTACGGACAGGGTCATGGAGATTGGCGGCGTAGCAGACTCCAAAGATCCGGGAGAGCAGAATGTGGGGATCGATCCAGAGAGGAGCCAAATACTCAACATAGGAATCGAGCAGGACTAGATCAGGGCGCTGCTTGATGATCTGCCATGCTAGGACATAACGACTCGAAATGATCCGCCATGCCATCCGGAGTTTCTTCATCAGGCCAGACGGCCCTTCCACAGGATTAGGCAGACAAACAACCGTCTCAAAGTCCGTCTTGCGCCCTGCAAGAAACGAAGGGGGAATGAGGCAGATCACCTTGACTCCGGCCTTCTCCAAAGCTCTGGCCTGATAATAGGTATGCTCCGCCAAGCCTCCGGCAGTTGAGGGAGAGTAAATGAGGATTTTTGGCAAGTTAGTATTTTTTGTAAGCAGAGAGTGCTATGCACTCTTCATTGGGTCCAAAAGTCTCCTTCCACGTGTAGCCGTTTTCAGAAATTAGTTTTAGCAATGATCCTCCCCTTCCTCGGAAGTCATGAATTTCAATGCTTATTATAGATGGTTTACAGGCAGCTCGAAAAAGTGCAGGAAGCACCTCGTACTCAGCACCTTCTATATCAAGTTTGAGCCAACTATTGTCAGTAATGGAAGGACATATACAAGAGATCGGATAAGGAGATTTTTCTTCACTTACAAATCCGCTATACGATTCTCCGGGATGAAAAAACAGCTCTGCTGATTTTGACCAAAGAGCTTTTGAAATGACCGTCGCATCAATTTGGTTAGCCTTTAGATTGAGCTTCAACTGAGTGATGTTTTCCTCGTCAGGTTCATAACAGGTAATAAGGGCTTTGGGATAGTTTGCATAAGCGTATATGGAAAAAAGTCCTATATTTGCACCACCATCATGAATTTCAGCGATTTGAACTGAAGGGGCATTCTGCATTATGTATCCTCCCATAACCATCTCTCCAAACACTAGGTAATCGGCCATGTTTCCTTTTCGGAGAAGAATATTGCAGATTTTTCTGGAGATTCGAAATTTGATCGAAATCTGGCTATTCTTTCCAAACAGACCGATCAATAAATAAAGAATTCTACGGATATTTTTTTTATCACGAGATATATTTCCGTATCGGGCACAGAAAAATGAAATAAGCTGATTTCTAAATCCCACCCCTTGAGAGGCAAGACCCCAAATTTTAATTGTGTTTTTAATTGCATTCATAATAAACAAATTTCACGAATCACATTAGTTATTAGTCTTACAATTGGGAGAGATTAGATTCATGCAATCATCTACTCAATCTCTTTCGCAGCATTTCTACGGAATGATATTTTCTAACCAGTATTGCACCAGACAGAGCCTGCGGGGAGAGTAACAGAATCTGATTTACTGCCTCTTCAAGTGACCTAGCAACATCCTCGGCAGATTCCGCGCGAATAGGAATACCGCACCCGGCAAGTTCCGCGACTTCTCCGGACCAGGTACCCTCGGTGTAGATGATGGGAATTCCCCGCCCCGCAGCCTCGATCGCCACACGGGATACCCGGTGATGGTAGGAATTGCGACGATAGGGCAGTATGATCAGATCGGTTCTGCCCAGTAGCGCCTCGTAATCCGAGGCATCCAAGTTGCGATTCAGAAACTCCACGCGGCTATCGGCAGAGAGTTCATGATATGGCCCCAGGATGGAACCATCGGGCATCGCAAAAGGCTCCGGCCATTGCAGGAGAAAGCGGTACCGATCTGCACCCGGACGGGAGAGCAGAATGCGAATCGCTTCCTGAAAGAGATCTGCTCCCTTCTCATGTCGGGCAAATCCCGGGCATGTGATGGTGAGAGGAAAGGCTGAAGGCTGAAGGCTGAAGGTTGGAATTTTAGATTCAAAGTTAACCGGATGAGGTGCCAGAGTCACTGGAAGTCCGGTAAAGCGCTGAAGTTCGTCCTGCATCCCTTTCGTCTCTGCGGCTAGTACGACACGACCCGATCGGACAATCGGTGACATAAGCCAAAAACAGAATCGTGCGAGTTTCGTGGAGAGTGTATCCGGAAATTCCGTGGCTCTTCCATGACCTGCGTAGCGGCCAAATCCTTGGACAAAGAGTAGGAAGAATCGTGTCTGCTTGGGAATCGCATTACTTCTGGCAAGAAGTGCAAAGGCCAGTATGTGTTGCAGTCTCATCGTGAAAGCACAAATCCAATCATAGGGATCATGTTGCTTCAGCCAGGACGCGAGCTCCTTACCGAAGGTCAGATTATGTCTGATGCCTCCTAGCGGCCCCTGGCTAGCGGAATCGATCCAGCAATTGCGGCTGAACCACGGAGAACCGCCTACTCGATCGCGAACCCCTTTGGTGGCATCCCGATGGATAGCAACATCCACCTCATCCCCCATGGAGCGAAGTCCACTTGCAATATCGCCGATATAGCTTGGCCAATGACCACCACCAGACTGCAAGGCCTCCTCCGTGATCAGGATGCGGAGAGGCCGCTTCGATGCAGAGGGATTAGTCACTTGTTAAGCCCGGCTAAAATAATGACGCAGTGCAGATCTGACGATACCGATTCGACGACGATAATTTCCAACTACAAATTCCCGACAGGTAAGAAGGCGGCAAGAGGTGCGGAGTAATGCGCCAATCGAATCCGCATTGATACAAGAGGCAATAAGTTCATTCGAGAGGAGAGCCTTTTCAAGCCATAACAGATCGGATGCTCCCTGACTGGCATCCACATAGCCTGCGTCCATTGCACACCTCAGGTCCTTTGCAAACTGCCTCAACGCATCACACTCCACCAAGAGTTGTTTTCCGTATCGCACGGATCCGAAATTCTGGCTTGTGATCGACTGCTCGTGAAGGCGGTAGGAGATTCCCGGCGTCTCGTCCCAGATCACCTCCCCGATCAGGCTGGATCGGAAAGCCAACGCCCAGTCCTCGCAGATGCGACCCTTTCCTAAATTACCAAAAATAGTCCAGGTGGATTTTCTGATCGCATGGGTCGCTCCCAGAATGCCACCCCCATAAGACTTCAGCGTCTCAGGATAGGAGAGAACCTTGTTGATCACCTTGGGAACGCTCTCATCGGATCGCGAGTTCCCGATCGCTACGGGGGCCAGAAAGGTGGAGTAAGCTTTGGGATGAGCCTCAGCCAATCTCATATGTACAATAACTCTCTCGGGAAGTGAGATATCATCCCCCGCCGCGATCACAATCCACTCACCCCGAGCCAAGGCAGCCACCTCGTCGAGATGGGCACTCAGCCCCACATTGACAGCCGTCTGCCGTGCGATCACCTGATGCAACCCTGTATAGGAAGCAGCCATCTCCTGCATGATCCGGAAGGTTCCATCGGGGGAGCAATCATCCGAGAGGATGATCTCAAGGGGAGAATAGGTTTGAGAGAAGGCTCCCTCGATAGCCTCCCGGATATATTGCTCCTGCCTGTAACCAAGCACGACGAATGTCACAAGGGGTGATGTCATGGGGAGATGGTAGTAATTATTAGGAATCCGAAGGAGTGAATTTTCCCCTGATTTTTGTGATCAGATCAATTCCAAGAAGCTTCTGAAGCACCATCAGACAGGCTGCTCCCACCAGCACTGTGGCACTCAGGCCGATCACCACGCTCCATCGATCAGGCAGGAATCTGATGCAACAGAGGATCGCCATCAGGATCAGGCCTGATGGGATTAGAATTTTGATGGCAACCCGGGACCAGCGAAATCCCGTCAACCGGAACGCCACGATCACCATCATGACCGTATAAGCCAGATAGGAGAGAGCGAAGGAGATGCCGATCCCTTCCAGCTTCCAGAGCTTCATGCAAAGAAAAATAAGCGCCACATTGATGATTCCAAAGATCAGTTCTGAAAGCGTGAAGAGGAGACTCTTCCCTTTAGCCACGAGCACATAGCCGAGAGGCCAACTGACCACCCGGAGAAAGACTCCCAGAATCTGCCATCGTGCGACACCGGCTCCCTCCACAAAGGCCGCCGAGTAAAAGGCATTCATGACCCAGGGCGCCAGCGTCAGCGTGGCGATCACCCCTGGCAGGGCAATCAGGACCCCCATCTCGGTCTGCTCGTTGACCAGACGGTTCATCACAGGATGATCGTGGGTGGAGGCCGTAAGACGGGGCATGAAATCCGTCCCCATGGCACTCAACACAAATCCGATATAATAGGTGGAGAGCGTCCAGGTGGCGGTGTAGATGCCGACAGCTCCCATGCCAAGCTGATGCTGCACAAGGACACGGGTGAGATAGGAGGTCCCGCTCCCAATCAAAGCGGCGACGGTGAAGGCGATCCCCATCGCCAGAAGGCTGCGGGATTCCTGCAAGGTCTCACGCCAGCTGACTTGAACGGATAGCATCTCAACCTTCCGCGCATACCACCAGGAGAGTAAGATCCCAAAAGCGGAGATGGCCACGAGATAGGGAACAATACCGCGCTCCCTCAACCACCAGACCAGCGCAACGCTCACCACGGCACCAAAGAGCGCACCGACGATCTGGGAGGCAGCCAGATCGCGCAGTCTGCGTAATCCTTGGAGCAGGGCACTCTGCCCTGCTGAGATCCCACCAAAGAGGAGCGTCAGCGACATCAGGGCGATGCCATAGACATGCTTGTCATCACCAAAGGTGGTGCGACTGAGTATCGGGGCCAGAGCGAGCACCAGAATCATGCCAAGCAGACCCGAGAACAGGGAGACACGATGCAGGGTCACGATGGTACGGGCTATCCTCTCCTGATCATTCGTTCCTGCCGCCTCGGCGATCTGACGAACCCCGCTGGCATTGATCCCAAGCCCTGCAACGGAACCGATCAGAGCCGTTGCTGACATATACAATCCAGCCAAGCCCATGCCCGCAGGCCCAAGTAAAACCGCCAGCACCTTGGTACGCAGGACCCCGATCACCATGTTGATGATCTGAGTCCCGCCTATCAGCGCGGTGCTCTTAAAAATCTGCCGATGGGAGGACATGAAAGCGGATCAAATCTCCAGCACAGACTTCTTAATCGACAAAATAATTTCTTCCACCTGAGCATCGCTCAAATGAGGGCCAATCGGAAGGCTGAGAACCGTCTTGGATAATTCTTCGGCAATGGGAAATACTGCACTGGGAAACTTCATACCCTCGTAGGCTCCAGACAGATGCGATGCAATCGGATAATGGATCAGGGTGCTGATGCCTACCTCCTGAAGCTTCTTCTGAAGCTGATCCCGTTGCGGATGCCTGATCACGAAGAGATGCCACGCAGGAGAGGCCCATTCTGGAACATACGGAAGCGTGAGCTGCGGACTGAACGCTCCGAGTCCGGAGAGATATTCTCCAGCGACCTTTGCACGCCGTTGATTCCACTCATCAAGATGGCTCAGCTTCACTCGGAGAAATGACGCCTGAAGCTCGTCCATACGGGAATTTAGGCCGATCTCCTGATGCTGGTATTTGACCTTGGAGCCGTAGTTGCGGAGTGTGGCAATGCGCTCGGCAAGCTGAGAATCATTTGTAGTCACTGCTCCGGCATCGCCATAAGCACCTAGGTTCTTCCCAGGATAGAAGCTAAAGGCTGCTGCATCGCCAAGGCTTCCAACTTTACGGCCCTTATAGATAGCCCCGTGGGCCTGTGCTGCATCCTCGATGACTTTGAGTCCGTGTCTTGCCGCGATCTCGCGGATAGGATCCATGTCTGCCGGTTGTCCATAGAGATGTACGGCAATGATCGCCTTGGTTCGGGGAGTAATGGCTGCCTCGATGTGGGCAGGATCAATATTGTAGGTTCTCTCATCTGGCTCAACTGGGATAGGCGTCGCTCCCGCAAAAGAGACTCCGAGCCAGGTTGCAATGAAGGTATGGGAGGGTACGATCACCTCATCCCCCTCACCAATGTCATACCCGCGAAGAATGAGACCGGATGTGAATTCTCATCAAGCGCCTCGAAAGTTACGAAATATCCTTCACCCGGGGCCTGACTCTTGAAAACCGGATTTAACCAGGA
>CAIJRY010000241.1 GCA_903823215.1 uncultured Spartobacteria bacterium
GTGCCGCAGCACCCTCCAACCAGCGCGACCCCGGACTCCGCCATCAGGCGCCCGAAATCGGCAAAATATTCAGGTGTGGTGCCATAGAGAATACGACCTTCCTGATAGGATGGGCGTCCCGCATTGGCAAAGACGGCAAGCGGGCGGGCGGGGGCGATTTTCTCCACCAGTCGAAGCATGGCTTGAGGGCCATTGACGCAATTAAGCCCCACAAGATCTGCTCCCTCCTGTCCGAGTGTTTCAAGAATATCGCCAATCCATGCTCCTCCGGGGAGGCGGCCGGATTCCGGGGAGGCAATCAAGGCGATGACGGGAACCTTGTTATTGAGCGATTTGGCGGTGTGAAGAGCCAGGGAGAGTTCCTCCGGATCTTGGAAGGTTTCCAGAAGGATCACATCACAGCCGCCCTCCAGCAGACCGGAGATTTGTTCACGGAAAAGCTGACTCCGATCGATACCATTGGCCTCTGCATCATGTCCTGTGAGGCCCAGCGGTCCTACACTTCCTGCCACCCAAGCAAGGTTCGAGCCGGTTGCTTGTTTCGCCAACTCGGCGGCAGCTAGGTTGATCTCATGGACGCGATCTCCGAGACCAAAGAGGGCAAGTTTGCACGCGTTGGCACCAAAAGAATTGGCAGTAATAAGTTGTGCTCCGGCGGCAAGATACTCGTGATGAATTCCTGTAATGAGGCCCGGCTGGGTGAGGCAGAGTTCCTCATAGCAATTTCCCGCTGGAATACCACGTTCTGAGAGAAGGGTCCCCATGGCTCCATCGCCGCAAAGAACCCTTTCCTTGAGTGACTTCAGGAAATCGTGCATTGGTCGTATCCAAAAGGAGACTAGTGACGCCGTGTCCGTTTTTTCACAAGCAGGACGCTGATCACAAAAGTCACCGCTCCAAAGAGAGCCGTGATTGCGAGGGCAGGCAGATAGTCGGAAGGGAGCGCGCTTCCACCAGTCGTTGAAAAGGCTGAACGGATCGCCGTCACGCCGTAGCTGACGGGATTGAGTGCGCCAACCCAGAAGAGCCAGCCGGTTCCGGCAGGCATCGGGAAGAGAGCCCCTGACATCATCCAAAGAGGCATAAGAAAAATATTCATGATCGCATGGAACCCCTGCGTGGAGTCCATTGGCCAGGCGACCAGAAAGCCAAGACCCGTCATGCTAAATCCGACCAGGATCAACGCGGGAAGCAGGAGGGCAATCTGATGGAGACCGATGGGCATGCCGGCCAGAGGAGCGAGGAGGCAGAAGAGCGCAGCTTGCAAGACGGCAAGGGTGGTTCCTCCCAGAAACTTGCCGAGAGGAATCGCAGCGGGTGAGAGCGGGGCAACCAGTGCTCCTTGCAGGAAGCCCTCGCGCCGATCCTCAATCACTGAGATTGTGGAGAAGATCGCCGTGAAGAGCATGATCAGCACGAGCGTACCTGGGAAAAAGTAGGCCAAGTAGCTGGTTGCGTGGACAGCACTGGAAACTGCAGCGGGATTGCGAAAGGAAGGACCGAAGCCTGAGCCAACGAGCAGCCAGAAGACCAGCGGGGTTGCCAATGCGCCGATGATGCGGTTGCGCTGACGAAGGAAGCGAATGACATCGCGCCACCAGAAAGCGATGGTGGGAGTCCAGAGAAGTTGGGATGAGTTCATGGGATTAAATCAGCGGTACTTAATGCTTCCTAGCTTTCTTGGGAGTGGCCAAATCCAAATCCTGATCGGCAAAGAGTCGGCCTGTACGGGCAATGAAGACATCTTCAAGCGTGGGTTGCGCGATTCTGAGCGAGATGATCTCGGAGGGAAATTCACCTGCCAGTTTTGCTGCCAGAGCATAAGGCTCGGGAGATTCGATCCGAACCTCTCCTTCCACGACAGTGGCCGGAATATCGAGTCTCTCCAAAATCATTCTGGCAAGGTTATCGGCTCCCGTTTCCCTGGATGCGCCAAGGCTCACCACATCGCCACCGATGGCCTTGGTAAGTTCCTCCGGTGTGCCAAGTGCGACCAACTTCCCTGCGCTGACGATGCCGACGCGGTCGGCCCTTGCCGCCTCTTCCATCAGATGAGTCGTGCAGAGCGCGGTGACTCCATGTTTAGCCCTAAGCTGTTCCAACGCGGCCCAGAGATCAATGCGGGCACCGGGATCAAGCCCTGTGGATGGCTCATCCAGCAGAAGAACTTCGGGACGAATGAGGAGGCACTTGGCGATCTCCGCCCGGCGTTGCAAACCTCCGGAGAGGGTCTCCACCAGATCATTCAGACGATCGGTCAGATTGAGGGCCATCGCCGCTTCTGTAATACGGGATTCCAGCTCGGAGCCTCTGAGGCCATAGAGAGCGCCGCCACAGCGAAGATTTTCGAGTATGGTCAGTTTTCCATCGAGGCTTGGGGATTGGAAGACCACTCCCAGTCGTGCGCGGACGCTTGGGGCATTGGTGATGACGCTGTGGCCCGAGATCTCTGCTGTTCCTGAGTCGGGTAGAGAGAGGGTGGCAAGGATGCGGAAGAGGGTGCTTTTGCCTCCACCGTTGGGGCCAAGCAGACAAAACAGCTCTCCCTTCCTGACTTCCAGTGAGATGCCGTCGAGCGCACGGCGATCGCCGAAAGACTTTGTCAGGTCACGAACTAAAATGGCAGTGGGTGTGCTCATGAAGAGAGTAGCATTGTCGACTAGGGGGCTGATGGCAAGGCGTGGGGTTGTGACTCCGAGGATTCCAATCCAGCAATAGCCTCCATCACCCGGTCGGAGAGATATTGATAAAGAGCCCGTTCATCGCCTCCATGAGTTTTAGGATCAAGTTCCTCGTTGGTAAATCGGATCGGTTCTCCAACGACTACGGATATCGGAGTCAGGGCGATCTTGCCTGATCCCTTGGGGAAGGCCTCATAGGAACCAAAGATACGCATCGGCTGAACGGGGGCACGGGTTTTGGCAATGATCAGACCAATGCCTCCCTTGCCACGCTGGAGATTTCCATCAAGAGAGCGGGTGCCTTCAGGAAAAAGGACGACCCCATTTCCCTCGCGAATAAGTCGGATAATTTTCTTCAACGCAGACATATCATTCCCATCGCGATCCACAGGGATGACATTGATCTCGGGGAGTAGGGGGCCGAGTAGGGGTACATTGAGCAAGGTTTTGCGGGCGAGATAATAGACCGCACGCCGGGAGCAGATGCCGACAAGCGGTGGATCAAAATAACTCTGGTGATTTGAGGCAAGAATCACGGGACCTTCCTCGATCAGACGCTCCCGATGCAGCACCCGAAAGCTGAACAGACCCCAAGCCAGGATCTTGGAAATGGTGTACCAGAAGTAATAGGTGAAGGTCATGAGCGCGACGGAGTGACATCTTGCAAATGGGAAAGCACGACTTCAATGACTTCATTCAAAGTGAGATGGGTCGTATCAATCACATCAGCTCCCTGCGGGATGATCAGTGGCGCGGTAGCCCTGCTCGAATCAAGTCGATCGCGCTCGCTGACCGAATCCACCAATCCCTCCCGTGCCCTGCGGCGGGCGCGTTCCTCCGGGGAGGCATCGAGATAAAATTTATAGGGTGTGTCGGGGAAAACCACTGAGCCGATGTCTCGGCCCTCCATGACAAGGTCGAGGGAGTTCGCCAGGGTGCGCAGGTTGGAATTGACCAAATTCCGGATCGAAGGGATTGCTGCGGCTTGGGAGACCATGGTGGCAACCTCCGGAGCGGAGAGATGCCCCGTGGCGTCCTGCCCGTCGAGAAAAATGCGGGAGTCTTTCAGCTCGAGGGAGAGGGTCGGCACCCAGGCATCCACTTCCGTGGCTTGCAGAGGAAGGGGGAGGGCGTCCCTCAGGATTCCCCAGGCAAGTGTACGGTAGAAGTGTCCCGAACTGACAAAGGTGTAGCCGAGCGCCTCCGCAACTCCCTTGGAGACGGAACTCTTCCCCGAGGCAGCAGGGCCGTCGATTGCGATGACAGTGCCTGGCATGATGGCTTAGGAAAGCAGTACGGATTCCAGCGTGGAACCAAATGTCGGATACGAAGTGGCGACACACTCGACATTCTCGATGATAGTTTCTCCTTTTGCGAAGAGACCCGCTATTGCAAAAGCCATCGCGATGCGGTGATCGCCGAAACACTCAAGCCGTGCTCTATGGAGAGGATGGCCCCCTTCGATGATCATGCCATCTTCAGTTTCGGCAACATGGGCACCCATGAGACGAAGATTTTCGGCCACGGCGGCAATCCGATCCGTTTCCTTGACGCGGAGTTCCTTGGCATCCCTGATGATCGTCGTTCCCTGAGCCAGGGCTCCGGCCACGGCGAGAACAGGTAATTCGTCAATGACATTGGGAATTTCTGATCCTCCGATCACTGTTCCTTGAAGCGGGCCTCCAACCACCCGCACATTGCCGAGTGGTTCTGCATGCTGTCCATCGCGCGGGGAGATTACAATTTTCGCTCCCATGCGCTGGAGGACGGTGATGATGCCGGTGCGGGTGGGATTCAGTCCGACGCTTTCGATCACGATGTCGGAGCCCTCCTTTGCAGCGGCAGCCACCAACCAGAAGGCGGCACTGGAAATATCGCCTGGTACGGCGAAATCCCGAGCGGTGAGAGTCTGAGGACCTGTGAGCGCAATCCGGCGACGGCCATCGGCATCCGCCTCTCCGAGGTCAAGATGTACCCCGAACTCTTGCAGCATGCGCTCCGTGTGATCGCGGCAGGCGGCAGGCTCGATCACGCTTGTTGCGCCCTTGGCAAAGAGTCCTGCAAGGAGAATGGCACTCTTCACTTGAGCGCTGGCCACAGGCATTTCATAGGAGATAGAGCTGAGTTCTCCGCCCTCGATGACAAGTGGTGGACGACCTCCTTCAGAACTGAATCGCCCGCCCATTTCTGTAAGCGGATTGATGACGCGGCCCATCGGGCGCTTGGAAAGAGAGGCATCACCGATGAGTCGGGAGCGGAACGGCTGTGCTGCCAAAATACCCGAGATCAGGCGCATGGTCGTGCCGGAGTTGCCACAATCGACATCCTGAGCGGGGGCGGTGAATGTCCCTCCGCACCCTTCGATGAGAAATGTGCCTGCTCCGGTCTGCTCAATCCTGGCACCGAGTCCTCTCATCGCATTGATGGTGGAGAGGCAATCCTCACTTTCCAGAAATCCGGTGATCGTGCTCTTGCCGTTAGCAAGTGCGGCAAACATGGCGCTGCGATGGGAGATGCTTTTATCACCCGGAACGTTGATGCTGTGGCGGATCGGACCGCAGTGTCGGACGATAAAACTTTTCATAAAAATTCGTCTGGCCTAGGAAGCGGAAGCTGATCCCGATGTTCCTTGGCGCGTGTGAGAAAATCGAGAATGGAGTTGATGTCACCAGACTCCAGTTGCTTTGCCATGCCGGTAAGCAGAGTAGCCATTTCGCGTAGAGCGGAGGAGACTTCATCCCTGTTCTCCGAGAGAATGCCTGCCCAGAGTGCAGGATTGCTACCCGCAACGCGTGTACCATCACGGAAGCTTCCTCCGGCAAGAAGAGAGGCCTTCTCAGGAAGAGATGAGGAGACGAGATTCACCAGAGCAAAAGCTATGGCATGAGGAAGATGGCTCAGTCGCGCCACCAGTCGATCATGCTCCGACGGGGACATCGTTGTCACGCTTGCACCCAGCGCGGACCAGAACCCCGTGATGCTCGCGAGAACTTCAGGGGGTGTTGTTTCAATCGGAGTGAGTATGCAGGGGGCGCCGGCGAAGAGATCCGGTTGGGCGGCATCAAGACCGGATCGTTCGCTTCCGGCCATCGGATGTCCTCCTAGAAAGCGGGCTCCAGATCGGAAGAGCACACGTCTGA
>CAIJRY010000242.1 GCA_903823215.1 uncultured Spartobacteria bacterium
AATCGCTCAAGTCAATTTCGGAGTTCGGGTTAAAATGATCTGCTTTTGGTTTTGAGAGCTGAAAAATCCATGATGTCGTCGATTTCTTTCACTCAGACAACGCTTTTTTTCTGGATCTTGGGCGTTTGTGAGCAAAGGTTGGGGCTTTCATGCAACCGATTCTTTTTTCATGCTGGGCGTTGGATTCTCTGGGAGTGGAGGTGCATGTCTCCATCAATGCCGCCGATAAGGATGAAGTCGTCGAGAAACTCAGGAAGCTGAACTTATTCCCCAAGAAGATCGAAGTTCTTCAGGATGTTCGCTTTATCGTCCCCCATAAGAAATCGACGGCAAAGAGCAAGATCCCTTTTGCCAGTTTTTTCAAAACGAAGACGGTGCCCGCGAAAACCATGATGATTTTTACGAGGCAACTGGCCACCCTCCTTGATGCCGGACTTCCTTTGTTGCGATCGCTCACGATGCTGGAAGACCAGCAGACGGAAGGGGTGCTTAAGGATGTGCTTGGACAACTCAGGGATGATATCCAATCAGGAGAGGCCCTCAGCGATGCCATGGGACATCACCCGCTTGTTTTCAACCGCTTATTTGTAAAAATGGTCAAGGCGGGGGAGCTTGGCGGCGTCTTGGACACAGTGCTTGATCGACTAGCCGAATTCTCGGAAAAAGCCCATAAACTCAAGGCCAAGGTCAAGAGTGCCATGATGTATCCGGCGATTGTTCTTACCATAGCCATCACGATCGTGACGGGGTTGCTGATTTTCATCGTGCCCAAGTTTGAGAAAATCTTTTCTGATATCATGGGTGGAAAACCTTTGCCATTCCTCACCCGTATGGTTGTGGATACCAGTAATGGGCTTAAGGATAATATCATCTGGATAGTTCTCGTCATTGGCATCGCATACCCCCTGATCTCAATGCTCTTGAAAAAACCGCGTGTGATCCGCGTCGTTGACCGATGGCTTTTTTCGATGCCCCTCTTTGGCGACCTCGTTCGTATGAGCACCATCTCCCAGTTCACTCGCACTCTTGCCACATTGATTATGAGTGGTGTGCCGATTTTACAGGCATTGACAAATGCCAAGGAAACATCTGGAAACAGTGTCGTGGCCGATGCGATCACCATGATCCATAACAACCTGAAAGAAGGGGAGAGCATCCAGCAGGCGATGACCGCATCGGGCATCTTCCCCGTCATGGTGGTTGGCATGGTTGCCGTGGGTGAGGAAACCGGGTCGCTCGCCAAAATGCTGATGAAAGTCGCAGACTTCTATGACGAGGAAGTAGATACTGCCGTCGCGGGCCTGACCTCACTGATGGAACCCATCATGATCGTCCTCCTTGCTGTGCTCATCGGCACTATTGTTGTCGCTCTCTTCCTGCCTCTGATCGGGATCGTCAGCGGCATGCAGGATATGTAAGCACTAACTTCACTCCTTCAATGTCTCCACTCGCCTGTCAATGACCTGTCCCGTCAGTCGGTCAATGGCAAGGTGTATCCAGTAGTGAACCTCGCCATCCACCATAAAGTTACCGAATCCCGAGGCGTTGCCAGGGAAGCGCCCCGACTGGACTACGAGATCAATCATCAGATTCCAAACACGCGTCTGCCCCGATGAAGAGAGTGCCCGGATCGTGGCATCACGAAGCCTTTGAACGCGCAGCTCGGGATCGGTGCCAATCGAGGCATTGTTCAGGACAGCGGTGACATCGTTCGTCGTGGCACTCGTCTGATCGTCGCTGAAACCAACAAACGAAGTGCTACCATTGATATACGAAGTTCCGCTGACATTGGTTTGTGAGTACCATTTGCCAACCAACTCACTGATATTCATCAACGGTCCCGCTGATGCAGTCGTCCCATGCGTCCGTGCAACCAAAGCCTGCGCCATTGCGTTCGCCAGATTGGTGCTCATCAGGGAGCTGCTTGCGTTGAACTCCTCCTTGTAGGCCCCCGCGAGAATGGCCTGAAGCACGGGTATCTGCCGGGTATTCAGATTGACCTTTCCTGCGATGATAGCCAACGGGTCTGAAGTATCGTTGATACAAAAGACATCCAGCAGCGCAGCCCCTCCGCTCTCTGGTGTGGAACAATCAAGATTCCTCCAGGGAGTGCCGGAAAAGACCAACCCAAGTTCAGCAACGGAGCGGAATGGGTGATTGAGCACGACGGGGCGGCCCAGATACTCGTTGGAATTATCATTCCCACTGCTGATCGCCGAGGCAAAGCCACTATCGAATGCATACGCGGGCTGTAGAGGGATGCCCGATGGATTATCCACGCTGGGAATAACTGCCGGGTTGGAATTGCCAAACGGGACAAAGGCACTCATCCCCCGCCGGACGATGCCGTCATCATCAGCAAAAAACTGCCGCGTGCCGGCTGGCGGTTGCAGATCGTTATTATATCGCGTGCCGGGAGGGGTGGGGATATTGGGATTGTTCTGGGCGAACATTCCCGGACGAACCAAGCTATTTGTGCCACCCGGATACCAGTTGGTGGCTGTCGGACCAGTGCCAAGTGAACTCATGACCATCCCTGCATACTCGTCGGGCCGTGCGCTTAAAACCGCGTTCTGCTGAGCCGCAGGCTGCCTAGTTGAGGGATTGGTAGTACCAGTTGGAAAAGCCCAGCCAAGAATGTAGAGAGGGGTGCTGGTTACTGCGACAGAACCTCCCAGAGCCGCTCCGAGGGGAAAGGAGTCAGAGGCGGTCGCCCCTCCATTACATCCAGAGAAGATCATTCCGAAACGGCTCGTGCGGGGATCAAAACCAACCACACTCCACTCGCTACCAATGGCATTTTTAGACCAGTTTGTGTAAGTGGTATCCACAAAGAAGGATTTGTTTTCATTGTATTTGAAATCAGGGTCGTTCGTATCAGTGCCCATGTTTGGAACTCCATAGCCGTTGGTTGCATTAGCCACATAGGTATATTTCTCGTCGTAAGTAATCCAGTTGTTCGAGGCATCCTGATACTGGAGCAGATAAGTCACGGCAGGGTATCCATAGCTCCCGTTCGTCTGGTAGGTAACATATCCAGTGGGATAAATCCCATTGGTTGCTACAGCCGGCACATTCGTGGAGCTGTTTGTTCCTATGGCTCCTACCGCCATGGCGTTGGTAAAGGCCATGGGGATAATGCCCATCGGAATGCCTATGAATTTATTGCCATTTGTGGCACTGACGGCCAGGTATTGATAAGCACCTGCAAAGGTATTTGTTGAAAGTGTGTAGGTTGGCCCAGCATTGCTACTCCCGGTCGGGATGCCGGGCGTGATGAGGAGAGTCGGTTCGCGGAAGAGATCCTGACGGGTTGTCGGAATGGAGAATGTGATGACGGCATTGTTGGTATTGAGATTGGTCGAGCTGTTGGTTGTCCAGGAGACGGAGCCGTTCTGAGTATTCCAGACTTCGCCCATGGTATAATTATAGTTCGTTGAGGAGGAGAAGAGTTGCGAGTTTGTCCCTTGGCTTGTCGCTAGGGTGAGGGGGTCGGTACTGAGTGCCACTAGGCGAAGGTTCGTCGGCCCCGCATTGGTAGTGACATTCGTTCTCATGGCATGGGGATTCCAGATTTCCGGCTCTTGAAGGACGACACCAGAACCTCCACTGCTGAAATTCGTTCCATTGGTGTTGACCATTGGTAGTAAGGCGACTGAGGGGGTGGAGTTCGTCAGCATGATCTTTCCCTCACGCACCCGATAGAGATAAGGCAGATCCTCGACACCACGGATTTCCACAGAGGCTCCACCAAATGTGCTGCCATCACTGAATTGAATCCGCGTCGGGTATGAGTCGAAGTCGAACTGGTCAATAATATTGGCACCGATCTGGATGATCTGAGCGTCCGTCCAATTATCAAGGATCGCATTGTACCCCTCGGGCGTGGAGGAATTGGTGCTGCTCGAATAGGACTTTCCCAGCGATCCATAAGTCACGGCAGCCTTGAGTAGTTCAAAGAAATCGGGGTCCCGTCCCGCAGCGGAGACTTGAGCAAGGGTCATGATCGGCTGATTCACACTGCCGTTGCGGTATGTCCATGACCCCGCACTCACGCCATTACTATTCCAACTCAATCCGAAGTAATGAGTGATGTTGTAGGGAATCCCCCGGTCAAGCATCGTCTGGGGAACACCCACATTGGTGTAGAGCGCTCTCACGGCCGCATAAGAGGCATTGGTAATCGATAGAACAGAGCTACTAGGGCCCGCATAAGTAAGCCAGGAGAGGGCATTGAGAGGAAACCGCTTTTTAACCAGAGGATCACCCACCGAAGCCGTGGAACCATTGTTCCGGCCAAAATTTGTCGTGTTTACGCAGATACTCAGGAAGGCAGGATTATTCAGATCATCCGTCGATGGGGTGTTTTGGGTATCGACCCTAGGCCTATTCGTTGAAGGGGCAAAAGAAGGTTGATTGAGCTCCCGACTGTAATTCCCAAGATATCGAAGTGCATTCAGAGCTGATGCGATATTGCCGGGATCACTTCCAATCAAAAAGGCTATCAGCTGTTGACGGCTGGAAAACTGATGATCTGTTCTGTTTGTATTCACGGTGGAAACATTGGTGTTGAAGGTCGCCATGAATCCATTGCCATTCCCCATAACCGCCTGTGCATAGCTCACCCCGCTGTCAGAGAGGGTGTAGGAGGGAAAATTTCCACTCGCTTGAGCTGTGACATAATTTCTCCACCCCACCAGAGCATTGATCTGCGTGTCATTAAGACCTATCTGATGGAGATCGGCAAAGTAGGGGCCTGATTTTCCTGCTACAGGAGAGGATGCCACGGAGTCAAGAGCTGTGGGATATCCCGCCACATTGGCATCGAGAAGCCCTCCCTCGTCATACATGGCGTAGGCATAGCGACCGATCACGCTCGTCGTATTCGTCGCAGACCAGCGGAGCGAAGTGCTCCAGTTCGTCGGATTGGAGCCGTCCCTCGCAATTAAAATCCAGTCGGGAGGAGTGAAGGAGTTGATCGGCGTGACATCTGAGGAACTGTTGGTGCTAGCCCTCGCTATCAAGAGATGCTTGTTCCAACGGGCTATTGGAATGGTAAAACCGTTACCCGAAGCACTCGTAGAGGAGGAGGCAATGGCTCTGTTGGAAGCGCCGGAGAAACTCGCCACACCAGAAGCACTCCGTTTGATCAGATTTTCCAGACCGTTGGTTCCGGTTGAACCGGCCAGGACAGGTATGGCATTCGTGCTCGCCAAGGGATAATAGATGGGATTGGTGTAGACCATCCCCGACGCCACATTGGTGACCACATTGTAGCTGGCCACCGAACCGAAAGCGATCTCATTCTCCAGATCGCTCAGGATACTCTCGATGGCCCCTTCAGCGAGACTCGATCCCACCGCGATAGCCGAACTTGAGTTGGCAAGCCGCCGCTGCATGGA
>CAIJRY010000243.1 GCA_903823215.1 uncultured Spartobacteria bacterium
AGCAAATGTAATTGTCGTGCAACGAAACTCCCTGACCTTTTATCAAACTTTCCTCTGGAATTGGTGCTACAGAATGCAATTATACATTCAGTAGGGAGGAAGATCAGAAAGGACGGCTGACCTGCCTTTGGCAGTTATGAGGACTTGTCCACCCTCTCTCCCTGCTCTCACTTTTTTTGGTGACCTTGCCGTGAGTGTGCAATGTTGGTCATGAACCTTGGGAGGCTAGCTGTGTCATCCTTCCACACGGACTCCGGTGTCCATCGTAGCGGAGGCGGGTTTACCTGCTCCCATTTCATCACGACCAAATGTAGGGATGATCTGAGTATCCTCTGGGTTTGCACTAACCTGCCCACTGGAATCGGGTTCAAACCTTGGGAAGAGAGTTTGTCACCTTCCCGTCCGGTATTACCGGAGTTGGTGGTGTCAATGGTCTCACCAACGGGTTGTCATCTAAGAGGGATCTTGTGACAGAGATCATCTCTTTCTCACTGTCTCACATCCCTTCGTAGGGAAGTGTGACGAAAACTGCCAAGTTTCTGCCGTTTCTTTTCTGGAACGAGTGCTATGATTGTCATTGAAAGACCGTGCCAAGGGTCAGGCAACAATACTGATGAAAAAGCCAAAACAAAAATCCTCAGAAGCGGAATCGGGTCTCCCATCTGGGCTAGACCCAGAGACGGTGGACAACCTGAAAATGGCTCAGAAGGAATACAAGAAAATCGGGATGGATCTGACTCTGGAGGAAATCTACGCACTGGAAGTGGACGAGGAGAATCGGGTGAAAGACTAGACTGTGCAACTCGGTAGGAAATGAAGCTGTGCCTCAAGGCATTCACCCTCCACTCCACTCCTGCTGCCTTCGCGATAAGGGCAAGCTGCTCGTAGTATTCACTCTCCGTAAGGGGCCAGACACGATTTGATTCCCCTTCCTTTTTGCCACGCTTCAACCATGCCGCAAGATTGGTGCTGATAGGCACCAGTCGTCTCGCTTGGGTCTTGGCTTTTGCCGCTGCAACCTCGATATGCCCAACGCGTCTATTAAGATCATCCCATGTCAGACGGAATAGTTCTGCCGTCCGTACTCCTGCGAAGGCTTGAATGGCAATAGAGATTGCTACCCGACTCTTGGCCTTTTCCAATATCGCCCGAAGCTCCTTTGGAGTGAAAATCTCGATCTCCCCCTTAGTGCCGCTTTTTCGTTCTACCAAGCTCAGCAAGTTGACATCTTTGGAGAGCCAGTTTCGAGACTGGCAGAATCCAAAAAAGGTTTTCAGTAGGAGAATTGTATTGTTGAAGGATCGGGATTCCACCTTGAGCGCGGCCAAATAGTCTGCAACATCTTGCGGAGCAAGCTGTCGAACCTCCAAATGGAATGCCTTGGAAAAGCCTCCTACACGATAGGCTATGTCTCGGAGATAAACCGCGCTCCGATTTGCATCGGTCTTGGATTGCTTGAACTCCTGATAGGCTTCTGCCACCAGCTTGCCCGTGATGCCCTGTCCATGATGGCGCATATAAAACCGCGCCGAATCAATCAGGGAATGGCTCTTTAACACCTTCCTCGCTTCGGAATACTCGATGGCCGCTGCATCAAGGGGGATTCCAAAGGTTCTGACAGCTTCCAATGCTCTCCCATAAATCAGCCTGTCCTTACCCGTAAGCTGCATGGCATCCACATCACCACGGGAAAGTTGAGCCGCTCGGACTGCCGCTTCCTTCTTAGCTTCGTCAAGGTCGGCAAATATTTGCACCTTTCGCTTCCCTCCAAGATAGTAGGTAACTCGAAAATAGGTGCTGCCGTCTGGTCTATCATCACGGTAAATTTTGACCCGTGATGACCCTGCTTTGGTGGTGATGGGGAAAGCGTCACCCTTCGATTTCTTGCCTTTGGTTGCGCTAGATTGCACGGAAACAGTGTTCCATAACTGTTCCAAATTCCAAGAAAAGTTTCTCGCTTGCTTTGTAACTTACTCTGTTACAAGTAGTTGGAATGGAGCGGGTAGAGGGAATCGAACCCTCATGGCCTGCTTGGAAGGCAGGAACTTTACCACTAAGCTATACCCGCGTGAACTGAGTGGAATAAGCTAGCACAGTTTGTCTTGCAGGTCAACGGCCAGCTTCCTTTCGATGAAGGGGCCTTACGGTGACGGTACTGCCTGCGTCGGGATCCCTGCTTTTTGTAGCGCGGCACCAAATTGTTCTGAGGC
Source organism: uncultured Spartobacteria bacterium (assembly GCA_903823215.1). Taxonomy (GTDB): domain Bacteria; phylum Verrucomicrobiota; class Verrucomicrobiia; order Chthoniobacterales; family UBA6821; genus UBA6821. Next base: position 2,211 of record CAIJRY010000243.1, read on the forward strand.
TTTGGCCTTCTGCTGCGCCGTAGGCTTCGATGCCTGATGAAACTCAATCCAACTTAGGCAGGCCACAAAGACAAGCATCAGAATACCGACGATGATACGGGCTCTGGGCGTGGCCGTCTTGGCAAGCCGTGCCTCCAGATCATCCTTCATTTCGATGATATTCACGTGATGGATCTATCAGCTCAGCTTCTTGGCCAGAATCTCACCGGCCACGGCAGGGTTGGCTTTCCCCTTGGAGAGTTTCATGACTTGGCCCTTAAGGAAATTGAGCGCTGCTTCTTTGCCGGATTTGTAATCAGCAACTGAGGCCGGATTGGCAGCAATCACTTCGTCGCAAAAGGTCTCGATCGCTCCCGTGTCGCTCACCTGCTTAAGCCCCTTTTCCTCGACAATGACGGCGGGAGCCTTGCCGCTTACCATCATTTCGGCAAAAACCTCTTTGCCCTGCCGTCCGCTAATCGTGCCGCTCTCAATGATTGCGGTCAGTTCACCGATGGCGGCCGGAGCTACGGGACATTCGGAGAGATCGAGGGATGCGGCACTGAGGGCGCTGAGCAGATCGTTGATGATCCAGTTGGCCACTGATTTTGGCTTTGGAGAATTCCTGGCAGCAGCTTCAAAGTAATCGGCCAGAGCCTTGTCATCTGCCAGCACGGCAGCATCGTATTCACTCACGCCGAAGTCGATGACGAAGCGCGTCCGCTTAGCCTGCGGCAACTCCGGCATTCCCTCCTTGGCAGCAGCGACGATCTTGGGTGTGCGGACGGGAAGCAAGTCGGGATCGGGGAAGTAGCGGTAGTCGTGCGCCGATTCCTTGATACGCATCAGCGTAGTTTCGCCGCGATCGTCATCCCAGCGGCGCGTTTCCTGATCAAGCTTCACCCCTTGTCTTGCAAGGGCGGTCTGGCGTTCGATCTCAAAAGCGAGGGCGCGTCGCACACCACTGATGGTATTGAGGTTCTTGAGTTCGATCTTGGTGCCATATTCCTTCTGACCGACGGGGCGGACGGAAACATTCACATCGCAGCGCATCTGCCCCTTCTCCATGTCGGCATCGCTGATTTCACCATAGACAAGGATCTGTCGCAGGGCTGAGAGGTAGGCGAAGGCCTCCTCCGGCGAGGCAATATCGGCCTCCGAGACGATCTCCATGAGCGGGGTGCCCGCCCTGTTGAAATCAATGCCGCTGGAGTTTTCCAGGTGGAAGCTCTTGGCCACATCCTCCTCCAGATGAATGCGTGTCAGGCGGATTGCTTTGCCCGGAGTTTCGATCGATTTCTGAACATCCTTGGGATAAGCCGTGTCATGGAGCGGGACGGCTCCCCCGAGACAGAGCGGCTGGTCATACTGCGAAATCTGATAGTTCTTGGGCATGTCCGGGTAGTAGTAGTTCTTGCGGTCGAACTTGCAGACATCGGGAATCGTGCATCCGAGCATCAGTCCTGCTCGTGCAGTCAGTCGCAGTGCCTCGCCATTCATCACGGGCAGCGCGCCCGGCAGTCCGAGACAGGTAGGGCAGGTGTGGGTGTTGGGCTCGGCACCATACTCGACCTTGCAACCGCAGAACATTTTGCTGCGGGTTTTGAGCTGGGCGTGAACTTCAAGGCCGATGGTCACTGTGTAATCTGTCGTGGCGGATTCAGTCATGGGGCTACTGGTGTGGTTGAGGGAGCATTTGTAGTGTGCGCCGGCACACTAGGCGAGGGCGGAACAACGCGGTGTTTCAATTTAACAGGATGTGCATTGGCCTCCGGCAGTGGCGGGTTGAGAGCAAAATTGAGTGCCTCTGTGATGTTGATCTTTTTCATCTGTGCCAAAATCTGCGGATCCTGGACGATCTCCTGAAGATGCTTGTTCTGGATGAGAGGGAGGGCATTTTTATGATCCGCAGCTTTCTGTAACTCGGGATCCTGAATGAAAGCCAGAACCTTGGGATTCTTGAGGAGTTCCAGGACGGCGGGATACTGGATCAGTCGCTCGATAGACTGCTGATTCCCGGCGATCATCGAGATCTTCACGATATTGTCATAGAAAGCCGTCGGCAGTGGATCGGCCCCCTTGAGTGCCCGCCCTGTCTCTCCAAGCTCCAGTGATTCCTTCAGCTTGATCAGAAAGAGTGCCTTCTGCTCCGTATCGAGAGAGCGTCCCTCATTCCGAGCCTGCACGACCCTCAGTTCCCCGAGCGCGCCGAGCCCTCGGATCAGTGTGATGCCTCCAAAGAGAAAGAGCATCCCGTAGATCACACCGAAGAGTGCGCCTCCCAGGCCGAAGCCCATCCGCACCATGCCCTCATGATGCTCCGTTTTTTTGAAAAGGAGGCCGGAGAAGAGGGAGATGCCGATATAGATTGCCAGACCGACCGACACCGCCGCAATGGCGGGGGCAAAAAGAGGCGGTACTTTGGAAAAAAAGGCGACGCAGGTGCCCGTGGCTCCCGCCGCCATTGATCCGCCGATCCAAGCACAGAAGAGGGCGGCAAGCCGGAGCATTCCGCGCACCGCTCCCAGCTGCCAACCACGCCAGAGCTCATAGAGAAGAAAAAGCGTGGCAACGGCAAAGATGGCGTTTTGCCACTGTTGGGAACCGGAGAGAATCATTGGGTCATAGTGGAGAAAGACCGAAGCATACGACTTTATTCCAGTTCCCGGAATGTTTTACTGAACTTGGGCAGGGATAGAGTGGCCGAGAGTTTCTCGAATTCATCCTGTGTCAAGGGACCACGCACCCCTTTCTGACGATCCTCAAACTGGGCGCTCGGTGTGCGTGTGATGATATAAAAATTCGTGATGCCTCCATTGGTTGAACTTGGGGCCTTGTTGGACGGGTGTTGTTTGAGCACGAGATAT
>CAIJRY010000244.1 GCA_903823215.1 uncultured Spartobacteria bacterium
CAGAGAACGCTTACTCTAAGCAGCGCCCATCAATTGAGGCTGATATTCACTCTCTGGTCTCTCCTATTCCAGGCATGAAATGCTCCTTTTTTTGTTTTCCGACTCTATGGTATAACTTTTTTCTTAACCAACTACTATGGCTTCTTCATCCAATTCAAAATCCAAAGCTCCAAAATCCATGCCTGCGCGGGAGCGTGGTGTCGTCATGAACGGGGCGGAGATTCTGGTTGAATCCCTCGAGAGGGAGGGAGTGGAGTTTGTATTTGCCTACCCCGGCGGATGCTCCATGCCGCTTCATCAGGCGCTGACAAAATCCAAAATGATACGCACGATTCTGCCCCGGCATGAGCAGGGAGGTGGATTTGCGGCCGAAGGGTATGCAAGGGTGACCGGAAAGGCAGGGGTCTGTATGGCGACTTCCGGCCCTGGTGCCACCAATCTTGTCACCTGTATCGCCGACGCCTACATGGACTCAGTGCCCCTTGTGGCAATCACCGGACAGGTGCCGCAGGCGATGATCGGTCGCGGTGCGTTTCAGGAAACAGATTTTTTTGGAATGACGCTGCCTGTGGTGAAACACAGCTATCTGGTGTGGGATATCAATGACATTCCCCGAATTATCAAAGAGGCATTTTATATCGCGCAATCCGGTCGCCCTGGTCCGGTACTTGTCGATATTCCCAAGAATATCCAGACAGGAACCGCACATCCCGTTTTTCCCAAGACGGTTTCACTGCGCGGTTACAATCCCGTGCGCCACGCTGACGATCTGGCCCTTCAGGAGGTGCTGGGCCTCATTGCTTCGGCCAAGAGGCCTATGATTTACTGCGGTGGAGGCGTGATTACCGCCGAGGCATCCAAGGAGTTGCTTGAGTTTGCGGAGCGCACACAGATACCGGTAGCCACGACCCTTATGGGGATCGGCTGCTTTCCGGAAAATCATGTACTCTCCCTCAAATGGTTGGGGATGCACGGCACCGTCTATGCCAACAATGCGGTGAATGAAGCCGATCTACTGCTTGCCATTGGCGTGCGGTTCGATGATCGGGTGACAGGTAAAGTCGAAAAATTCTGTGAACATGGAACGATCGTGCACATTGATATCGATAACTCAGAGATCAATAAAAACCGTTCCGTGAAGCTTCCGATCCTAGGAGATGTGAAGGATGCCCTGAAGCGCCTGAACCGTGAGCTGGACCGCGTCGATCAGAAGCCAGTGAAGGCCAATCACACCCGCTTTCCTCAATGGTACAAGCAGATTGCCAAATGGAAGAAGGAGTATCCTCTGAGTTATAAGGACACTCCTGATGCCATTCAGCCGCAATATGTGATCGAGTTGCTGATGGAACTCACCAAAGGGCAGGCGATCATTGCAACCGGTGTGGGACAGCATCAGATGTGGGCGGCACAGTATTATAACTTCACGGAACCGCGTACCCTGGTTACCTCAGCGGGATTGGGATCCATGGGCTTCGGCTATCCTGCAGCACTTGGCGCGAAACTCGGCAGACCCGACAAGCAGGTGATCGACATCGATGGGGATGGGTCCTTCCTGATGAACGTGCAGGAACTGGCCACGGCTCATATCGACGGCATTGCTCCAAAGGTCATCATCTTGAACAATCAGCATCTCGGCATGGTGGTGCAATGGGAGGATCGATTCTATGACAGCAATAGAGGACACACTTTCCTGGGTGACCCCAGGGATCTCGAGCGCATTTACCCTGACTATCTGGGGATCTGTAGCGGCTTTGGGGTTCCCGCCGAAAGGGTGATCCATAAGAAAGATCTTAGGGCCGCCCTGCAGCGGATGCTCGATTCCAAGGAAACCTTCGTGCTGGATGTCATGACTCCCTACACGGAGCATGTGCTGCCGATGATTCCCTCGGGAGGAACATACAAGGACATCATCACGGAGTAGGGCTACTATCCCTGCCTGTGGCCTGCTTCGCCCGCATTCTCATCGACCGCTCGGAAGGGCAGGAGCTGGATTACGCGATTCCCGAAGAGCTCGATGGGAAGTTGGAGATGGGGGATCGTGTCGTTGTGATGATGCGGCACCGAAGAGCGCTTGGAACGGTGCTGGAGCTGATGGGGCACTCGAGCGTTCCTGGAATCAAGCCGATTCTCAGTTTGATCGGTGATGATGTGGCTCTCTCTCCGCTCCTCATAAACATGGCCCGTTGGATGGCAGATTATTACTGCGCTCCGTTCTCCTCCGTCATGAGGTCTTTTCTACCTCCCATGATGCGGGGAGAAAAAGTTGTCTCACGAAAAATCAGGATAGCTCGTCTGCTCCAGAACCCGAGTGAAACAGAGATGCTGGCATTTCAAAAAAAAGCCCCCAAGCAAAGGGAATTGCTGAGCTGTTTGCAGAAAGGGCCCGGAACGATGCCTGTCACAGAACTGTTGCGAATCTGCGTAGCGACGGATTCATCGATCAAGGCACTCGTGCGATCAGGATACATTGCGGTGACCGAGGAAAAAGCGACCAATAGTGTTCATGATGACGAAGAGATCCTCTCATCGCCGATACCTACGCTCAATCCTGATCAAGAGAGAATTGTCGGGGAGATCCATCGGGCTATTGACGCCTTGGATTCAGGGGGCGGAGTTCCTTTGCCTTTTCTGCTGCATGGGGTCACTGGAAGCGGAAAGACAGAGGTTTATCTGCGTGCGCTGGTTCGTATTCTCGAAATGGGAAGGAGTGCCCTTGTGCTGGTTCCCGAGATTTCACTGACCCCTCAGACGGTGGAACGCTTCCGTTCGCGATGTGATGCGGCGGGTGTTGCCGTGCTCCATAGTCATCTTACGGATGCAGAACGGCGCGAGGAGTGGTTGCGCATCAGACGCGGAGAGGCAAGGATTGTCATCGGGGCGAGGAGTGCCATTTTCGCACCGCTCGCGAAACTCGGACTTATCATTGTCGATGAGGAGCATGAGAATACCTACAAACAGGAAGAGACCCCACGTTATCATGCCCGCGATGTGGCGGTGATGCGCGCTCGAATGGAGGGATGTCCTATTATTTTAGGAAGTGCTACGCCTTCCGTAGAGAGTTATCGCAATGCACGACTTGGAAAATACTCACTCCTTGAGCTACCCCGTCGTGCCGATGGTCAGAGGATGCCGCTTATCCGCATTGTCGATCTTCGATTGCAAGGCAAACGATCCAAATCCGACGGGGGTCTTTCTGCTCCGCTTCAGATGGGAATCAGCAAACGGTTGGAACTCGGCCAGCAAACCATACTCTTTCTTAATCGCAGGGGCTTTTCTACTTCCATGCTCTGCCAACAGTGTGGTCATGTCTGCCGATGCCCCAACTGCAGCCTCTCACTCACGCTTCATCGTGCGGATAACCGACTCGCATGCCATCTCTGCGGCCATCAGGCCAAGCCTCCCTCCATCTGTCCCGAATGCCGTGACCCGGGAATTCAGCATGCGGGTATAGGAACCCAGAAAGTTGAGGAGTCGGTGCGTAAATTTTTTCCAGAGGCGAGAATTGCACGAATGGATGCCGATACGATGACAAAAAAAGGATCCTATCGTGAGGTGCTGGGTAAGTTCCGCGCCCGACAAATAGATATTCTGATCGGCACCCAGATGATCGCCAAGGGGCTCGATTTTCCCAATGTCACACTCGTGGGGATCATCAACGCGGACATCGGTCTGCACGCGCCCGATTTCCGTGCGGGGGAGCGCACCTTCCAACTCCTCACGCAGGTGGCTGGTCGTGCCGGACGGGGTGAAACCGAGGGGGAGGTAATTGTCCAGACTTTTTCCCCGTCGAGCCCCTCGGTGCAGTATGCGCGACATCACGATTTTTCAGGATTTTTCGAACAGGAGATTTCTTTCCGTGAAGCGTTTGCCCATCCCCCTTTCAGCAGACTGCTCCTGATTCAGATCAGAGGTGTTTCCAGGGAGAAGGCGCTTCTTAGTGCCAAGTCAGTGGCAGGGGCGGCTGCGGCGGTTGCCCCCCCTTCGGTGAAGGTTTCGGAGGTAGCACCCGCTCCGTTGGAGAGGGCGTACGGCCAATACCGTTTTCATGTCACGTTGAAATCTGTGTCGGGTTCCCAGCTTGGCAAACTGGCTCACGAGGTTGCTGATTCAATCAGACTCCCCGAGGGGATTGTCATGACCATGGATGTCGACCCCTATTCCTTGTCGTGATCTTCGCCCGCATCTATCGTTTCTTGAGACTATGCCTCCTTTGATATCAGGTACTTCTTCCCCGCGTGGAAAAAGTCGAATGCTCGGAGTCTGGAAACAGGTCGAGGATAAGATCCGTTATACGGCGGCCACTCTGTTTGTACTGTTTGCGATTTTGCTTCTTCTGGGTATCCCCTCTCTTCTGGTTGTGACTTCCACCCTTGGACTTGGCGATACAGTGCGACACAAGGTGGAGGAGACTCTTGGGGGTAAGGGCTACAGGGTCACTGTGGACAGAGTTCTCTTCAACCCGATGCGGGGCTTCATCGTTGATGGACTCCAACTTCATGATCGCACGCCCACACAGAGACTTGTGGTTTCAGCCAATCGTATCGCCATATCTATCAATCTGGAATCGCTTGTGCGCAATCAGATCAGTCTGGAGCGAATTTTTCTACGGGATGCCACGCTTGATATTCCCCTCGGGCCAACCGAGGAACCCCGCTTGCGTCTTGATCATGTCCGGGGATTGATTCTGTGCCCTCCCAAACAATTCCGACTTACATCCGCTTCCTTGGAGGTGGCTGGAATTTCGGTTCGGGTTTCAGGAACCTTTCTCAATCCAAAGCAATTTTCTCCAAGGCCAGTTTCTACCAAGGGGCCGGGAAATATCGCTCGCACCATCGATTCGATTCAGAAAGAACTCAATTCGGTGCGTTGGCTGAATGGGAGCCCCGAGTTGACGATCCAAGCCAGCGGAGATCTCTCCAATACAGAGAATCTGCGTGTGGAGCGCGCGACTTTTCGATCAGGAGGTGGGGAGTGGAGTGGTATCCGATTCAACGGATCATCAATAGATCTCCATTTTGAAAATAGAAAACTGACCCTTGAAAGATTCTCCCTGGATGACGGCATGGGAGAACTTCAAGCGGAAGGGTGGGCCGATTTTATGACGAATAAAGCGGCTCTTGAGTTTGCGGGATCATTCAATCCCGGAGTGCTTCCGCACTTTTTTCTTAAACACGAAGTGGCACAGGATTGGAATTGGATCGATCCACTGCATCTGAGCGGAACGTTTTCAGCGCAATGGGGTGAAGGCAAACCTGTACTGGATGGGAATGCGCTTCTTGAATCGGGTCGTTTTCAATATCGGGGCATCTCGTTGTATGGGATCTCCGGAGGGGTTGCTCTGCGCGAAGGAAAGATTCTCGTCAGAGACCTTCAACTAGAGGGAGATCCCGGTAAGCTGAGTGCAGATCTCCTGATAGCCCCAGGCGATAATCGCCTGCGTCTGAATGCCTCACTGTTCCCGGCAAAATTGGTTCCGGCAGTCACAGGAAAAACAGTCGAAGCACTCTCCTCCATGGACTTTAAGGAGCCGCTTCTGATCTCGTTTGAAGGAAATGCTCCCGCCATCGATCCTCTCTTAATGAAAGGTACGGGGAGTCTTGAGCTTGGAAAAGCAGCCATGCGCGGTGCTGCCATCCAGAGTCTGAGCTCCAAAATTCAGATGGCCGACGGTGCCGTGGATTTTCGTGACATTATTCTCAAGATCGACGACGGAGTTGGGAAGGGTGAGTTTATCTATGATTTCAAGAACTGGGAGGGGCGACTTCCTCAAGTCCGCTCCACCTTGGATCCGGTTAAGGTCATGACATGGATCGACCCGCGTATCGCCCAATCCTTAAAGGATTATCGCTTTCGCAAGCCTCCCGAGCTGCGGGTCTCCGGAAAAGTCGGACTTCGAAATCCGGATAAAAATAATCTTCAAATTGAACTCAATGCCCCCTCCGGTCTTGGCTACACACTGATAAAAAAAGATCTGCCATTTGGTCCGACAAGTGGAACGGTATTGTTGAAAGAGCAAAAGGTATTTGTGGATATTCCCAAATCCAGGCTTTTTGCAGGGGATGTTGCCCTGAAGGCAGAAGCATCCGTGAAACCTGGAGATGGCAGCTATGGCGCCTCGGTGCATTTGGAAAATGTTGATTTTCAGAGCATCACCAAGCTCTACTTCGACTATGGAGAGTCGAGTGGAAAACTCACTGCTGACTACACCTTCCGGGCGGTGGGAGGGGAGGACCGCTCAATGGCAGGGAAGGGCAATCTTCTCATCAAAAACGGCAATGTGCTGGCCATGCCAATCCTGGGACCTCTCTCCGTACTGCTTAATGATATTATTCCCGGCATCGGATATCAGCCCGCTCACAAGGCTTCCGCTGATTTTACGGTCGGGAATGGAGTGATCAACACCCGCAATCTTCTGATCAAGGGAACGGGCTTCAGCATGATCGGCCACGGGGATATCTATTATCTGGAGGACAGAATGACGATGAGCATGCGTCTCAACGCGCAGGGATTGCCCGGGTTGGTACTGTTCCCTGTGAGTAAAATTTTTGAATACGAATCGGTTGGTTCAGCCAAACATCCCCAATGGCGGCCAAAAATTCTCCCAAAACGCGCATCAAAGTCGGAGAATTAACCCCTTCGGCAATCATCGATCCAGAGTGCCTGCCGTGTGATGGGAAAACGGGAGTGTTGATAATTCTTCCATCCTGCCGATCTGGCCAATGCGCCGAATTCATGGAATGAGAAGGCCCTGCGGATTGATAGTCTTGCATCATACACGGTCATCGGTTCACGGAGTAGGAATTGCGTAAGCAGCCAAATCCCGGCAACTCCTATGAGACCTCGCTCCAAGTCAGCCACAAGAATGTGTTGTGAAGCAAGACGGCGAGCATTCTTGAGCACTAGGATGGCATCCTCGATGCTGAAGTGGTGCAGCGCAAGCGAACAGAGTACGATGTCCCACGAGCCGCTTCCCCATGACCTGATGTCGCCCTCATGAAAATGGATTTCAGGAAATTCCAGAGACTGATTTTTTGCCACAGAAAGGGTCGCAGGATTAAGATCCACAGCATCAATCTCGATCCTGATTTCTCTGGAACGGCACCAGAGGGCAATTTCCCGAGGCAGGTCTGCTTCACCCGTCGCGAGATCCAGACATCGAAGAGGAGGAGAGGCTGAATTTCGATCCGATAGCCAGCGGCCCAGAAAATGCTGCAAGAGTGAGATTGCTCCGAAGCGTCGATTGAGCCACCTGAGATTGGCAAGGTCGCGTTCAAGTTCCTCCGAGGGCTTTCCCTCATGTAGCTCAGCCTGATCCATCAGTTCGGGGCGGGATGGATCAAACTCCCTTCTTGAAAAAGGGATCATCCAGGCAGGAGGGTGAGGGTGGCGAGCATTCGTCCAGTCAACCCCTGCTCCTTGCGATACGAGTAGTAGAGATCAGGATGACATGCTGTGCAGATACGATCGTCATGGATGGACAAGACTCCCGCCCGTTCTACCTGAGTTCGGATTTCCGCTGCAAAATCGACTTCATAACACGGGGGCCTGATACAGGGGCCGATGACGACGGCGAGATCTTTCGGGTCATAGCCTCGTAGATGTCCGAAGAGGGAAATTCCCCGGGTGATGATGTTGAGTTCGGTTCCTTTTTTTCCGGAATGGAGAAGTGCTCCGGCACTACCATCTCTCGACACCACCCAGACAGGAGCGCAATCAGCTACATAAATACCAAGCGTTATGCCTCGTTGCAGGGTAAATAGTCCGTCAACATCGGCGATCGGTAACGGGTGGATCACCTTATCTATGACGGCTATGTGATTTCCATGCACTTGTTCTGCCGTCACGAAGGGATAGTTATCAAGTCCCTCTTGCCTGAGAAGTTGCTGATGATAAGGGACCAGCAGGGCCATTGCCTTCGAACGTTCCTGCCTGACTTCTAGATCAGGTATTCTTCTGAAAAATAGCGCTTTGATGCCGGGAATGGCATCAAGCTCAGGGAATGTTTCCACGACTCCGTTCATGGAGGGAAAGGAGAGGAGTGGAATCAATCAACCTGTGAGGAGGAATTCTTTGAAGTCTCCTGCTTGCGAACCGTCGAGCTCTTGATGAGGTTGTCAAATTTGGTCGAAGGTGGCAGGGGATCGCTTTTACGAAGTGCTCGTGGAAGCTGCGGGCGCGCACGATCCTCGGCATTGAGATTCTTGAAGCGGATCTTTTCCCACTTGTTCATCGGATCATCGAAGTATTCCTCATACTGGGTATTGAGGGAGAGTGCCTGATCATACTGCGACATGGACTGGATGTAGCTGTAGTAGGCGTTGAGCACAGCGGTCTGGGCCTGCAGTAGCTGCACCTGCGCGTTGATCACATCGAGCTGAACACCCGCTCCCGCATCGAGTCGTTCCCTTGCAAGACGCAGGGCCTCGACTGCCTGCTCTACGGTGGCTTTCTGGCTCTCGATGGTCTCGCTGGCCTGTTGGAGATTGGAGATGGCCTGTTGCACCTGAAGAATGACCTGACGCACGCCGTTATCATAAGCTGTCTTGTAGTTCATCATGGTGGCCTTGGCCTGCTTCACATTGCCATAGGTGGCGAGTCCGTCAAAAATGGCCCAACTCCCACTTGCGCCGAAGAACCATCCCTCGACCGTTGACTTGAGACTGGAGTCATAGTTGTAACTCTGCATTTGATATCCCCCACTGGCACTGACGGTTGGGAGCCATCCGGCGATGGCGGCAGTGATCTGTTCGGCGGCCACAAGAATGTTTTGCCTCTGGGCCTTGAGCTGGGGATTACGTTGCAGTGCCGTGTGAATCGAAGGATCGCTTTCAATTTTGCGCGGGTGGTAGGAAAGATCGCCCACGACATCGAAAGGAATTTCGATGTTCTGGATGTTCGGGTAGTTGAGGCCAATAGTCGTGACCAGCGTGAAGAGAGCAATGCGTAGGTTGTTCTTGGCCTGAATGAGAGGAGGCATGGCATTGGCGAGCTGGACTTGGGCCTGGAGCACATTAAAACGGGGTACGGTACCCGCGTCATAGCGGCTCTGCTGATCGGTGACCTGCGTTTGGTAAAGCCCTACCTGCTGCTCGTTGGCAATGACCAATGCCCGGTCGAGCACCACTTGATAAAACTGCTGGATGACGGTTGCGATCGTGGCGTCGATCGTCTGACGAAGTTGGTAGTAGGCTATCTGCTCGGAAAATTTTGCCGCCTTGATATTCGCCGGGGTCTTGCCGCCGTCATACAGCAGTTGGCTTCCCTGAAATTGAATATTCCAGTTTTGATTGTTCGCCTGCGGGCTCAGAAAATTATTGAGAGCGGTACTGCCGGTCGAGGGAGGGCGTTGACCATTGGCAAGCTGTGGCTGCTGCCATTGATACGCAGTCGAGGGACCCACGAATCCAATCTGGGGCAGCAGTGCAGCACGGACGGTGATGAAGTTACCCGATGCCTGACGGATCGTGTTGATGGCCGTGATAACCTGTGGGTTTTTCTGCAAGGCGATTTGAACCGCATCATCAATGGTGAGTTTGCGGGCATTCTTGGCAATGACTCCCGGCACGACTGCCTGACCGGCCTTAGCAAGTGCATCCGCAGTAAGGGGAATATTGCCAACTTTGTCTTTCAGTCCGAAATTGTTGGTTCCGGCCGTTGGCATCGTCACGGGTCCTGTTGCCGTGGTGGGAAGCGGTGCTGGAAGCATCCCGGGGGTGATAGCATTGGTGATGAGCGGGGCGGTGGGCAATGCCGGAGGGGGGAGAGTTGAAAGGTTTGTGAATGAGTTAGTGGAGGCATTCAATACTTGGGGAGGTGCAGGAGGATTTGAAACCAATGAGGAAATAACAGAAACCCCCACAACGGACTGATCAACAGAAGAGGGAATGTTTGTTGAGACGACGGGGGCATTCGTCTGTGAGGCTGTTGCTGCCGCCGCACCCACAGAGAGTCCCTGTTGGGACTGGTCATTGGCAGCAGGCTCTGCCTTCAGTGGTTCGCTCAATAACGCGAGGATAGCTAATAAAATGGGAAGGTTCTTCATGAGTGGCAGGCGGTGCAGTAATCGTGGATTTTTTTGTAAATGTCCAACCAGGCATGTTGTTCCTCGGTGGTGAGGCGATCCTTCACTTTTGAAAGGTTGCTGATCATCTCCTGCCGGATACCCTCGACCAGTTGTGTGCCCTTGGCGGTTGCGGAGACGGTGACTTTACGACGATCATTCAATTCATGGGTTCTCTTGACATAGCCGAGTTTTTCTAATCGTTGAACGAGTCCTGTGGCGGCAGGCGTGCTATGCCCCATCAACTCTGCGATGCGGGTCATACCCGTTGGTCCGTGCGAGCATAAGTGACCGAGCAGAAAAAACTGGGGAAATGAGAGACGGTCTCGGGAAAGTTCACCCATGAGCGTGGCCATGAATTTCCTCTGCATGACCATGATAATGTCTGCTAGGGAACCTACTTCCTCGGGATTCAATGGTAAGAGTGGGTCTGACATTGATTTTGCTTAACCGTTAATGCGCTTAATAAAAAGGATCGTGTTCGGGAGAGGCCGTTTAGTCAATTCTCCAGAGAGGGGCGGGGAGAATTTATTACTGGAAAACGGTTTGTCCCGCAGCAGGATGACCGCTCTTGATGTCGGCGATGAAGTAGGGAGGTTGGGATTCAGCTGCCTGAAGATGTATCGGATCTCCCGCGCCGGCGGTGACGATGAGTTCCCTCCCAGGTGGGATCATCATGCACGGCTCCAATCGGATGATGACGAAACTTCCGTTGGCGGAGACTGTTCTGATGACTCCAACTCGTTGTAATGCCTGTGCTTTGGGAGGGGGGGGCTTGTGATGGAAAAATGGTAATCCTGATAAAAAAAGAGGAACGAAGTGCCACGATTTTTTTGGATTGGCGAGAGTGGGACCGGGTATAGGGCGGGGAGATGGGGAAGTGCCCTTATGTGGCAGGATGGCACATCCCAATTGAAAAGCGAACATGGCGAGCAGCGCAAAAGCACGGAATCGATTCATCTGGCTGGGGACGTTTTTTCTGCCGTGTAAAGTGAGACGGTGCCCAGGGAGAGCGGGTGGGCACATGCATTGCTGAGGCCGCTTTGTTCGATCAGTCGAGTCATGGTCTTGCCAGAAGGAAAAAGCTCGATTGATCCGCCAAGATACTCGTAAGCATCCTTTCTACCAGTCGCCAGTCCTGCCACCCAAGGCAGCACAACATGAAGGTAGGCTCTGTAGAGAGAGCGGATAAGCGGGAGTGTCGGAAGGGAAAAATCGAGAATGAGAAGGTGTCCGCCGGGCTTAAGAACGCGGGCCATTTCGGAGAGTCCCTGTTCCCATGAGGCCATATTTCTGAGGCCGAACGCGGCGGTCACCGCATCGAAGGAAGCGGTTGCAAACGGAAGATGAAGGCCGTCTGCCTCGACGAGTTCACCTAGCCCCTTGCGCCGGGCAACCTCCAGCATGGGGCGGCAAAAATCGACACCAATGACGCGTGTGGCAGGGGATTCCTTACGGATGGCAAGGGCCAAATCCCCGCTTCCTGTGGCGACATCCAGAAGGGTGCAGGGCTTCCACCGTACGACATGCCGTACTGCGGCTGCGCGCCAGACCAGATCCAATCCGATGCTCAGAAGGTGGTTTACCAGGGCGTATCGTTCGGCAATCGCGGAGAACAGATCTCTGACTAACTCCGGTTTCTCTTTTTGGATAGCCATGTTTCCGATGTTGCTAAAAAGGAGATGGTTTGATTCTGGCTGGGTTTCAAAAATTATGTGCTCACGAGAGGACTCGAACCTCCACGGGTCTCCCCATACGCTCCTGAGGCGTACGCGTCTGCCAATTCCGCCACGTGAGCAAGAACGAAAG
>CAIJRY010000245.1 GCA_903823215.1 uncultured Spartobacteria bacterium
CGTCGCGAGGAATATCAAACGGCGGAAATGGCCATTCATGGCGCCCCGGAGCCATCGGGGATGTGTCAGCTCGGCATTTTACCCTATATTTTCAAGGATCGCAGACTTCATCTGCTGCTTGTGACGAGTTCCTCGGGCAATCGCTGGATCCTCCCGAAAGGGCGCCAGGAGCCGGATATGAACCCCCACGAGGTGGCCATCATGGAGGCGGTGGAGGAGGCTGGCGTGCTTGGCACTCTGCGACAGGATCTGCGGATTCGTTGCCAGATGGCCGACGGGCGATTCCTCCAACTTTATGCCATGAAGATCTCCAAATTGCTCAAAAGTTGGCCCGAGATGAATGTGCGTCGTCGCCGCCTCTTTCCGTTGAGTGATGCCCTTGAGATCATCGGTGATTCTGGTGTGGCCAAGGCGGTTCGCAGGCTGGCTGTGGCAATCAATAAGTGAGCATGGTGAAAGATTCGGATTTGAAGAGAGAGGAGCACAAAAAGGTTGCGCTGTGTTGCCCTGTTTTCCTCTTGAACCCCAATGCACTTTTCATCATCCACTTTAATCCCCCGCTTCAGCTTGCCTTTAGCATTTTACCGATTTAGCACAGAGTGCTTCGCTTTTTTCAATAAAACGGTCATTCTTCCAGACCTTATTCCCATTTCAGATGCTTACCATCATTCGTAAAAACCAACAGTTCCTGATGACAGTCGTTGTCGTCCTGACCATCGTCTCTTTCATCTGGCTTTATAACCGCACCAATCTAACCCAGGTTGGCAATAATGATGTCGTGAAAATCTATGGCCGGGTGATCCAGCGGGCCGAAATTGACCGTCAGGCGCGCGGCTACCAGCTTTCCCTCGCTCTTGGGCTGACCGACTTCATCCGCGATCTCGGTGGGCTTGGTGCCAGTGAAGAGGTCTCGCTGAGCAACTACATCCTCAATCTCTTTATTGTCCAGCACCAGTCGGAGGAACTTGGCATCCGTCCCACGGATGATGCCGTGGCAAACGCGATCAAGTCATTGCCTGCCCTTCAGACAGATGGAGGTTTCGATCCTGCCAAATACGCGCTCTTTGTTCAGGAACAACTCACGCCCAGGGGCTTTACAGAGCGACAGCTGGAGGATGTGGTCAGGGATTCTCTCAAGGTGCATGCCCTGCGTCGCATCATCACCTCTCCTGTCGCCGTTTCGGAAGAGGAGGTTCGCGTGGCAGCCAGGATCTACCAACCGGTTACTGAACAGGTGCTTCGCTTTGATCAGGAGAAATTTTTGAAAGATGCAGCCGTTTCCACAAACGAGATCTCGGCGTTTTATGAGAAAAACAAGGCTTCCCTGAAAATGGGTGAATCCCGCAGCATTTCCTTCGTTGTTTTCCAATTGCCCTCCGCCCAGCAAAAACTTACCGGCAAAGAGCGTACGAGTGCCTTGCAAAAACTGGCCGATGATGCGGTTCTTGCAGGGAAATCGATCCGATCGGGATTGAACCAAGGGATGGATTTTTTCAAGCTTGCGGAGAAATCCTTACTTCATCCTCAGAAGGTTGCCTCGGTGCAGCGGGATGGCAGCCAGCGTGGTAAAGACTCAGGGCTGCCGCCTGCGGTGGTGGCGGGGGCCTTCCGGATGCAGAAAGCAGGCGATGTGTCCGACATCATTGAGGATGGAAATTCATTCTACATCATCGCGGTGGACGAAATTGCGCCGGCCAGGCAGCTCGAATTGGCCGAGGTAGCCGGAAAAATCTCCTCGCTTCTGAAATCTGAAAAAGCAGCCAAGGCAGCGCTGGAGGCGGCATCTAAATCCCTTGACCAAATCCGCGCATCATTGAAGTCAGGAAAACCTTTTGCCGAAGCCGTCAAACTTGCCGGTGTGAAAACGCAACTTCTGAAAGACATCTCTCCCGCTGACCCGAAGTTAACCCAGGAGGAGTTGGCACTTGCCTCGGCATCTCTCTCACTCAAGGAAGGAGACTTGGGACAACTGCAGCCTGCACCATGGGGCGCATTTGCTCTCTATCTGGATAAGAGAACCCCTCTTAACGAGACACAGTGGAAAGAGCATCAGGCCACTCTCGCCAAGAAACTGGTGGGTAATAACCAGACGCTGATTTTCCAGGAATGGCTCAACCAATCGCGTGGAGCCGCCCAGATCAAAATGCTGCGTCAGCAACGAGGTGGAGGAGCCTAATCCATCACCGGATGTGAAAGCCGTGGAGCTCTCCATCGCTGAATTGATGGACGAGGCCAGCGGCGACCTTGCGATCGGAGAGTTGGATTCCGCTGTGGAAAAATTTCGCCGATGTGTTGCTCTCGATACGGAGTTCTTTGATGGGTGGCATGCCCTTGGGATGGCCCTGATGAAGACGGGGCATTTCCCCGAGGCGATCAAGGCGGGACTCAGGGCGACACAACTCCGACCCAATGATCAGCTCGCATGGTCTAGTCTTTCCATGTTTTATGTTCGTGATCACCAGATCACCGAGGCTGAAGCCGCTGGGGCCAAGGCCAGAATTCTTTCCTGGGGTGGAAAGATTGCCAAAGAAGAACCTTCTGGGCCAACTCCCAGCAACAATGCCAACACACCATGAGCAAACCCTTTTTTATTACCACGGCCATTGATTATACCAACGGTGCCCCTCATATCGGGCACGCCTACGAGAAGGTACTTGCCGATGTCATAGCCCGCTTTGAGCGTCAGAAGGGAGAAAAAGTCTTCTTCCTGACCGGTGTCGATCAGCATGGCCAGAAAGTGCAGCAGAGCGCGGAGAAGGCCGGTGTTTCCCCTCAGGAGTATGTGGATGGAGTTACGGCCAAATTCCGCGCACTTTGGGAGAAGCTTGGCGTTCGCTGCGACGCCTGGGCGGCAACGACCGATGCGCTCCACAAGGAGTGTGTCCGTGCCAACCTGCGGATGCTGTGGGACGACAAAGTGCCGGGAACCGACCGCAGCCGCTGGATCTATAAAAAGACCCAGCGCGGTTTTTACAGTGTGCGGCAAGAGCAGTTCCTCACCGATAAGGAGCGTGGGCCGGATGGCGAATTTGGCCCCGAGTGGCAGCCTGTTGAGGAGCGGGAGGAGGAGAATTTCTACTTCCGACTCACCGCACATCCCGATCTTGGCTTCGATCCGAAACAATGGCTTCTCGACCTCATCGATCGCCGCAGCGAAGAGTTGAAGCCTTTTGTTCTTCCAGTATTCCGCGTTGCCGAACTGCGTAACGCTGTTGAGAAATTGGAGGGGGATCTCTGTATCTCCCGTCCTGCGGCACGGCTCCAGTGGGGCATTCCGTTCCCCGAGAGTTTTGGAGAGGGATTTGTGACCTATGTCTGGTTCGACGCCTTGGTGAACTACATCACCTTTGCTCCCGGTCACGATCCCCATTACAGCGAGCGATCCTCAACGGAGAAATCCCCCGGTCTCTACTTCTCGGACTACTGGCCTGCGCTTCATGTCATCGGCAAGGATATCATGATCCCTGCCCACGGCGTTTACTGGCCCATTATGCTCAAGGCGCTCGGTTTCAGCGACGAGGAGATGCCCACCCTGCTTGTCCATGGTTGGTGGAACATTCGCGGCAAGGGAGGGGAGAGCGAAAAGATGAGCAAGAGTCTCGGCAATGTGGTCGATCCCGATGTGCTTGCCGACAAATATGGTGCCGCCGCCGTGCGCTACTACCTGATGAGCGACATTGCCACGGGGCGCGATGCCGACTTTAGCGAAGAGCGCCTCGTGCAACGCTACAATGTGGATCTGGCCAACGGGCTTGGCAACCTTGTGAACCGTACCCTGAACATGACCCGGAAATACCGGGAGGGGAGGCCGCATCCGATGGAGGTACTCGATGGAGATTTTGCTCAGCACCTAGATTCAAATTCTGAGGAGATGCTGCATTTTGTGACAGACATGGATCAGGCACAGATTCAGAAAGGATTGGAACAGATGATTTCTGTGGTTAACCGAGCCAATGCTCTGGTGGATTCATCCGCCCCCTGGAAACTGGCCAAAGACCCTGAGCAATCAGACCGTCTCGATGCGGTACTCGGGACGCTGATTCAATCCGCGCAACTGGCTGCCACCATGCTGCTGTCTGTTACTCCCGAAGCTGCTGCTGAAATCCTGCGGCAGCTGAATTTGCCGCCAGTTGTTTTGAGCGATAAAAGACCAGTCACTTTCACTCTTCCTCCAGACTACTGCTGCGGAGAGCCGAAGCCGGTTTTTCCCCGCATCGAATTGCCTGCGCCGGAAACCAACTAGAGCCCGATGTCCGAAGCCGATCCCCGGATCCTGGAAGCGCTCCAAGCCGTTCCCTTTTGGAAGCGACAGCGTTACTGGCTGGAATATCTGGGGCTGCGCGCCGCTGCCGGGCTGATCTCGCTCCTCCCGTGGCGTTGGATCGGGCCGCTGGCCTCGTGTGTCGGCTCGGCTTTCTTCACCCTGGATCGTCATCGCCGCCAGGTGACGCTGGATAATCTGCGGAGTGCGTTTGGCAGTCGTTTTACGGAGGCAGAGATCCATACCATAGGGCGCAAATCCTACGGAGTCTTTGCCCGCACCGCCCTGGAACTTCTCTGGTCTGGAAATCTCTCGCACGCCGTGCTGGATGAAATCATCACCACCGAGGGACTCGATCCCATGCCGGAGCATGGAGCCCCGAGCCGGCCCGCCCTCTATTTCTGCCTGCACTCCGGCAACTTCGAGTGGCTGAGCCAGATCACCTGCCGACATTTCGGAACCTTCCCCGTTATCGCCCAGAAGCTCAAGAATCCTCTCCTCGGTCCGCTTTTTGACGGATGGCGTTCGGCTCTTGGGCAGCAGATCATGCCTCAAAAGGGGGCGATGCTTCGCACGATCCGCCACATCAAGGGGGGAGGGAAGATGGGCATGCTCATTGATCTCAATCTCAAGCCGAGCGAAGGTCCGGTCGTCATCCACTGCTTCGGGCATCTCCTGACACCGGTCACCCGTCTGCCTGCCGAACTAGCGCTGCGGAACAACGCTGCGCTAGTGCCTGTTACCTGCCTGCCACGATCCGACGGTGGCTACATTGTCCGCTATCTCACTGCGTTAAATGTTACTTCCGAATCCACCATAGAGCAAATTGCCCAGGCCTGCTGGGATGCCTTGGAGCCGGACTTGTACAAGCATCCTGAGCTATGGCTCTGGAGCTACAAACACTGGCGTTATCGACCGGAGGGTGCAGCCGGTGAGGGGTATCCGTTTTATGCCAATACCCATGAAGAGTATCAGGAACTCCTTGCGGAGAGGGAAAAGCTGTCTTAAATATCTCGCAATCATGAAAGCACTCTACATTCTTCCACTTCTTGCCTTCTCTCTTTTGCTCTCAGGATGCAACACCGTGAAGGGGCTTGGTGAGGATATCAGCGGATCCGCAACATGGACTCAGGATAAGATTTCCGGGGATGGCTCCTCGAAATCTTCCGATGCCCAATATGTGAAGAATCCCCCCCAGTTCCAGAAAGCCAACTGATCGATCTTTAGGGAAACGCTGATTTAATCCCATGAAGACCGCTGGGAATCAGTTGCTGATTTTTGAAGGCGCGAGTGCTGGGCGATACCCTCAGCGGTCTCGCCCGAGCGAACAACGCCACAAAAATCGACAACTAGCTCCAGCCCTTCGGGTTGCGGCGATAAAAGATCGGCGACTGCGTAGGCTTCGCGCTTACAGCCCACTGCGGGGATGCTCGCGCGAAGCCGCCTTGTCGGCGACCCCTTCTTGACGCAACGGTCTCTATGCGATTAAATCAGTACTTCCTTAGGCAAACGGGTCTTCCGAGGAATTTTCGTTCCATAGGTATTCGGCACGACGGGCCACATCGAGACTGGTTTCCCTGCCATAGAGGTGACCGATCAGTCCTAAAGTCATGTCAATCCCGGCGGAAATTCCCGAAGAGGTCCAGAAGCGTCCATCCTGTACCCAACGGGCTTCCCTGATCCATTGGACTTTCGGTCCCTGAGCGGTCACCCAGTCGAAAGCGATCTTGTTCGAGGTCGCACGATGGCCGTCGAGCAAACCGATTTTGGCAAGCAGGGCGCTTCCTGTGCAGATGCATGCCACGATACGGGCTCGGGTCGCAGACGTGCGGAGTAGATCGAGAAAATCCGGATCAGTGACCAAGGATCTCGTGCCGATCCCTCCTGGAATCAGGAGGAGATCGAAATCCCTGATTGTAGCCAGTGAAAGCTCTGCAACTCCTTTCGGACCCGCACTACTCGGAATTTCTCCCGGTTGCACGGCGAGCATGGAAATGGCAATCCGATTACCGAGCAGACCCAGCATTTCCAACGGGCCGTAGATATCGAGCAGCTCAAAACCCGGGAAAAGAACCGCTCCGACTTTTAGAGGATGAGGAAGGGGTGTCATACCTGGCAAAGGATGATCGTCATGACGGCCGGCTAGCAACTGTATGCAGACTCGGGCGCAGGAGGCAACGATCAGGAAGAGGGCGGTGACGCTCGCGTTCAGGTAGTTGTTGAACACATGCTGGTTCAGGGCGGCGGAGAAACAATCCGAAAGCTTTTGCTGAATTGACCGATAGCTCGCTGCCGTGAGAGCTTTGCTGTATTGCTTGACCAATGATCGAAGACTTCTTCTCCGC
>CAIJRY010000246.1 GCA_903823215.1 uncultured Spartobacteria bacterium
ATCAGGAACTGCGCCTCGACGCTCGTTTAACCAATCAACAAGGGGGCTTCCACGAGGGCCAACATCGATAATAATTAACCTTCCATCAGGAAGTACAATAGTTGAACAGTCTCCCTGCCCAACATCCCATAAGTCTATTCTAATAAGCGCATTGCGCATTAAATTATATACAATCTTTCAATACTCAGAATTTTGTTTTCTACGCCTAGTTTTACATAAGCGCCAAAACTATCTCCGGGATTCAGTGAAGAAAGGGCTACTGCCACATGTTGGTCAATTTTTTCTCTGTGTCCATCGTTCCACTCAACATGACACACTGGGGAACGTCGTACTAATGTCCCTTCAAGATAATGGGGGGATGCACGGTCGATTGAAAATGCCCTCCCATCAACTTGGTCTAGCACAGAAAGCCAAATTTGCTGTTCCCGTTCATCGAGTGTGCCAGCGTCTGACTTGCTAAAAAGGTCTAAAAAGCGGCGAGCCATTGCCTGATCCAGATTTTCTGCTTGGTGTGCAGGCATTTTTACATCCCAACCTATTACTTCGCATTCCATTGAAGTTGGATCCAATGCTATCCGGGGAGCTTCGTTTAGCCGAAGAAGTACCCGTCCTCCTTCCAAGGGCAACACCCTTCTTTGGTAACGATAAACCGTCTTCGGTTGTTTTCTCGGCTCTGACTTGGCTACCAGCGCCTGTGGTGCCGACCTTCTAATGGACTCTGTACCTACCTCCATGGTTCCAGTCTGTTCAGACTGCTGATACATCGTGGCGCTCATTCGGGGTTAAAGTATGTTTTTGCCGCTTCGGTAAAAATCGCTTCAAACCTTTCAGTAACACGTTCGTGAGCCCAGTCCAACAAAATCAATGCATCTTCGGGGCTGCTTGGGTTTTGGGCACCGGGCGGAATAGTAACAATAAAATCAAGCCTCACCGCTGCTCCTCTTTGATGGTCAGACCAGTCTGCTACTTTTAACTGAAGTAGCGCCCCCATTTTCTCATCTAGGAGAACTGTCGCAGTGCAATCAAATGGGGGGACCAAGGAAATGTGCCGCCCAGGAATGTGCGTGAAGACGGTGATTAGATTCCCCAATTGCAGATTCCCTTTCTCATCATAAAAAGCAGGAACCGTCTCTTTAGAGAGACCATTTACATAGTGGAGCACAACGCTTTTGATGGACTCAACCCCAAAATTTTTCCACCAAATGGGAAGCCATTTTGATATTTCCCCGCGAAAAAGAGGATACCTTCGTGTCTCACCCTGATTAGGGCGAGAATGCATATTCATCGTGAAGCAGTCAGGAGGAGTGCGAATGCTCCAGTCAAAGCCATCTCTTTTGCTTTTTTGAGAGAACCTAGGAATAATACGTAGCTCTGGCTCCATTGTATCAAAAATGGGAATATGCTCATCAGTCTCCTCTTTGACATTGAGCAGCCACTCTTTAAGGGGTTCATAATGGTGATATTCTTCTGCGACCAACGCGCGCCATTTTTCAAATTGTGACTCATAATCCTCTATTTCCATATCGCAATAGAAACTAGCCACTCTCTCAATTACAGGTGGCCTTTTGTAGGAAGTTACAGGCAGCGTCATCAGCGTTTATAGCAGATCAGGTTGAGTTTTGTGTTGTCAAGACTAGCCCTATTAAAGAATCGCTCAGAAGTTCAATTTTATAGACCCACAAAAAAGCTAATCACTTCACCGGAGACACATCCTTGATTTGTGTCGCTCTCTATCTTTTCCTCTCACGCCGCGACCTTTAACGATTCAATGGCGAACGCCTCCCTCCACGCAGTATCTACCAAGGCAGGAACTACGGGCAACTTCTGATTGATTTCATCCATATAGGAAGCGAACTGACCGAGACGGCGGAAATTGCCACCTGAAATTTTGGTGAGCGTTGCGAGGCCATTCACGGCCGTTGCATCGTTGTTCTCGACCATGCTCCCCATCTCTTCAAATTGCGGACTCATTGCCCGCAGCACAGACAGAATGGTTCCCGCGTCCAGTGGCTGAATCTGGCAGCGCAAGGCCACCGCAGTGGAAGAGACATCCTCATCCTCGAAAAGCTCCAGTCGGATGCTGCTTCTGCGCATTCCGAGAAGCACTCCCAAATTCCAACCGGCATCACGGCAGATACTGGAAACCGTCAGGATGGAATCGATGAATCCCTTCGGAGCCGCATCGGCGCGGTCGATGAAGATCAAACCGACCTTGTTCTCACGGATTTTCTTCGCCATCTGATTTAGCAGACTGCTTAAGGAATGCAGATGCCAGTCCGCTGGCATCTCTTCACCGAGAACTAGGGAGCTCAAATACTGGGCGAGTTTTATCTGATCGGATTCGCCAAAGGCAGTGAATGACAGAACTTTTCGATCTCCTCCCTTTTTCCAGGTCTGGGCGATGTAGCGGCACAGGTAGGTAATGCCGGATCCTTCCATTCCACAAACGGCAACGGAAGAACCTTTTTCCAGCACCGGTACGGCCCGGCGGGTGAATGCTTCATGGTAGTTCAGTGTGATGAATTCTTGTGTGTTCATGGGTCTATTTGGGGTTTGGGGTTATTTTACTGAGAGTTAAAGGTCTGTGCGGATGGTGCTTTTGGTGATTACAGGCAGGCGGATTTTTCCCTTGGGGGAAAATGTCGGAAGCACGGGTTCCGGATTTTCCTCCGACTCCCGTTTGGCATGGGCGCTTCCCGGGGTATGCAGAGGTAGGGTTTTTATGGCACCCTCATAGAGGGCTGATTCCAATCGGTGCATACTTGCCATGTCCTGTTGCCGGAGGTTTTTGCATCCTTCGACCAACTCGGTTTCCTGCTCTGTATTTCTCCATAATTGCACGGGCTCCTTATCGAGCATCGCGATGACATGGGTGGGTTCCCCGTCGATGTTGTAGCGAACTGACGTGACTCAGCGGATTTGAGCCAGTTGGTGTGTTAGTCTTTTGGGATAACCAACCCAAAAAGACATGAAAGGCAAGAAGTACACGACAGAAGAGAAAATCCGTATCCTGAGGCAGGCGGACTCCGGTGAG
>CAIJRY010000247.1 GCA_903823215.1 uncultured Spartobacteria bacterium
GACCTTCCCGTAGCGATCCGTGAGCCAAACAATAACGAGGCTGTTTTCGGAGAAGCGGTAGCGACGCAGGAGAATGGCACGAGCCTCTTCCATCGCTTACTCCTCCATACCACGAATGAGACATTCCTGCATGAAGGCAAAGAAATTCACCTGCATCAGCGCAAAGGCCCGTTCGTTTGAAAAATCGGGCTCTATCTTTTCAGCCAATTCCTCTTCCGTGAGATGACATTCCGTGACAAGAGCAAGCCGATGGGCATTAAGAGTCGTCAACCAGGCATCCGTGTGCTCCCGGGGGATCTCCAGTGACCATGAGGGATTCTTCCCCCTCCCCTGCTTGAGTTGCGATAAATCCTCGGCCACCACAGAGCGTTCCGCAGTAAAATGGCGACGCAGTTCGGGTTGCACAAGATCCTCCCAGTCCAATAGAAGGTCCTCATCCTCGCCCGGGGAAGGAAGCAGCCTCGAACTGCCATCGGGATAACGCTCCCAAGGATCGACGGCAATCATCTGAATCATCCCGGCCAATAAGGGGTGAATCTTTGTAAAAAGAGGGTTGCCCGCTTTGGAAAATTCAAAATACATGCGGGAAAAAGGATGAAAGCTTAAACTTGAGTCAGAGGAAGAGGTAAAAGGTGGGAAGGTCGGGGCTTTTTACTTTTTATCTTCGTACTTTCGTACTTCATTTCAGGTTTTAGTTTTGCTCAGGGAGTCGAACGCTCCAGTGTTGCCAGCAGCAGATGGGAATGAAGCTGCTGCACAAAGAGTTCCCCCTGTTCCCGTGCTCCGCTCCAGACCACGGATCTCCCCTTGGTATGAACCTCCATCATGTGCTGCTCCGCCCGTTCGCGCGTCCAGCCGAAGATGCGGCGAAAAACCATCGCCACATAGCTCATCAGATTCACTGGATCATTGTGCACCACGACAAGCCAAGGAAGATCGGCCGTCTCGGAGAGGCCGGTCTCGGGAGATTCCAAAAGATCCGGATTAACCATGACTGCTCTCAAGGTCGATGGCAGCGCAAACTCCCCCGAGCAGGAAACGGCCGATCTCACGGTCGTCAAGACCCGCCCCGATTCCTTCCTGCAGCAGGTAGGAAGCAATAAGGACACGCGGAGGCAGATGAAAGACGGCGGCCCTCAGCGCATGGATCACCGCGAGATGACCGGGGGAATTTCCTGTCAGAACGGCATTGCGATAACGCTCGATCAGACGATCTCCCCGTGGTGCAAGCAATCCCTGAACCAGCCGTTTCCCTGCATCACGACTTTGGAGGCGCACCGAGGTCGGCAATGACGCATCGAGCTGACAATCGATCGTGGTGATTTCAAAACTACCTCCTTCCGCCGCCCGCTCCAGCACATCAAGCAGCACCGACTGGATCAGAGGTCGGAAAATCGAGGCATTCCAATTCAGCACCGATGCGGCCAAAGGAGTCAAGGGGCCATTCGCCAGCGTTACCTCGCCTAGCGCATCGAGAAAGGGATTGCAAAGCTGCGCCGCACGCATGATGAGGATAAAATCCTCATCGACCGGTATAGTCCGTATTTGCGCTGCTGCTTGAATCATTCGCCAAACGCTACCACACGCTCCCACTTGTTGGAATGGTCTATTAACTGTGGGGCATTAAAACTACTGAAAGGCTTTGAACTCAGGCTCTCCCGATGCTCTCGCCTTACAGGCTGCTTTGCAGGCTACATCGCGCTTCCCAGCGCTCAATGTTCGCCAGTCGCTGATTTTAAAATCTCATCCTGCCTGCGGTGCATGATGACTCGTTCTTGTTCGGTGAGATCGTCATAGCCAAGAAGATGAAGGAGTCCGTGAATGGCGCAGAGCGCAATTTCGTGAAGTGCGGGATGGTGGAGCTTCCTCGCATTCGCAGCAGCAATCGGAACACCAATCAGGATCTCCCCATGCTCAAAGGTGATCACATCGGTTGGAGTAGGATCGTTCAGGAACTCTCCATGCACCCTCGATATCGCCGCCTCACTCAAGAGTGTGATCTCAATTACTGGAGGCAGATTGACCCCTCGCTTTCGGGGCTTTTTCACACAGAGAGGCAGAGCTGCCTGCACGATTCCCTCAAGCCGATCCATATCAACCCTGAGAAAGCGTTGACGATTGGCCCAGAGGAGAGAAGGGATCATAGTTTCTAGGCTCTTAGGCTGAAGACTGTTAGGCTGTTAGGAAAGGCTGAAGGTCTCGCGCAGAGGCGCAGAGGCGCAGAGGCGCAGAGGCGCAGAGGCGCTGAGAACGCAGAGAGCAGCAACGAACATCTGCGAAATCCCAAACCTACCTATTGGCAAATGCCAATGAGTTGCGAATCTGGATCATATTGTAGGTAGGGGCCGAGCCACTTCTCCACCTCCGAGACAGACATACCCTTCCTCTTGGCATAATCCTCGATCTGATCGCGGCCGAGTTTACCGACAGCAAAGTAGCGGGCCTCGGGAGCTGCAAAGTAGAGACCAGAGACAGAGCTAGCAGGATACATTGCCAGACTTTCTGTAAGGGTTATGCCGGTGTGCATGGTGGCATCAAGCAAGCGGAAGAGTTCCCATTTCTCGGTATGATCGGGACATGCGGGATAGCCAGCCGCCGGACGAATGCCACGGTATTTTTCACGGACAAAATCTTCCCTAGTGAGGTTCTCCGTGAGGCCAAATCCCCAGAGATCACGAGCCTGCTTGTGCAGCCATTCCGCAGCAGCCTCTGCAAACCGGTCGCCGAGAGCCTTCACAAGGAGGGCCGTGTAATCGTCATCCTGTTTTTCAAAAGACTCCGCATACGAGTGAACCTCCGGCCCGGCGGTCACGGCAAATCCCCCCAGAGAATCAATGCGTCCCGATTCACGCGGCGCGATGTAATCGGAGAGGGAATAGTTTGGCTGACCGGCAGGCTTTTTATGCTGCTGACGGAGCATGTGAAAATTCCCGATAACAGAAGAACGTTCCTCATCGGCATAGAGTTCAATGTCATCGCCGACCCGGTTG
Source organism: uncultured Spartobacteria bacterium (assembly GCA_903823215.1). Lineage (GTDB taxonomy): Bacteria > Verrucomicrobiota > Verrucomicrobiia > Chthoniobacterales > UBA6821 > UBA6821. The sequence goes on from CAIJRY010000247.1 coordinate 2,991, forward strand.
GCAGGCCAGAAGGCCATCACGCCTCGCACGCGGAAGATTTTATCCGCAACGATTTTCTCCAGCACGCACAGGGCATCCTGATGCAACTCAGTAGCCTGCGCCCCGATCTCCGGATCACTCAAGAGTCCGGGGTATCGCCCCCTCATTTCCCAAGCATGGAAGAAGGGCGACCAGTCGAAATAGTCCACCAGTTCCCCAAGCGGGATTTCATCAAAGGAAATGAGTCCCTGCTTAGTCGGAACTGCCAGATCCGCAGTCGTCCAGTCTAAGGAAGTCCCGTTTTCTCGCGCTGAGGCAAGGGGAAGCAATTCTCCCTTTGCACGCTTGTTGGCATGTTCATCACGGAGGCGGCTGTGATTTTCTTCCACCTGCAAGCGATAAGCCTCCTTGCGATCCTCGGAGAGGAGTTCGGCGGTAACTCCCACAACCCGGGAGGCATCCAGCACATGAACGACGGGATGAGGATATTCCTGAGCAATCTTCACAGCTGTGTGTGCCGGACTGGTCGTGGCTCCGCCGATCAGCAGAGGAATCGTAAATTTCTCCCGTTTCATTTCCCGGGCGACATGCACCATCTCATCGAGTGACGGAGTGATCAGTCCGCTCAGCCCGATAATATCGACTTTGTGCTCCCTGGCCGCAGTCAGGATCTTATCACTCGGAACCATCACGCCGAGATCGACCACTTCGTAGCCATTGCAAGCGAGGACAACCCCGACGATGTTCTTGCCGATGTCGTGCACATCACCCTTCACGGTAGCCATCAGGATCTTGGTCGCGGCAGTTGTGTCGGCTGCAGCCGCTTTCTCCGCCTCCATGAAGGGGGTGAGGTAGGCGACTGCCTTCTTCATCACGCGGGCGCTCTTGACCACCTGCGTCAGGAACATTTTGCCCGCACCAAAGAGATCTCCGACAACACGCATCCCGTCCATGAGAGGCCCCTCAATCACAAGCAGGGGGCGAACCAGTTTCTGCCGAGCCTCCTCAGTATCCTCGTCGATGAAATCGACGATCCCCTTGATGAGTGCGTGCTTGAGACGCTCCTCCACGCTTGTACTGCGCCATGCCAACTCGATTTTTGCCTCTTTCACCGCGCCACCACCAGCAACCTTCAAGGCCTCCGCATAATCCACAAGCCGCTCGGTGGCATCGGGACGGCGATTGAGGATCACATCCTCGACCATTGTGAGCAACTCAGGCTCGATCTCCTCATACACGCCAAGCATGCCCGCATTGACGATCGCCATATCGAGCCCTGCCTTGATCGCATGGTAAAGGAAAACAGAATGCATCGCTTCGCGCACGGGATTGTTCCCACGGAAGGAGAAGGAGATGTTACTCAACCCGCCGCTACACTTGGCACCCGGCAGGGTGGCCTTGATCTCATGAACGGCCTCGATGAAATCAACTGCGTAGTTGTTGTGCTCCTCGATTCCTGTGGCGACCGTCAGGATATTCGGATCGAAAATAATGTCCTCGGGATCGAAGCCGATCTTATCCACAAGCAGGCGATACGCCCGCGTACAGATGCGGACTTTGTGATCACGATCGGCAGCCTGTCCTTCCTCGTCAAAGGCCATGACGATGACGGCCGCACCGTATCGCTGCGCCAGACGGGCGCGTTTGAGAAAAGTCTCTTCCCCATCCTTCAGGCTGATGGAATTGAGAATACACTTTCCCTGGATGCACTTCACTCCTTTCTCGAGCACCGACCACTTGGAACTATCGATCATGATCGGCACACGACTGATCTCGGGATCGGCCACAAGGAGATGCAGAAAGGTCTCCATGACGGCCTCGCTATCGAGCATTCCTTCATCGACATTGATATCAAGAATGTTGGCCCCGCTCTCCACCTGCTGTCTGGCCACCGAGAGAGCGGCTTCGTAGTCGCCGGCAATGATGAGTTTGGAGAATTTTGGCGATCCGGTGACATTCGTCCGCTCACCAACCATCATGAAGGAATGCTCTTTCTCAATGGTGAGTGCCTCCAGTCCGCTCAGACGAAGTGCGGCAACGGGAGTCGATGGCTTGCGCGGAGGATGGGATCGCACGGCTTCGGTAATCGCCGCAATATGCTCCGGTGTGGAACCGCAGCAACCGCCGACCACGTTGAGCCATCCCTCGCCAGCGAAGTCCGCAACGAGTGCAGCCATCTCGGAGGCCGACTGGTCATAGCCTCCAAAGGCATTGGGCAGTCCCGCATTGGGATAGCAACTGATAAAACAGTCGGCGATGCGCGAGAGTTCCTCGATGTAGGGACGCATTTCCGCGGCACCGAGAGCGCAGTTGATGCCGACTGCAAGGGGCTTGGAATGACGGACGGAGTTCCAGAATGCCTCCACGGTCTGGCCTGATAGCGTACGGCCCGAGGCATCGGTGATCGTCACCGAGAGAATGATCGGCCAGCGCATGCCACGGCGCTCAAAGACCTCCTCACAGGCGAAGATCGCCGCCTTGAGATTGAGCGTGTCAAAGACGGTTTCCAGTAGCAGTAGATCCACTCCCCCGTCCAGAAGAGCCTCAATCTGCTCGGCATAGGCAATCACCAGTCCGTCAAAATGAACGGCACGGTAGCCGGGATTATTCACATCCGGCGACATGGAGGCGGTACGATTGGTCGGTCCGACTGATCCCGCCACATAGACCCGTTTACCCGGATGAGCCGCCATTAATTCCTCAGCCGCTTGCCGGGCAACCTTGGCTCCCGCAAGATTGATCTCGCGCACGGCATCCTCAAGTCCGTAGTCAGCTTGAGAAACGGTTGTCGTGCTAAAAGTGTTGGTCTCGACGATGTCACTCCCCGCCTCGAAGTAGGCACGATGAATTCCCCTGATGATGTCGGGTCGCGTGATGGAGAGGAGATCATTGTTACCCTTAAGATCATGACCGTGCCCCTTGAAACGCTCTCCCCGGAAATCCTCTTCGGTGAGCGGGTGTCGCTGAATCATTGTTCCCATCGCTCCATCGAGGAAGGCAATGCGGCTGGCAAAAAGCTCGTGGAGCTGGGTGAAGGAGGGGGAATCGGTGAGTGTGGTTGGCATGATCAGGAGGTCTGGAGTAGCGTGGAATTGTGGAGATTTTTTCCGAGAGTATCTGTTGTGGGAGAACTACCGTGCGCATCATTCACCCGGCATCCTTTGATAAGAGTGGAACTCGTCGATTCCCCCTGCTGTTGAGTCTTGGGGCGTTGGATGCGGAGGCGTGTGCCGAGACGCTTGCCTGTCTGAATACTGAAGGAGTACTGCCGGAGATGATCGTGGCGCAAATCACTCCGACTGACGGAGGAATCGATGAAATTGTCGGTGATCTGCAAGGAAAACTCCGCCTTCTCGATACTCCCGCCACCCGCTGGATAGTCGGCCCAGGGCATCAGGCGGTGCGTGCCTTGGAGAGCGTGTTGGAAAGACCCGATCTCTTCAGCTCCGCAGTCTGTCTTTCGACTTCCTTTGAAGGACTCGAGGGTGCTCCTCCGCTCCATTCTCCGATGCTTAGGAAACTGGACGAGCTCAAAACCCTCCCGTCGGGTATACGTCTTTATTTTGACCATGGAACACAGGGACTGGATGAATGCTACGAACCGTATCATCGCGATCTCGGAGCGATCCTGCGGAGCAAGGGATGGCAGGATGGGAGGGAGTTCCAGATCAGGCGTAGTCCGGGTGGAGAGCACACACCCGGGTCGTGGCGGGTGCGTCTTGATCCTGCTCTCCGATGGCTCGCCGCGCGCTAGCATTTTCAGGCAACAACTGTTGATCGGGCACTGAGATTTCGCACTGAATGGAAGAGCGTGACAAATAAGGCGGTGAATAGAATGTCTCCCATGAGACTATTGCGGAAGAAGTGCCAAGTTGGCGGATAGCAGGGCAGCCCCACAGTCAGTGCCTGCACCCAGCCGCCAAAATTCTGAGGATAAGCCACCTGTCCCAACCAGCAGCCGGTATTGGTCACCATGTAAAAAATCAAGGAGGCGGCAAGCGTTCCTGTCAAAGCCGGAAGGTACGCCCCCCTCCGCTCACGCAGCATCCAACCGATCCCGATAGCGATCAGGTAGCAGGGCAGCGTCCAGAGAAGTTGCTTTGAGATTAGGGGTTCCCCATAGTGGATATTGAGCAATGCATCGGAGACCAGCAGAGCGATCAGAGGAATCACCAAACCTATCACCCCCGGGAGAAAGAGCGCCCCGCAAAGAGCTGCGGCCATGAGCGGGGAAAAGTTGGTCAGGACTTCCGGGGCCAGATCAACCCGGAGAACCCGGAAGAAAATCCCGCTTAAAAGCAGCACACAGGCAAGGAGGGTGCTTCTTGAAAAAAGAGACGATGAATGAGATGGCATGGGCATGATTATTGAGGAGTCACGAGGGTGGGATCAAGTTGTCCAATGTTGGCACCTGGAAGCCTGGAATCAAGCGTTCCTGGCATCATGGGCAGATAACCGGCAGAGCCGTCGGCATAACCGACCATGGCACTCCCGCCCACACGGAAATGGACGGTTTTTTCCGTTGTGTTGAAATAGTAAAATTCCTCGGCCATTGGATGCTTAGCGGAAGCAGGAGACTGAAATGTATTGACCTGAGCACAGGTGGCAAAAATCGGCACCTTACCCGGATTGGAAAAGGTCATGCGATTCTTCCCTTGTAGAAGCAGATTGTAACCGTAGGCAAAATGTGTGTGGCCATACTTGGGCTTGAAGACATTCCCCGTTCGAGTAAAGGAGGGATCTTCAGCCATTCCACCCGAGGCAGCTATATAGGGCCCGAGGGGCCCTTGATTTAGATCAAGCCATCGGCTCCCCTCCGGGGAACTCATGCTTGCCGCAGATTCATAGCCAAACCACCACTGTGTTCCACCCGAAGCCGCTTGGCGATAAGGCCAGAAAGTCTGATCATTCTCGGCAAGATAGGATTGGGCCGCCGCGTTGAGCTGGGAAATGACATGGGCACTCACGGCATCGGTGCTGGAGGCGTAGACACTCCTCACTGCTGGAACCAGTAGAGCGGCAAGCAAGACAATGATCGCCACGCTCACTAGCAGTTCGACAAGAGTGAACCCCGCGACTGGCGTGAGCGGGTTGGTTGGCGAGGAACGAGCAGCCCAACTGGGTCGAGCGGCACGGGCGCGCCCGAGTCCAAGGCCTAGATTATTTCTTTTGGAGTGGTAGTTTTCCATCGGGTGAAAAGGAACAGCGTCGCTACGGAAAGGAGAGTAAGTGGAATTGTTGCAGGTTCAGGAACAGCAGAGATGGGAACGGAAGGTGGAGTATCAACTCCCCCTGCTCCCCAACTTGCGAAACTCCAACCATCCCAGGAACCGGGAGCAACGGAACGAGATCCCATTCCATTATTCGCATAATTCCACTGACCCGGTAAAGCGGGATCAACTCCGCCATCCAGCCCTCCCGCTAAATAATAAGACCAATAGGTGCCTGACGAAAAATCAGGGGCTGTCGTTGATGTGACGGTATTACCCACATAAGTCAGCGATGTCAGAGAATCACCAAATGAAAAGGAAGTGGTACCAAGCACTAGCAGCGTACTGTTAGTCACCTGCTTAAGCAGATCATAACCGGTCAACGGATTATTGCTGTCGTAGGTGTAGTGATACACAAACTCCAAAGGAGTGGAGTAGAGCGAAGACTCATCAATCACCACATAGGAAATATCCACCCCTGTTCCAACACTGATGATCGTAGGATCAACCCCCGTCAACACAGCTGCGCGAAGGGAGGAAAGCCAAGAAATCCCGATCATGAAAGCGAGCGAAAATAAAAGCTGCGCCTTTAATTGAATCAACATATTCGTATTTGATGATATGTTTATGAAAAGAACAACCGAAATCTGAAAAAAGAATCAAATCCCGCAGCGAAAACAAGTGACAGCACCGGTTTTTGCTACCGACAACGATGCTCCGAAGCTAGTCGAGGATCTCCAAAACCACCTTTTTCCCCTGCTTCTCAACAGCAGCATTCAGCAGCTCGCGGAGGGCATTGATAGTGGTCCCACCTTTGCCAATCAGTCGACCGACATCGCTCTTACGCAGGGAGAGCTGAAAAATGATTTTTCCTGATTCCTGCCGATGGGTTAAAATTGCCTCATCGGGGTATTCGACGAGTTGCTGCACCACGAAGCGCAGGAACTCGTCCATAAAATACTAGGCCGCCGAAGCCACGCCCGGCTCTGTCGCCGCCTTGCGTGCTTTGGTGATGAAACTCTGCACCGTCTGTGAGGGACGGGCTCCCACGCTAAGCCAATATTCGGCGCGGTTCAGATTGATCTTGTAGTTCTCACCGGCCTGCTTCGGATCATAATGACCGATCAGTTCGATGAACTTGCCGTCACGCGGGCTGCGCTGGTCAGCCACCGCGATACGGTAGAAAGGATGGTTGCGGGCGCCTTCGCGTCGGAGTCGGATTGCTACTGCCATGGGAGTCGGTTAGGTAAGGTTTGTGAGTGATTTGGAGCGAGGCCTGGGATTCCGCCGGAAGCGAAACGAGACATCATCTTTTTCATTTTTCCCGTGTTCTTGGCGAGTTTTTTCATCTGGCCGAAGCGCAACAGGAGATTATTCACCTCAGTGACGGAATTGCCGCTGCCGCGGGCGATGCGTTGGCGACGGCGTGCGTTGAGAATCTCGGGGCGCTTCCGTTCGCCGGGCGTCATGGAGAGAATGATCGCCTCGACTCGCTGCAGTTCTTTTCCGTTCACTGCGGAACTATGGAGACTAGCCGCCCCAGGGATCATGCCAAGCAGATTTTCCAAGGGGCCCATTCTCTTGATCATCCGAAGCTGTGCAAGGAAGTCTGAAAGGTCGAAAGAAGCATTTTTCATTTTTGCTTCCAAGCGTGTCATTTCCTCGACTTCCACTGCCTCGGCAGCCTTTTCCACAAGGCTCACCACGTCACCCATTCCGAGAATGCGCCCGGCCAGTCGTTCAGGATAAAATGGCTCAAATTGCTCCACTTTCTCACCGACACCGGCAAATTTGATCGGCTGTCCCGTCACCGAGCGGAGGGATAGGGCAGCACCGCCACGGGCATCACCATCAAGCTTTGTGAGGATCAATCCGGTAAGTCCGAGAGCCGCATGGAACTTCTCCGCAACACTCACCGCCTGCTGTCCGGTGGCAGCATCGCAGACCAGCAGGATCTCTTCCGGGCGTAGCAATTCCTTGAGTCTCACCAGTTCGCCTACAAGATCGTCATCGATCTCACGACGGCCCGCCGTATCGTAAATTTCGACATTACCACCCTGCGTCTCGCACCAGGCAAGGGCCTGGCGGGCGACTGCAAGGACATCGCTCTCGGATGACTCTGGCTTGAAGACCGGCACCTCGATCTGCTGACCGAGCGTGGCAAGTTGCTCGATGGCGGCAGGACGCACCAGATCGAGTGCGATCAGGAGAGGGGATCGTGCCGTCTCCCCCTTCATGGTGCTGAAGAGGCCCGGATTTTTGAGCAGACGGGCAAGCTTGGCCGAGGAGGTTGTCTTACCCGCACCATTCAGACCAACTACGAGAATACGCGTCGGCTTGCCAAAATTGATCGGAGCGTTGTCGCCCCCGAGAAGTGCCGTCAGTTCATCATGAAAGATTTTAACAATCTGCTGACCTGGCGTGACACTCTTGAGGACTTCCTCGCCCATTGCCCGTTCTTTGACCTTGGCGATGAATTCCTTGGCGACGGCAAAATGTACATCCGCATCCAAGAGGGCAAGACGCACCTCGCGCAGGGCGTCTGTGATGTTCGACTCCGAGAGCCGTCCCTGCCCACGGAGATTCTTGAACGACTGTTGAAGCTTTTCTGAAAGTTGGGAAAACATGGTGCTTTGAGTCGATAGACGAGAGTCGAAAGTCTATAGCAAGGTTTCCAAACTTTCCACATCTGTTACCGGTGCTGAGCAGGTGAAGTTTTCACAACGGTAGAGGGCTGCCTTGCCATCGATGGGATTCATTCCTGCAATGGCTGGCACCCGTTCGGAAAGCCATTGCTGCCCCTCACCCCCATCAGCCAGCAGGAGAATCTGATCGGGATGAAAGCCTTTCCGGGTCTTGGCAAGCAGGGCCTTGGCATCGGGTGACCCCGGCTTCCCAGCCACCACCATCTGTCTGCCGGATCGTAGCATGGAGCCGAGGGCAACCAACAACTGAGGCACGACGGCGGCCATTCCCTCCAGTGAGCGGCTGGAAAACCTGAAAATCTTCTCCACTTTGATGGCAGCTTCTTCATCGCCGAGCATCCGGGATAATCTCAGGAGATTCAGTGCGGCCACCGAATTTGCCGAAGGCTCGGCTCCATCATAATCTTCTTTCAGCCGCACGAGCAGGTGTGGATCACCGGCAGCACTACTGAAATATCCTCCTGCTTCCTCGTCCCAGAAGAGCCGATCCATCGTGGCTTGCAATTCCACGGCCCACTTCAGCCACTCAATCTCAAATGTAGCCTCATAAAGATCCAGCAATCCCTGAATCAGGAAGGCATAATCTTCTGCGTAGGCACCTTTCATTACCTTTCCAGAACGCCAGCTTCGGCACAGCTCACCAGAAGCGGGAGCACTCATTTGTAAACGAATAAAACGCACCGCCTTCTCGGCAGAGGCAATGAACTCGGCTTGCTGCAAGAGAGCCCCGGCCTTGGAAAAAGCCGAAATCATCAGACCATTCCAGGCGCAGAGAATCTTGTCATCAAGATGAGGGCGGGGGCGTTTCGCTCGCTCGTGAAAAAGCTTCCTGCGTGATGAGGTTAGCGACTCTGCCACAGCATCTACCGGAATCCCCAGATGGGCAGCAGTTCCTGAAACACTCCTTTGCTCCATGAGCACATTTTTTCCCGTCAGCTCACCATGCGGATCACTTGCCGGATCGACATTCCCATTGGATCGCACCCCGTAATGTTCACAAAAGAGGGCGGCATCCCCCGTCTCAAGAGCTGCCTCGATCTCTTCCAGAGTCCAGACAAAGAAGGCTCCCTCGGCATGTTCCTTGGAACCGTGACTGAGCAGACTGTCGGCATCCTCCGCAGAATAGAATCCACCCTCCTCCGCAGTCATCTCCCGCTGCACATAACCGAGAATATCACGCACCGTCTCGGCATACTCCGCACGATCCGTCACCTGCCAAGCCTCCAGATAGGCCACCGCAAGCTGTGCCTGATCATAGAGCATCTTCTCAAAGTGTGGCACATGCCACTGACGATCCACCGAGTAGCGATGAAAGCCTCCACCGAGATGATCTTGGATACCTCCTGCCGCCATCCGGTCGAGCGTTCCGAGCGCAATGGTCTGGAGTTGCTTGCCAGCCTTTATCTCGGTTTTGGAAACTTCCCAAGCCTGACGGAGGAGGAAATAGAGTACCGAGGGGCGGGGAAATTTCGGTGCGGAGCCAAATCCCCCCCACTGCTCATCGTAAGTTCGCAGAAAATAATCAGCGGCACGATTCAATGACGCTACATGGTCGGCACTGTCACTCGACTCATTCCGTGTGCTCTCCTGAAGCGCCGCCAGTGAACGCGCTGCTTCTTGTTCCACGCTCTCACGGCTATCCCTCCAGACCTGTACAATCTGCGAGAGGATGGAAGGGAAGCCAACACGCCCATGCCGATTCTCCGGAGGAAAGTAGGTGCCTCCAAAAAAGGGTTTGAGTTCCGGCGTCAGCCAGACACTCATCGGCCATCCGCCACTCCCGGTGAGTGCCTGCACAAAGGCCATGTAGAGCCGGTCGACATCGGGCCGTTCTTCGCGATCCACTTTCACGCAGATGAAATGCTCATTCAGGAGCGCGGCAATCTCGGGATTCTCAAACGATTCATGCGCCATCACATGGCACCAGTGACAGGTGGAATATCCGATGGAGAGGAAGATTGGCTTCTGTTCCCTTTGTGCCCGTGCGAACGCCTCCTCACCCCACGGATACCAATCAACCGGATTATCCTGATGCTGGAGCAAATAGGGAGAAGTGCAGGAAGAGAGGGAGTTCATGAGAAAAGGATGAAACTTGAAACCTGAGACTTGAAGGTAAGAGAACCGAAATCAGAATTTTCAGCTTTCAGGTTTTTCCGCTTCCTACGGTAGCAGATCGGGCTGTGCGTCGGACGCCCTGTTACGCGGTGCGGGGAGTCCCAGCTTCTGATAGGCCTTGGGCATCGCGACACGGCCTTGCGGTGTGCGGGAGAGATACCCCTGCATGATGAGATAGGGTTCGTGGACATCTTCCAGGGTTCCCGCTTCCTCGCCAACGGCAACGGCCAGGGAATTCACTCCGACGGGACCGCCACCGAACTTGTGGATGATCGCCTCGATGATCCTCAGATCCATCTCGTCGAATCCCTCCTCATCAATGTCGAGCATTGCGAGCGCCCTCGATGCCGAGTCTTTGTTGATCACGCCTTGAGCACGCACTTGGGCAAAGTCGCGCACCCAGCGCAGGAGATTGTTGGCAATACGGGGGGTGCCACGGGATCGGCGGGCGACTTCCAGCGCTCCCTCTTCGTCGATCTCCACCTCGAGCAATCCTCCCGTGCGCAGCACAATCTTCTTCAACTGCTCCGCCTCGTAATAATCGAGCCGGCAATTCATGCCGAAACGGGAACGAAGAGGAGCGCTGATCATGCCTGCCCTTGTTGTTGCCCCGATCAAAGTGAAACGGGCAAGGTTCAGCCGCACACTGCGGGCATTCGGCCCCTGATCAATCATGATGTCGACGCGGAAGTCTTCCATCGCCGGATAGAGGTATTCCTCGATGGCAGGCTGCAAGCGATGGATCTCATCAATGAAAAGCACTCCCCCACGCGGCATCGTCGTCAGCAATCCCGCCAGATCGCCCGCCTTTTCAATCGTGGGACCACTGGTTGTGCGCACCTCGGCTCCCATAGCATTGCCAAGAATGTATGCGAGCGTTGTCTTACCGAGTCCCGGAGGTCCACTAAGGAGGATATGCTGCAAAGGCTCATCACGTTGACGGGCGGCTTCGACAAGAAGCTGCAATCTCTCGATGGTGCGTTCCTGTCCGCAGAATTCCTCAAAGAGCGGTGGTCTCAGCGAGACATCGAACGGCGTGTCGGGAGCTTCCGGATCTATGGAAAAATCGTCACTCATATCAAAGTTGTTTAGACTGTAGCCTGTTAGACTCTTAGGAAAGAATAGCCTCCTCAAACGCTGCAAGCCCGTAGCGGATTCCTTTGGGATCACGCAGGAGAGAGGTGCCCACCAGGGCAGCATGGAAGCGATCCCGAACCACCGAGATATTCCCGGAGCTCAGTCCGCTCTCGGCGATGCGAATAGCTCCTTCGGGCAATCGACTGACCAGATCAAAGGCTTCAAGATTGATGCTAAAATCTTTTTCTGATGATCCGGTCGCACCAACGAACCCGTCACGCGCCTTGAACTTGCGACTGTTGATGCCGACGATACGGGCCGTGGCGGGCAATGCTGCAATCTCGATCTCATCATGCACCTCGAAGAGGGCTTCCATGCCGAGTTCTAAGACAAGTTCGTGATACCCCTTGAGCCGGGAGGCATCCAGCACGCTCGCCATCAGCAGAATCGCGTCGGCTCCAAAAGCCCGTGCCTCACGAATCTGATATTCACTGATGATGAAGTCCTTCCTGAGTACCGGCTTGGAGACATGGTTGCGGACCGTGCGCAGATATTCGGGACTGCCGCCAAAATGACGTTCATTCGTAAGGATCGAAAGTGCCTTCACCACAGGACTCTCCTCATACGCCATCGGTGCATCAGCCACATTTTCGGAGCGCATCGCACCAACACTGGGTGAGCATTCCTTGATCTCGGCGATCAGCCCAAAAGAGCCTTCCAGGGCCTCTGGCAAGGGACGCACCGGCGGGGCATCGGCAACCATTCCGCGCAGATCAGCCTCTGAGCGACGAAGTTTGGCAGTGGAGACTTCCTCCGCCACATCGGCAAGAATGCGGTCGAGTATCGTGGGTGATGAATCAAACATGGGAGAGGTTACTCTAACGCCGAATCTGTTTTGCTCAAAGATTCCTTTACCCAGAAAAGATAGGGATTGGAGACATCCTCAGGATGAAGCACCACGATTTCGGGCGTGTCATAAGGATGGAGTTCTGCCAGACGAGCCATGCAGAATTTGCTGCGCTCCTGATCCGTTTTGAGAAACACCATGATCTCAGCAGCCTCTTCAAGAGCCCCCTTCCAATGATAGAGGGATCGGGCGCCCGGGAGAATCGTTCCACAGGCAATCAGCCGCTCTTCCAGCAACTGCCTCACCATGGAAGTTGCATCAGCTTCACTGGAAAAGGTCGTGAGGATAATTCTCAGATCACTCATCGGATTGCTTGCTGTAATACCCGTTCATAGGCATCAAGGGAATGTTCAAGGTCGAATCTTGGTGCCATCGAGAGAGACGTTGTACGGGCGCGAAGTAATTTTTGAGGATCAAGAAGGTAGGGTTTTAATGCCCCGGCCATTCCTTCAGCCCCGGCAGCCAGATCAAAGAGACGCGCGTTGCCATTCTCACCCTCCCGTGCAACATCAGTGAGTCCTCTGATCCGACTTCCAACAAGTGCCAATCCGTTGGAAAGTGCCTCGATAGCGACCATGGGAAGCCCTTCCGATAGCGACGGCATGAGGAGAATATCCGATTGGCCCATTACTCCTGAAACTTCCGAAGCGGAAGCCCATCCTCGAAAATCGATGCGTCTGCAAAGCCCGAGTCGCTCTGCTACGGCACGAGCTTCTGCAAGTAACGGCCCGTCTCCAATCAGAGTGCAGTGCCAGGGAATGTCGTGGAGGAGTGCCAACGCTTTCACGCTTAGAAGGGGATTTTTCTGAACGCTCATCCGTCCCACCATCAGGAGGCGCGGCGGCTCATGAACAATCACCTCGGGAGGTGGAGGCAGCACCATGCCATTGAGAATAATCTCTGGTTGCAGACCATACGCCTTGCTTGCGAGATTTGCCACAAAGCTGCTCACGGCGGTGGTCATTGCAGCCTTTTCCCAGATAGGTGCTATGAAAGGCCCCAAATATCGGAAGAGGCTGTCTGTCTGCTCCGGCACACCACCCGGCACATCGCCGAGGTGGGCTGTCAGCACATAAGGGACTCCCGTGAGACAATGAGCCATCCAGGCCACTGCTCCGGTCGGCACGGCAAAGTGAGCATGAATGACATCCGGCTTCCATCTGCGAATCTCACTGAGGGCCGAAGGGATGGCAGCCAAGACCCAAGCCGCCATTTCAGCAACACTAGAAGTATCCTCCTTCTGACGAAAGGATCTTAACCTCCGAATCTCAACCCCTTCTTCCATTGACTCCACAGGTAGATGAGGCATCCCAATCGTCAGCACACGCACCTGATGGCCCCGCGTGACAAGCCCAGCTCCAACCTTCGCCGCCAAGCGGCCTCCTCCCCCTCCGATCGGGGGATACTCGTAATTGAGGATGAGGATTCTCATGGTTTGATCCCTCGCGCTTTCCTCCATGATTCCAAGACGAGTTGAGACCAGAGAAAGAGGCGTTCATCTGATTTGCCAGAACGATGGGATTGCGATGACTTACGCACCATCTCACTCCCGACTTGGGACAGACCCTCTGGCGCGATGGCTCCATCACGCAACCAGGAGCCGATCGGAGTGCCGAATCCCTTTTTCTTCCGGTAGAGGATCGATGCGGGAAGGAGCGGCTCCAAGGCTTTCTTCAAGATCCATTTGGTCGTTCCCTCGCGCAGTTTCACGGTATGGGGAAGTCGCCTTGCAAAATCGACAACCTCCAGATCAAGGAAGGGGGATCTGGCCTCCAAACCGTGCAGCATACTGGCGCGATCGACCTTGGCCATGATGCCGTCCTGCAAGTAGAGACGGGTGAAGAACTGCAACGCACAATCCACAGAATGTGCCTGTTCTCCGGCTGATTCCCATGCTGCAATTGCCTCACTGTAGAGGACTTCCTCGTCGGTATGATCGCCGAAACAATCGTCGATCTCACTCGGTTCGAGGGGCCCCATCCAGACAGGAAGGCGCAGTTCCTCCCGATAGGAGAGACCGCGCAGGGTGCGCTTGATCTTGAAATCAAGGCTGATATTCGCATGGGAAACGGGAAGACGCGAGGCCAGCAGGCGAATTGCAGGATGGATCGCTCGGGGAACAAGGCGTGCGTAGAGATCGGCCTTTTCAAGCGCCTTGAAGGGATCATATCCGGCAAAAAGTTCATCCCCCCCGTCGCCGCCAAGCGCTACCGTGACATGCCGCCGCGTGAATCCTGAGAGCAACCAAGTTGGCAGAATGGAGGCATCCCCCATTGGCTCGTCAAGTCTTGCCAGCAATCCCGGCAGCAGATCGCGGGCCTTTTCTAGATCAAGAATTTCCAACTGATGGTCGCAACCGATGAAGGCCGCGGCTTCACGGGCATAGACTGACTCGTCAAAACTCGGATCTGTGAATCCGATGCTGAAAGTGCGGAGTCTCCCCTTTGGAAGGTGGCGTGCAGCAAGCGCAGCCACGGCGGACGAATCAATACCCCCACTCAGGAAAACCCCGAGGGGCACATCGGCCATGAGTCTCCGTTTTACAGCGCCATCCAGCTTTTCCAGCAACTCGGCAGCCCAAGCATTGCATCGGACAGCTGTGGCCTCCTCCGAGGAGGGCTCCAACACGAATTCCCACCATTTTTTAGTGCTCCACTCTCCACTGGCAAGGTCGAGTTTGCCACACCAGCCACCGGGGAGTTTGGAGATTCCCTGAATGATGGAATGCGGCGCGGGGATATAGCCGTAGGCAAAGTATTTTTTCAGCGCCAGACTCGACTCGTTTCGGGGAGCAGAGGGGTGATGAAGTAGTGCGGTGAGTTCGGAAGCGAATCCAAAGACTCCCTCCTGCTGAAACCAATAAAGCGGTTTTTTTCCAAAGCGGTCCCGGGCCACAAAAAGTCGCTCCCTCTGCCGATCAAAGATTGCGAAGGCGAACATCCCATTGAGCCGCTCCAGCATGGATTCCCCCCAGACTCGATACCCCTCCAGCAACACCTCAGTATCCGAGTGATCAGTCTGAAAGAGATGCCCCTTTGCCTGCAACTCTGCTCGCAAGGCAGCGTGGTTATAGATCTCTCCGTTGAAGACAATCGAGAATTCCCCGTCGGATGTGGACATCGGCTGCGTCCCGCCCGAGAGATCAACAATCGAGAGTCGGCGATGACCAAGGTAAACTCCCTTTTCCGGCAGGATCAGGTCCCCCTCGGCATCAGGTCCCCGGTGAGCC
Source organism: uncultured Spartobacteria bacterium (assembly GCA_903823215.1). Taxonomy (GTDB): domain Bacteria; phylum Verrucomicrobiota; class Verrucomicrobiia; order Chthoniobacterales; family UBA6821; genus UBA6821. The sequence goes on from CAIJRY010000247.1 coordinate 18,213, forward strand.
AGAGCACGCGTCATCCTCTCCAGAACCTCCCGATCTCCCGCACCACGGTGAGCGACAAATCCTGCGATGCCACACATTAGCGTTTCTTAGTTGGTTGGGAGATTTTTGGTCTCCTTCACCAGATAGATGGACTTGCCCTGAGACTCGTAGAAGGTGCGGGTGATCATTTCAGCCAGCAACCCCATCAGAATGCAGAGTCCGCCTGCCATGAAAGAGAGCAGGCAGAACGAGGGAACAGGAGTGGTGATCAGCGGCTTGTGGGCAAAGATAAGCAGTCCCAAGGCCCAGAGACCGAATCCGAGTGCGGCAAAGAGACTCAGCACCCCGCACATTCCAAAAACATACATCGGCTTCTGCTGATGCCGGTCGAGAAACTTCACCACCATGAGATCAAGGATCACCTTGATCACCCGCTCCAATCCATACTTGGATTTTCCCGTACGACGGGCGAAATGATTAACAGGTATCTCCGTGATCCTGGCTCCATGCCAGCGCGTGTAGATCGGAAGAAATCGGTGCATCTCTCCGTAAAGCCGCACCCCTTCGACAACCTCGCGGCGGTAGGCTTTGAGCGAGCACCCGAAATCATGCAACTGAACTCCGGAAATCCAGGAAATCAGACGATTTGCCAGCATACTCGGAAAATTGCGCTGGATGGCATTGTCCTGACGATCGCGTCTCCAGCCAGAGATCACATCATACCCCTCCTCCAGCTTCGCGAGCATCTTGGGAATATCCTCGGGGTCATTCTGGTAATCCCCGTCCATGGGGATGATTACCTCACCGGTGGCATGGTCGAATCCCGCCATCATCGCTGCCGTCTGGCCGAAGTTACGCCGAAAGTGGATCACCTTGGCCTCCGGGTTCGCGGCGGCGATCTGATTCAAGAGCGCGGCACTTCCATCGGTACTCCCGTCATTGACAAAGATCACCTCCCAAGGGCGACCCAGACGATCCATCACTTCCTTGATTTTGGCAAAGAGTGCCTCGATCGCTCCATGCTCGTTATAAATCGGAATGGTGATGGAAATCATGGAAAAATGCATCCGTCAGCAAAACGGAAGCTCTCGCCAAGGTCAAGGGAAGGTCTTGAGTTGTTCTGATTTGCTGACAAGTGGCTGTCAAGAGGTGATAGTATTTCCTGCCCGCAATGCTTGAACATCCCCTTTCATCCAAAGCCATAGCGCTCCAAAAAAAGCTGCGGGATGTGCCTCACAAGCCCGGAGTTTATCTGATCAGGGATCGCTTTGCGAAGATCATCTATGTCGGCAAGGCGCGCGATCTGCGTCGCCGCCTAGCCAACTACTTCACTCCATCCAGCAGGAACCGGGTCGATCTTAAGACTCGTGCCCTGATCGACAGTGCCGAAGATTATGAATGGCATGTCGTTAAGAGTGATGCCGAAGCAGTCCTCTATGAGGGAAAGCTCATCAAGGAATGGCGACCGAAATACAACATTAGCTTCCGCGATGATAAGCGTTTCCTTCTCGTCCGGGTGCAGATGGGCGACCCGATGCCTCGATTCGAACTCACACGCATCCGACGCGAGGATGGAGCACGCTATTTCGGCCCCTTCGCCAACGCGGGAGCAGTTCGCACTTCCCTCCAAGCGATCAGAAAGCAATTCGGCATTCGTTCCTGCCGTCCCCTGGAACCCGGAGAAAGGGATTTCAAACACTGCCTCGACCATGTGATCAAGAACTGTTCCGCCCCCTGTGTAGCCCGTATTTCCCGTGAGGATTACCTCCAGCGGGTCGAACAGGCGTGCGAGGTACTCGAAGGCAAATCGCGTGAAATGATTAGCACCATCGCAATGGAAATGGAAAAGGCTGCCGGGAAGCTTGACTTTGAAAAAGCTGCCTCCCTTCGCAACCTCCTCCACGATTTGCGCGAGACGAGCAAACCGATGAAGCGATTCACCCGCACGACTCTTCCATCCGGCATCAATCCCCGGGAAGACATCATCGAACTGCGGGATGCTCTCGGCCTCTCTCAGACACCGAGGACGATGGAGTGCTTTGACATCAGCAATATCTCCGACAACCACATTGTCGCCTCCATGGTGCGTTTCCGTGATGGAGTGCCGGAAAGGGAAAGCTACCGCCGGTATCGGATCACCTCGACCAAGGGACAGAATGATTTTGCCAGTATGGCTGAGGTTATCCGCCGTCGGTACCGACGCCTGCTTGGCGAAGCTGCACAGAGGTTTTCCGAGCTGGCGGATACCCAGGAACAAACTGAAGAGGCGCTTAAGCGAAACAGTCATTTCCATGGAAAGGAAAACCCCCTTCCCGATCTCATCATTGTCGATGGCGGCAAGGGGCAGCTTGGGATGGCGTGCCGTGAACTTCAAACTCTCGGACTTCACGATCAGCAGATCATCGGACTGGCCAAGGAATTTGAGGAAATCTATCGCCCCGGAGAGTCCGATTCAGTCCGTCTTGATAAGGACTCGGGAGCACTGCGCCTCCTTCAGCGTATCCGTGATGAGGCTCACCGAGTTGCCAACGGTTACAATGAGCTCCTGTTGCGTCGTCGCATCTCAGAAAGCCAGCTCGACGACATTCCCGGTGTGAGTGAGGCGAAGAAAAAACTACTACTCAAAGAGTTCGGGAGCATCACGCGGTTGCGTAAGGCTAGCGCGACCGAGCTTGCCGCGACACCGGGCATCAGCGCCACACTGGCAACACTGATTCAGGAACAATTGGCTAAACGCTAAGGAACCAAATCAGTTGGCGGGAGCAAAGGACCCGTTCGGCAACTGGCGGAAAAGTTGTCTCCCCCGGGGATATGAGGGGATGTAGGAACCATCAGGTTGCTGAACATAATTGATCTTGGCTGGACTGAAGCCACCGTCCGAGCTGCGGACATAGAGTTGCTGATTGGTCGGCTGCTGTTGATACCCTCCACCTTGGCCACTGGCCTTGGGAATGAAGGCATTGATTGCCTGCGAGCCGACACTTCCGGCACCTGCTGAAATCGCACCCGCAGCCACAGAATTCATGTGAGGCATGAGAGCTCCGGTTCCGGCACCGATACCCGCAGCGGTAACGGTTTGCAACGCAGCGGCACCGAGAGGGGTCATTACGGATCGTGATTGTCCATTGGGGCCAACTTCCGTGGTGCAACCGACGACAAAGAGAGTTGCCATTACAGCAAGAGAAAGAGGAATGCGGCTATTCATAGGGATAGATCTATCCATGTTCAAAGTCTTCTTGCAATCCAAGAGACAAAGAAAGGGGTAGGCCCCCATGGAAATTTCACTCCAGGACGACGGCGATTTTGATTCCCTTCAGAGCAATGTTTGTCTGCATGGCCTTGTTGATCTCTTCGAGGGGAAATTGATGCGTCACGAGATCCTCGATCGGAACTCCGGTTTGGGCCAGACGACGGATCATCGCGATGGCAATCGGATATTCCTGCGCCGAGTAAACCCATGAGCCGACGGCAGTGATTTCCTTTTTGCAGAGATCCTCATGGGGATTGATGGCACAGGTTCCGTTATCCATGAAGAAACCGACCTCGCACAGCCCGCCCCCGCGACGGACAAACTTCCAGATCTGGGCGGCTGCGGCAGGCACGCCGGTACATTGGAAGGCGAAATCAACTCCCCTCCCCTTGGTGATTTCCTGCACTTTGGCAAGAAGACTTGCGGGATCGAGTTCCGTGACATTCAGCGTGAGTGAGGCCCCCATCTTTCTGGCCATGTCAAGACGGGCAGGAACACCATCCAGCGCAATGATATTGGAAATTCCGTAGGCATTCAGTGTGGCGATCATCATCAATCCGATCGGCCCGCACCCCTGCACCAGAACCATGCTGGAAAAGTTCAGCAACTGCGTCGTCTTGGCCCGCTCCAGAGCATGCACCGTGACTGCAAATGGCTCGATCAGGATGCGCTGTTTCATGCTCATCCCATTCACCTTGAATACCGTGGATCCTCCGCGGATCACAAGATGCGTGGCAAAAAATCCGTTCAGATGATACTCCGGTGAATCCTTAAAAAGTCCGTAAACCCCAAGTCCGTCGCTCAGATTCGCGTGGGCAGGAAAGTCCTTTGCGAAGGGACAATCCTCGGGCACAAGCACGGAAGTGACCACCTGATCCCCAATGGCAAGGGGCTTGCCCTCAAAATCTGTTTTTACGGAGGCCCCCAGTGCAATAATCGTCCCGGTGCCCTCGTGCCCAAGGACGACAGGGATCAAACCGAACGGATCGCGTTTGTATTCATGAACATCCGTCCCACAAATTCCGCACCCCTCCACCCGCACGAGAATCTCATCTTCCTTGATCTCGGGGATGGGAAATTCACGAATTTCGATCTGTTGCGGCCCGGTCAGCACAGCAGCCTGCGCATAGGAAGGTAGAGACGGAGTATTCATAAGCCCCTCCATAACAGAAGAACTGGCGAATCAATTCAAGAATCAATCCTCCTGATTGGCAACTCGTCCTCCTATCCTTCCTCTTGATTTTTTGAAAGCCAGCCTCCCCGACCATCCGACTGATGCACTGCACCGTCTTGTGAATCCATGTTGAAAAGATGTATCCACTGGTTGGAGACAAGATCAGCGACATTCGGGTGCTTGCCAAGCACGCGGTCTATACTCTCGCGGGATGCCTCAATGAAGACGCTTAACCTGAGAGGTTCGTGCATCCATTGTGAACCGTCATGGAGTGATTGCATCGGCAACCCCACCTGAAGATCACCCCCGTTCCCCTGCCAGATCCCGAGGTTTCCGACAACATTGTGAATGGTCTTGTTCCCACTGCCAAAGAGAGGGTTGTTTACGGTTGAAGCAAAATACTGAAGATTGATCCAACTGGTGACGATCATCGGAGCCGTCATGATCAGCTCGAGTATCTTTCCGTCATGATCCCTCTCCTTGTCATAGTCATGAAGAAAGGTTCTGCCGTGAAATTGTGTCCCCTTGGTCCGTTTGCGGTCGGCAACAATGAATGCTGCATTGTTGGCAAGACCCCACTCAGGACGAATCTGCGACCAGTCCCTGGATCTCTTCTCAATGGCTTTGGCGAGAACTCCGGCTTTACCAGATTGTAATCCGAGTCTTGGAGCCCTTTCCTCCCGGGTAGCTTGCGATGCGGCCTGCAAAAACTCCTGCAGAGTTCCTAAGTCTTCCCGATGGGAATCTGGAATCTTATCCGGATCCTGAATGCTGACGGCATCCGTTGTGGTGTCATGCAGTCCGGCCAGAAACAGGGTCTCTTCCGGGATGAAAATGCCTGTCTCCTTGAGCCCGGCCCTGACATCTGGATCGTTCAGAATGAGAGCTGCTACACGGGCGTTGGCATCCCCTGCATGTCCACCGCAGGCACCGCAGTCGAGACCTGCTCCGTAGGGGTTGTTGGCCGTTGTGCTGCCGTGACCACAGATAAGGACGAGTCGTGCAAAGTCGATGGTGAGGCCCATTCCCCGGAGAGCTCCCTCGGCAAGGGCGATTCGATCTTTCAACCCGATACCCGATGCATTATTATTGTGTCCACACACTTTGAGATCAGGCGTAGCAGGTGGATGATCAACACCCTCCCTTCCTTTCAGTTTTAGACTCTCCTTCAGAAGTTTGATACCAAACAGGAGTCCGGTTGTTTCGACGAATGAGAAACAGGTGATTGCGGAGGTTTTGAACGCATTCCATGCATCATGCCGTGATGATTTCTCGGCCATGTTTTGAAGGATGCCCCTTTCAGCTTCGGGATTCTCCTCCAGAAGTGATTCCGAGACTTGATATTGCGGGAGCAGAAGTACCGGGCATTGTGACAACGCCTGCTTCCTGCCAAAAGGAATGTAGTTAATCGGCATACCGAAGAATCCCGCAAAACCAATCGTGCTGATCGCATCGGATTGAGCCTCCAAATGCCGTCTGTAGATTTCGGAGCGCACATCAATGCAGAAGACTGCCTGGAGGCTTTTCTGTTGCAATTTTGGGCCAACGGAAGGAAACCCATTTTTCAACTTCGCCTTGATTTCGGACTGATAACCAACCTCCAGAGAGAGATGCGCCAAATAGCGCGGAAGAAGATCGAGCTGGGGATCCTTCCGACAGAGAGATTTAATACTATCTCTCCACGCCTGCTCCACTCCCTGACCAAACATGTATTGCGCATGGAGAGCCAGATCATAAGAAAGACGAATGGCCAGGAACTCCTTTAGCGAGGGGTTTGCATTGCCCCTCATGCCATCTTCCCTGACCTTGCATTGGATGTAGGAACCCCATCCGGAAACGGTCATCAGCGAGCGGTGGAGATACTCCTCAAGAGAGGGCCTGGGTATCTGCAAACGCTCCATGGCAGTGCAAATGATGGCATCAGGATTGTCCGGCAAGCTACGGATTGTCGCATGGAAATGGCTCCAACCGTTGATGGAAGGATTGTGATCCAGGAGAGCCGCCTCCCTCCAGGCTTCAAAGAGGGGCAAATGCCTCCATGGCATTCGCCAGGACGACTGCCCTTCATCGTAATAGACCGAGCACCATTTCGAAATTTCCTCGATTATGAATAAATTTTTCTGCCGACCGTGGTGCAGGTCGAGACACTCTGCGAATGTCAGAACCTTGTGATAACAGTCCCTGCCTTCCGCATGACGCAATTGCGCCTCCAGATCATCAAGATCCAACATGGGTAAGTGATCTTTCCAAGGAGAAGGAAATGTTGCCTTGGATTGCGTGAGCACAGCGGCAAGGTGTTCTTGGCTGAGTTCGCCTGATGCTATTTTTTCCTCATAATACTCTGGAGTCATCAGAATCTCCCCATGGGCCACCCGTCTCAGCCGGGCTGCAGCTTCCAGAAAATGGTTTCGCGAAAGGCCCAAAAAGGGATTTACCGCCACAAAGTCCTTTAGCGGCCAGAGCGGAGGCATGAAGCCAAGGGCCCTTTCTGTTGCCGATATAGTGGGATCTATCGAGGAGGTCAAAATGGTATCCGAGGTACGGTTTCTTGGTGTCAGGGTGTGTTTGTTCTTTGATGATTGCCCGAGCCCCAGAGCATGCTGACGAGTCGGTTGGCAAAAGTGCTGAAATAAAATCCGTTTCTGGCATGCACATAGAGGCTGCGGCAGAAGGGTGTTTTCTCCCATTGGGGGAGCTGAATCTGCAACAGGAGAACGCCGCCAAAAAGAACCAGGAGGATCAGCACAGGCATCGCCTGGGTGACAGACCACTCGGAAATGGTTTCCGGAGAGGATGCCGAGAGAAGGCGATAGAATATCCCATGAAGGGCCAGATAGACTGATGACAATCCAAGTCCAGCGATCAAACCTATAAGCACCACCGAAGCATTCAATCCCTTGTTCCAATAACTCCAGAGCAGATAAGTCAGACTAATGACCAGAATCGAGATGAGGATAAAATCCCGCGGATTTTGAGTCGGAACAAGACCGAATGCCCTGACCATGGATAAAGCCAGCAGAACAGAGGTCGCGATTGTCAACGCGAAGATCCATGGATGCACGCGCGTCCGACCGGTAGGTATCCATCTTGATCTGCCCATGGCAGTGAGATCGCCGGTCGATAGAAAGGCGTGAGCCTTGTAAAGCGAATGAGCTGTCAGATGAAGCACCGCCAGAGAAAAGGCCCCCAACCCGCACTCAAGCATCATGAATCCCATCTGAGCCACGGTGGAAAATGCAAGAGCCCGCTTGATGCTGGCATGAGTGAGCATGGTCAGCGAGGCGAAGAGTGCCGTGAATCCACCCAAAACAGTCAGAAGGGCAAGAGCCTCCGGTGAAAGCGATACCAGCTGACTCATCCGAACGATCAGAAATCCACCGGCATTGATGAGGCCCGCGTGCATCAGTGCCGAAACCGGGGTTGGGGTTTCCATCGTGTCAGGCAACCAGCAATGAAAGGGAAACTGGGCAGACTTAAGAAGCGCGGTGCCGACCAGGAGAAAACAGATTGAGGTAACCATCCAGTCACGCGTAATCAGATTTTTTGTATGAAGGGCGTGTGCCGCTGCAAAAAGTTCCTGAAAATCCCAGGTATGAAACCTGAGCGATGTCAGGATGATCACGCCGAGCAAACAGGCATCACCAATCCGGCTAAAGAGGAATTTTTTCCGTGCCGCCTGCAGTGCTCCGGGCCGATCGCCGTAAAATGTCAGCAGGTGATGAAGACAGAGACTCGTGGAGGACCATGCCAGGGCAAAGAGAACCAGATTACCTGAAATCACGATGAGCATCACCGAAGCGGATGTCAGACAGAGCCACTTGGTGAATCGACCCTGTTCAGGATCCCCCTCCATGTAGGTAGCTGCGTAATGGGTGATGACGGTGACAAGGAACGCAATCAATCCGAGAATGATCGCCGAGAGATTGTCAAAGTAGAAAGAGATGGCAAACGGCCCAAGATTTCCAACGCAGGAAACAAGTGGCCCCATCCTGATCAGGCGGATGATCGCGATCATCGTCAGGGCAAAACTTCCCAATCCCAGCCAGGTCGAGAGCCTGGCAAAAAAACAGGGATTCCGATTCATAAGTTTCGCAGGCAGAAGTCCCGGAAGAGCTAGCAGCAGTGGGGCAAGCAGAAGAAGAATCCCGCTGAAAAGGTGGTCGTGTTGGTCGTGCATGTGTGTCGGAGTCGTGCACAGACCATAGGGAATCGCATTGCATTCTTTCCAATATATATATTATATAAAATCGTTCGTTTTTATAAAACTATTGTGAGCTTCCTTAACTATCACCATCTCCGGTATTTCCGCGCTATTGCCAACGAAGGCAGTCTGACAAGGGCGGCCTCAAAGCTGGGAATCTCACAGTCTGCCATCAGCATCCAACTTCGGAAGTTGGAGGAAAGCCTTGGCGATGCTCTCTTCAGCCGTGATCACAAAACACTCGTTCTCACCGAAGCGGGCCGACTTGTGCTTGATTACGCGGAATCGATCTTCAAGACGGGTGAGGAGCTGATGGATTGCCTCAGGAACAAAACCAGCGACACCAGGCAGATTGTGAGAATCGGGGCCGTGTCCACCATGTCACGGAATTTTCAGCTTCAATTTCTTCAACCTCTATTCCATAGGGACGATGTCGAACTGGTGCTGCGCTCCGGGGGACTCAATGATCTTCTGACCCAATTGGAAACCCACACTCTGGATCTCATCCTCTCAAATCTCCCGGTAAAGAGGGATTCCCAGACAGGTTGGCATTGCCAGCTGCTTGATGAACAGCCTGTCAGTCTGGTTGGTAAAAAGTCGAAAGGATCAAAGAAATTTCGCTTCCCGGAGGATCTCCTTTCAATGCCGCTGATACTTCCCAGTCTGGAGAGCAATATCCGTGCGGGATTCGATCTGCTGATGGAGCAGGCTGGAGTTCGTCCGATCATTGCCGCCGAAGTGGATGACATGGCCATGCTCAGGCTTCTGGCGACGACTGCGGATGCACTGACTCTGGTTCCGCCGATTGTCGTGAGGGATGAACTCAAGACAGGCCTCTTGGTTGAAAAACATCGTTTTCCGCAAATCAGGAAAAATTTTTACGCGATCACGCCTAGGCGTCGGTTTCCTAACCGCATCGTCCAGGAACTTCTCAGGAAGAAAATGTAGTTGGAAGCGGTACAAGTGACCTCTCGTAACTTGTGCCCGCCTAGGGCGTCTAGCAGTGACGCATCGCTTGCGTTGTGGCCCTATAATGGTCTCCACAAAACGGAACCCAACACGGGCTGAAAACAATCACAGCTAAAGAGTCAGCCCTGAAGTGTGATACCTGATGGTGCTTGGTATCAGTTACCAAGTTTGATTTCCATACTGGCAACCTTCCAACCGGTCCCCATGAAGCGCAAATGCAGCTTTATCCCATTCACTTCAGCAGCAAACTCAGTCGGGCCAGTAAAAAAACCACGCGATGTCCGGGACCAGTCGATGGAACTGTCCATCACTCCACTGAATGAGGGATCCGAAAGCTTTACGGCCCCATGGGATTTTCCGATGAAGGAAACGATGCCGCTCGGAGTGACAAAATTATCGACCAGACCATTGATCAATGCCGGAGCAAATGCCTGAGCCATCAAGGTCAGCGGATTATTTTGCCTCTCTTTGTCCTCGCCTAGCTGACCGGAGAGTTGATTGCCAATCTGATCCTTCAGCGATTCCCTGACCGAGGGGAAATCAATCAATGACTCAATGCTGGCACGGTCATTGGAAGAGAGGGCTGATTTGAGTCTCCACAGGGTGTAGTAGGGTGACGCGACATAAACAGCAATGAGCAGGATCGCTCCGATCACCGCATAGACAATCGGGCTGATTTTCCTCTTAGGAAGCTTCTCCACCTCGGGTACGACCCCTGTGGGTGGCTCTGGAAAGATGCTGCGGAGCGCTTTCCACTCCTCCCAACCTTCCCTCCATGCCCAATCGTCGTAGGAATATGTCTTATCCTTCAGCGCAGAAAGAATCGAAGCATCGTCAAAAGGACCAAGTTGCTGATCATTTTTGAAA
>CAIJRY010000248.1 GCA_903823215.1 uncultured Spartobacteria bacterium
CCGCCAAATGGCGTCACTGGCTTGTCTGTATATTCAATCGGCAGATTCACCATATTGGTGATCCTACCACACCTGCCAATCCCTCTTATTTACTACCCCTACATTCCTTCCTCTGCTTCTATTGAATAATCCGGGTTAAATTTGCCGTTTTCTGTTAATGCGCCAGATGGAAAGCGCTCTGGTTGATCAACAGTCTTTGGATTTGGTCCAATTCGAGTTCGATTAATGTCGTGACCTTCGTAAATTAATGTCTCTCCTCCATTTTCCAATCTGTCCTCATACGGAGCGCCGGGGCGCACAGACATTAGGATTACTGAGTGATTGTGCCCCAACCCAAAATTCATTCCTTTTTGGAGACTGCTACCTTCCCGGCGGCACATTTCAATGTATGGAATGATCTCGTTGTCCATGAGTGTTGTATTTCTTCCAAAACCTAGCTTACCAGAGAAGTCCGACTGAAAAAGGGTTTCCTAAAATTCCAAAGAGTTTCTTAACGCAACGTTTTTTAGGCAACGTCTATCTCCATTTCTGACGGCCAGCAAGTCTGTCATCCCCGCCAATTTTCAGTACGGCGCAGTGATTTTGAGGAGATAGCAAGGCGGCCAAGTGCAGCCGTAGTAGTCCTACGGCAAACGCAGGCCAACGACGCTAAAACTCAAAAGCACCAGCCGCCGCCTACATGCGTTCTGGGACGCAAATTCCGAGAAGTCCCAGTCCCGTTTTCAGTACCTTCGCCGTCACCTCCGCCAAGGCCAATCTGGACTCGCGGATCGCCCCTTCTGATTTAAGGATGGGGCACGCTTCGTAGAAACTGTGGAAGTTGTTGGCGAGTTCGTAGAGATAGAGGCAGAGGAGATTGGGTCGTTGGTCCTCCAGCACGGAATGAAGCACTACTCCAAATTGGAGAATCTGAAGTGCCAGGGCTCGTTCTGCCGGATCTTGGATGATGATGGCCGCCTCTTCCGTTGAGACTCCACTTTCCGCAGCTTTACGGAAAATCGAGCGGATACGGACATAGGCATTCTGAAGATAGGGGGCTGTATTCCCTTGGAAAGAGAGCATCTTCTCCCATGAAAAGAGATAATCTGTCAGTCTGTGCTGCATCAGATCGGCATACTTGACGGCACCGAGTCCGATGATCTTCGCGATCTCTTTCTGTTCCTCGATAGGCAGATCAGGATTTTTCTCCACGACGACGGCCAAGGCGCGTTCCATCGCCTCATGGAGCATGGCTCCCAGTTCCACATTCTCGCCGGAACGGGTCTTCATCATCTTGCGATCCTCCCCAAGAATACTGCCGAAGGCGACATGGCGAAGATCTCCCTTGATACCCAGTTTTCGCGCGGCGGCAAAAACCTGATCAAAATGGAGCTGCTGTGGAGCACCGGTCACATACCAGACGGAATCCGGTTTCCAGCGTTCCTCGCGATATTCGAGCGTCGCCAGATCGGTAGTGGCGTAGAGATAGCCACCGTCACCCTTGCGAATAAGACACGGCTTTTCTTCAAGTGAGGGAATATCACGGAAGAAAATACAGGCAGCTCCCTCGCTGATCTCTGCAACACCGCTGGCCAACAGCCGCTCCACCAGTGGACCGAGGGCGTCGTTGTAAAAGCTCTCCCCCAGGCATTCATCAAACGAAATATCGAGAAGTCCGTAGAGGCGTTCAAATTCCTTCCAGGAGTAGGCGACCGCCTGTTTCCAGATGGTCCGATTTTCCTCATCCCCCTGTTGAAGTTTCACCAACTCTCCGCGCACCGCTTCCCTGATCTGAGGATTGGATTCTTCAAGGGCGTTTACCTCTCGGTAGAGACGCACAAGTTCCTCGATGGGGGCGGCTTCCAAGGCCTCCTTGTTGAGGAAGTGCTTCCAGCCGTAGATCACTTTCCCAAACTGGGTGCCCCAGTCGCCGATATGATTGTCGGTGATGACGCGATGCCCGAGATGGCGGGCCACACGGGCGAGAGAATCACCGAGAATCGTACTGCGGATATGACCGACATGCATCGGCTTGGCCACATTGGGCGAACTGAAATCAATGACGATGGTTTGGGGTGTCACCGCAGGTTCCACTCCCAGCCGTTCATCAACACGGATGGCATTGACCGCATCAGCCAGTGCCGCATTGAGGATCTTGAAATTGATAAAGCCAGCCCCGGCGACCTGCGGTGTCTCACAGAGATCCTCCACAGAAAGATGGGCAAGAATCAGTGCCGCCACCTCACGGGGATTTTTTTTCAACGACTTTGCCGCCACCATCGCCGCATTTGTCTGATAATCCCCGAATCTCGTATCGGCAGCGGGTGTGACGACGGCAAACTTGCGATCAATCCCCGCGGCGGCAAGGGCATCGGCCACGCGGGAAGTGAGGGTGGATTGAAGGGGCATGGAAAATAGGGGTTTAGGTTTTTAGACTCTTAGGACGGGAAAAGAGCGGCATCACCCGCCCCTCGCCTTCATTCAAAATAAAGGCTGCTCGGAATCACACCTAACAGTCTTCAGTCTAAAAAGCTAACAGCCTCCCGTAAGCCTACGGACTCAAGCGGCCTTCCGCTCGAAGATCTTAAGAATCGCATCAGCGTCCGATGCCGATGCCAGCTCTCCACGCACGACAGGATCGTTCAGGAACTTGGCAATGGCAGCAAGGGTGCGCAGATGGGTCTGAAACTGATCCTTCGGAACCAGAAAGAGGACGATGCAATGCACGGGCTTCCCATCGAGGGATTCAAAATCAACCCCGGCCTTGGAACGGGCGAAACAGGCAGTCACTTCCTTCACGGCATCGCAGCTTGCATGAGGAATGGCGATACCAAACCCTATGCCGGTGCTCATCGTTTCCTCACGATGACGCAGGGCGGTGATCGCATCATCGCGATAGCCGGCATCAAGATGCCCTTCCGCCACGAGATGCGAGACAATTTCGTCCAGTGCCTGCCACCGATCCGTGGCAGTTAATTCAGGGATGATCTGATCCTCGGAGAGCAGGCTCGCGAGAGTCATTGGTATCCTTGGGTTTTGGAAGAGTAAGCGGGCCTGTGCGGCCTATTCACCCTCGGTTTCGGAATGACCGCTCTCTTCGCCCACCATGTAGCGGGTAAAACGACGGATGACGATGTTTTCGCCGAGTTCGGAAATCTTGGTGCCGATAAGATCCTTGACGCTAATGTCAGGGTTCTTGATGCAAGCCTGCTCAAGCAGGCAGATCGTGCTGAAAAATTTGTCCAGCTTTCCATCGACGATCTTCTCGGCAATGGCCTCCGGCTTGCCCTGCACCTGAGCCTTGTAGATCTCGCGCTCGGAGGCGACAAGGGCAGGATCAACCTGATCGCGCGAAACAACGAGCGGATGGGCTGCTGCGATTTGCAGAGTGATGTCCTTGACGAGATCACGAAAGTTGTCGTTCTTGGCCACGAAGTCCGTTTCGCAGTTGATCTCGACCAAAACACCAACCTTGCCCTGAAGGTGGATGTAGGAGGCGATGATGCCCTCCTTGGCGGCACGGGAGGCTTTCTTGCTGGCACTTGCGATCCCTTTTTGACGGAGAATGGATTCAGCTTTCTCAATGTCTCCGCCCGCTTCGGTGAGAGCGCGCTTGCAATCCATCATGCCGGCGTTTGTTTTTTCGCGGAGGGTCTTGACGAGGACTGGTGAAATATCAGCCATATTTTTGGTTTTGTGGTTGGGTTGCTGTGAGCCGATTACTCAGCGACAGCTGTCAATTCCTCGACCGCTGCTTCAGCGGTTGCGGAAGAGCCCAAGGCACGACCGCCTCGCGACTTGGCAAGGGAATCAACGAGTTTTTGAAGAATGATACGGATGGCGCGGATCGCATCGTCATTACCTGCGATGGGATAATTGATTTCCTCGGGATTGCTGTTGGTATCGACGATAGCAACAATGGGTATACCGAGACGACGGGATTCAGCAACGGCAATGGCCTCCTTGACCGTGTCGATGATGACAATGGCATCGGGAAGCTTCTCCATCTCAAGCACACCCTCAAGGTTCTGACGGATACGGGTGGCCTCACGGCGGAGAGCGGAAGCCTCGGCCTTGTTGATCTTGTGAAATCCAGCACTCTTCTCAAGGGCTTCAAAATCCTTCAATTTGGAGATACTCTTGCGGATGGTCACAAGGTTTGTGAGCGTACCACCGAGCCAGCGCTGATTCACATAGAACTGGCCGCTGGCCTGAGCCGCCTCTTTGACAGCTTCCTGAGCCTGTTTTTTACAGCCGACAAAAAGGATCTTGCCTCCCTGACGAGTGATCCCTGAGAGGAATTCTCCGGCAGCGATCAACTGACCGACGGTCTTGGAAAGATCGATAATATGGATGGAATTTTTCTCCTCGAGAATGAAATCGCGCATCCGCGGATTCCACTTCTTTGTCTGGTGTCCGTAATGGACACCTGCTTCGAGGAGTTCGGTCATTGTTTCAACAGGCATAGGACGGATGGGTTGCTGGGCTAAGGAAGTGTATGGAGCGTGGGCTTAACGGATTTGGTTAGACGGCTTCTTCTGTGTTCTGATCCTCGTCGGTGAGATTTGTATCCCCGTGATGAACCAGCTCAAAATTGCGGTTCGTTTTGAATCCGGAACCGGCAGGAATGAGATGCCCCATGATGACATTCTCCTTGAATCCGCGCAGTCTGTCGGACTTGCCCAATGTAGCTGCCTCTGTCAACACACGGGTCGTGTCCTGGAAGGAAGCTGCTGAGATGAAGCTGTCGGTCTCGAGTGATGCCTTGGTGATACCGAGGAGAACCGGAGCCGCCTCGGCTGGCTTGCCTCCCTTGGCACTGACGCGTTCGTTCTCAGCCTCAAATTCCAGACGGTCGATCTGATCGCCCCACAGCAGTGTCGTATCACCCGGGTCGGTGATCTTCACCTTGCGAAGCATCTGACGAACGATAATTTCGATGTGTTTGTCATTAATTTCGACACCCTGGAGACGATAGACTTCCTGAACTTCGTTCAGCAGATGTTCCTGAAGTTCCTGAGGCCCGCAGACATCAAGAATCTCATGAGGGACGACAGGCCCTTCGGTGAGTTGCTGTCCTTTCTTCACAAAATCACCCTTGAAGGAGATGATGTGTTTGGAAAGAGGTATCAGGTGTTCTTCCTCGGTACCGGTCTGCGGATCACGGACGATCAGCTTGCGCTTGCCGCGAACCGTTCCGCCGATATCGACAATACCGTCAATGCGGGCAATCTCGCAGGCATCCTTTGGACGACGGGCTTCGAAGAGTTCGGCAACGCGGGGAAGACCACCGGTAATATCCTTGGTCTTGGCGATCTTACGAGGCGTCTTGGCCAGTCGTTGTCCCGCCTGCACTTTTTCGCCTTCTTTGACATCAAGGTGAGCTCCGGCAGGAATGGAGTAACTGGCCACGATGGCCCCGGCGGAATCAACCACGACGATCTGCGGATGCAGATCCTCCTTATGCTCGATGACAACGGTACCCATGACTCCAGTCTCATCGTCGACTTCCTTGCGGATGGTGACACCGCTGATCATGTCCCGGAACTCGATCTTACCGTTCTTCTCGGTAATGATCGGTACATTGTAGGGATCCCATTGAACAAAGGTTTCGCCTTTTTTGACCGTGCCTCCATCGGCAATCGAGATGACCGAACCG
>CAIJRY010000249.1 GCA_903823215.1 uncultured Spartobacteria bacterium
GACTTATAGATTCTCCAATTTCATTGTTGGAAATTGGAGTTCAAAATGGAGGATCAATGGAGATCTGGGGAAAATATTTTCCTAATGCGGAGTCGCTCACTGGTTGTGATATTAATGAAAAATGTCGTAATCTCACCTTCGAAGACCCTCGTATAGCGGTCATTGTGGGTGATGCTAATACCGATTCAATACAGAGCGAGATTATCAAGAGAAGTCAGCAGTTTGATATCATTATAGACGACGGGTCGCACCGTTCTGGCGATATCGTGAAATCATTTTCAAGATATTTCTCAACCCTTAAAAAAGGGGGGCTCTTCCTTGCAGAAGACTTACATTGCAGTTATTGGGAGGAGTTTGAGGGAGGTTTATTCGATCCCCTTTCTAGTATATCTTTTTTCAAGGGTCTTTCGGACATCGTGAACCATGAGCACTGGGGTATTTCGGAGTCGAGAAGAGCGTTATTGCACCCATATTGTGTTGCTTACGGAATTGAATTCGAGGAATCAGATCTTGAAGAAATTCAATCTGTCGAATTTCTGAACTCAATTTGCGTTGTGAGAAAAAAGAAAGAAGGGGTTGGCGGGCTGGGAGCGAGATGCCGCGCGGGCACTTCAGCCCAAGTTTTTTCACCGGCAGACCTTACAACCGGGAATCAGGCGCCAGATCAAACTGGCAATACATGGTCACAGACGGCTTTATTTCAGGGAAAATTGGAGGCAGCTCAAACAGCCAAGAAAATCAACGATCTGAACGCCTCAGTATCACAACTGAGCCGAGAAAAAGATCAGAAGCAAATTTTACTGGATCAGGCGATGTATGAGTTAAATCAGGCAGGCCGCCAGATCGAGAAGTTAAAACACACTCTGTTTCTGCGTGAAAACTCCGCTTCATGGAAGCTGACAGCCCCATTGAGATCTCTTGTTGATCTTATTTCCGGCAAGTAATCTCAAGTCAGTATTGCGGCGATTAGGAATGTGCGCGAGTTGAATCCCGAAGCAAAATATATACAAAAGTTAGAGTATAAGATATGGGAGCTGAAAAGCTCCAAATCTTATCGCCTGACCTATCCGCTGAGAAAGGGGGAGGAGGTTATTAACATACTGCTCCGTCTTCCAGGAGCACTACGACATTTCTTCCAGCCAAAGTTTCAAGAGGAGTTTGATGCTCGCGCTTACATGGCTTCCTCGGATCGTCCTCGTGGGTGGTGGAGGAAATTTCCAGCTTTTCATTATTGTCTCTTTAGTAGCTTGGCAGAAGAGGATGATGGCAAATACGAGTCCCTTGACCCAGCAAAGCCGACAGTCGTCATTGTGACCCATGCGGTGTGTCGAACGGGTGCTCCTATTTTGGTTCTGGATTTAGTCAATCGATTTGCAGTCACTCATAATGTCATTGTCTTTTCGATTGGTGGCGGGGCCTTAGAAAATACTTTCAAAGAAAAATCCACTGTATTTGTTGGTCCTATTCCAAGATCCACACTCGGATTTGTTCTCGATCAGGAACTCAAAAACCTGAAAAAAATATCACTTCCTGAGTTTGCCATTGTGAACTCCATTGAATCCACGGAAGTCCTTGAAGAACTCTGGAGACACGATGTGCCAGTCGTACATCTTGTTCATGAATTTGCAGTCTATACACGCCCCCTTAAGCGCATAGAAATATCGGCAAATCGTTCCAGTGCGATGGTCTTTTCCGCTGAAATTGTCCGCGACAATGCTATCTCTGCATATCCCGGTATTGCTCAAATCAAAAAAATCATCCTTCCTCAGGGAACCTGTGCACTGCCGGAAAACACTTCAACCGATGAGGAGCAAGAAATGGAAGAGGCCTCCATCAGGAATGCTTTCAGACCGAAAGGATGGCCCCGCGACACAATCGTCGTTCTAGGAGCGGGAACTGTTCAACTGCGTAAAGGACTCGACCTTTTTATATCATGCGCAAAAAAGGTGGTTGAAATGAACCCACTGTTCCCGATTCGTTTCGTCTGGATTGGTTCCGGATATAACCCCGAAAATGACTTGAATTATTCCTGTTTTATCCAGGAGCAACTCAATACATCCGATATTGGTGATTCCTTTGTGCTGTTGAACGAAGTTGAGCAACTTCAGTGTGCTTACGATTCCGCCGACATCTTCTTTCTTAGCTCCAAGCTCGATCCACTTCCCCTGGTTGCGCAGGATGCTCTTCTTAACAAGCTACCTTTAGTTTGCTTCGAGGGAGCGAGTGGCATTCCCGAACGTATCAAGGAAGATGGAGATGCTTCGACGGGAGTAGTGCCTTATTTAGATGTTGAGGCCGCGGCGCAAAAAATTCTTACTTTAGCTGCCGATGAGGCGCTGAGAAGGAAAGTTGGCGATGCAGGTCAGCGATTAGCCACGAAGATTTTCAACCAAGAGCGCTATTTCGAGACGCTATTATCGGTAGGAAGAAATGTTGCAGTGGAGAAAAATCAGGAAATCAAGGATCGCGAATTAATTTTTAAGTCGGGATGCTTTGATGTTGGATTTTCATATCCTTCTCTTGCTCGAAATAATGAAGAGGAACTGGCGCTGAAATATTACACGACAGCCTGGTGCAGGGGGCTCCATCGCCGAAAACCATTTCCTGGGTTCCATCCGGAAATTTATGCAGATTATCACCCTGCAATCACTAGAGATCCTCTTGCTCACTTTATAGAATCAGGAAAACCGACCGGGGCTTGGTTAACGGAAGTCATTCATTCTGAAAACGGGGGAGGGGGGAAGAGCATCAATCTAAAACTCCCTAAAGCGGCCCTTCATCTACACCTGCATTATCCTGAGGAAGCTCTTAAGATTTTTTCCCGCTTGAGAACTTCGACATTCCAGCCGGATCTGTATATCAGCGTCACTAGCGAGGAAGGGAAGTTTCAAGTTCAAGAGCAACTTGAGGAATGTGGACTGAGAGCGACGATTACCAGGGTCGTTCCCAACCGTGGACGCGATATTTCACCGCTCTTCACTGGCTTTCCAGAGATCTTTGATTCTGGATATGAGTTCATCGGACATATCCATGGGAAAAAATCGGTGCAGCTTGATGAGGATTTTTCCCAGCAGTGGGCCAGCTTTCTTTACGAGAACCTTCTTGGGGGAAAAGCTCCCATGATGGAGATCATTCTTAAGGCAATGTGCGATGATCCGAGCATAGGGCTTGTTTTTCCTGACGATCCGCATGTTGTTGGATGGGAAAAGAACTGGGAGTATGCCTGCGATCTGGGCAGCAGAATAGGGATTCTCCGATTTCTGCCCAAGGGGGGCATTAATTTTCCGGTTGGTACGATGTTCTGGGCACGCGTGGCAGCGATCAAACCCCTTGTGGATCTGAAACTCGGTTGGGACGATTACCCGGAGGAACCATTGCCGACTGACGGTTCCCTGCTACATGCCATGGAAAGGATCCTTCCGTATGTTGCAGAAAGCAGCGGATTCCGCTCAGCAGTGAGTTTTCAACCCGAAGCGATCCGATAGAGAATACCCCTCATTTTTCAGCGTCTTCTTTTCATGCTGCAGCTCTTCAAGCAAATTTTTTCACTATTGGATCAGAGCGAGCGCAAGCAGGCTGCCTGGCTGGTCGTGCTCATGCTGATCGGCATGGTATTCGAGACGGCGAGTGTCGGGTTGGTCATACCGGTCGCCACCCTGTTGCTACAGGAAAATGGTGGTGCAAAAAACCAGATCATCGCAAAGATCCTGCTCTTTTTCGGTAATCCATCGCAGAGCAAAGTGATTTGCTGGGGAATGCTGGTTCTCATACTGGTCTTCGTTGCTAAGAATTTTTACCTCAGTTTTCTGATGTGGAAACAAGGGAAGTTTGTCTATCGCGTCCAAAACCATCTCTCCCAGCAGTTATTCGCCACTTATCTTGCGGCACCCTATACTTTCCATCTCAGCCGAAATTCCGCACAGCTCATTGCGAATACTACGGTAGAGATATTCCAGTTTAGCACAGCATTGATTGGCATCACTGTTTTACTTGCCGAGGGATTTGTTTTGATCGGCATTGCTGCGCTTTTGATTTATGTGCAGCCCCTGGGAGCCCTCATCAATATGCTCGGCCTTGGAGCAGTATCGTGGGCCTTTTACCACTTTACTAAATCGAGAAGCGCTCGCTGGGGAGTCTTGCGCCAGAAGCATGAGGGATTGCGTGTCCAGCATCTCCAGCAGGGACTCGGCAGCGTCAAGGAGATCAAACTTCTTGGCCGAGAGAAACCCTTTTTTGATCTCTACCGCATTCATGATTTTCAAAGTGCTGAAATGGCAAGAAAACAGGCAACGCTACAGCAATTGCCGAAATATTGGCTGGAGATCCTCGCCATTACAGCATTGGGAATCATAGTTTTAACAATGGTATGGCAGGGAAAGCCTGGCTCAGCCATTGTGCCGACTCTCGCGCTTTTTGCAGCTGCTGCCTTTCGGTTGATGCCATCCACTAGTCGGGTGCTTTACTCGGCACAAATGCTCAAGTATGCCCAAGCGGGAATTGCTCTCTTGCATAAGGAGTTCCAAATGCCTTCTGAAATCATATCACCTCGACAGTGTGAGGGTAAGCCATTCCACTCGGAAATCCATCTGGAAAATCTGAGTTTTTCCTATCATGGGGCCTCAAGTGAAGCAGTAAAGCAGCTCACTCTCACCATCAAGAAAGGGGAACTTGTAGGGTTTACAGGAACAAGTGGTGCAGGAAAAAGCACCCTCATCGATATCATTCTTGGCCTGCTGACTCCGACATCTGGACGGGTGCTTATTGACGGATGGGATATTCAAAGCTCCCTGCGAGCCTGGCAGGATCAGATCGGCTATGTTCCCCAATCCATTTATCTCACCGATGACACGCTCCGCCGTAATATTGCGTTTGGACTTCCTCCTGAAAAAATCGACAATGCTGCTGTGGATCGTGCCATTCGTGCGGCACAGCTTGACTCCTTGATTGCCAGTCTCCCAGACGGGACTGAGACTCTTGTCGGTGAGCGAGGAATCCGACTCTCCGGTGGCCAACGCCAGCGGATCGGAATAGCCCGCGCCCTCTATCATGACCCCTCGGTGCTGGTTTTGGATGAGGCGACAAGCTCTCTGGATGGGGACACGGAAAAATGTGTCATGGAGGCTGTAAATTCGCTACACGGTCGCAAAACGATTCTTATCATTGCTCACCGCTTATCCACCGTGAAAAACTGCGATAGAATCTTCCGCTTGGAAGGTGGTAAGCTCATCGCCGAGGGAACTCCTGATGTCATGCTGTCGGCAAGCGACGCTATGCAATCAACCAAATAACCCTGATTTTATATTACCATGTTCAATAATAAAATAATTCTGATCACCGGCGGTACCGGATCCTTTGGGAAAAAATATTGCCGAACGATCCTGAGCCGATTCCAGCCGAAAAAACTCATTATTTTTTCACGGGATGAACTCAAGCAATTTGAGATGGCTCAGGAATTCCGTCAGGACTGCATGCGGTTTTTTCTCGGCGATGTGCGCGATAAGGAGCGGCTTGTCCAGGCAATGCAAGGTGTCGATTATGTCATTCATGCAGCCGCCCTCAAACAGGTGCCTGCAGCCGAATACAATCCGATGGAGTGCATCAAAACGAATATCCACGGAGCGGAAAATGTCATCCACGCAGCAATCGTCAATGAGGTTGAGAAGGTGATCGCCCTTTCGACAGATAAGGCGGCCAATCCAATCAACCTTTATGGGGCCACCAAGCTCGCTTCGGATAAGTTGTTCGTTGCCGCCAATAATATCGTGGGCACCCGCAGGACTCGCTTCTCCGTTGTCCGGTATGGAAATGTCGTCGGTTCGCGTGGATCGGTCGTCCCATTTTTTCAAAAGCTCATCTCAGAAGGCTCGGACTTTCTTCCTATTACAGATTCCCGAATGACCCGCTTCTGGATTACATTGCAGGGTGGAGTCGATTTTGTCCTGAAAAATTTTGAGCGCATGAAAGGAGGGGAGATCTTCGTGCCGAAAATCCCCTCAGTCCGCATCACAGATCTTGCAACAGCGATGGCC
>CAIJRY010000250.1 GCA_903823215.1 uncultured Spartobacteria bacterium
ATTCATCGCGAAAAACTAGGCAGTCCAACTGGTAGATAAGAATATGAGAAAACTGTTTGAAGCATCTGTAGAACCGTGAGGTCATCAACAGGCGATTGTATCCGAAAGGGTAGGTAAAATAATTGTCCGGAAATCGGACAATCATTTCGCCCTGAAGAAAAGCATCGGGAACATGGAGTCCCGCCGGAACGATGAAATATATGGGATGCTTTCCCAGGATCTCTCGCAGGCGGGAGAGAGAAATCATTTCATCACCCGAAAGTGGAAGCCGATAAAGAGGAACAGTAACGGCTCCATGGTTCATATTGATAATTGCGCAAACATCATTTTACTCTGACTCACGGGAGAAAGTTTTGAGCAGACTCTCCTCGAACCGCACCTCCTTGAAATGAAAGTTGGATGGGCGATCGGTAGCTGCATCAGGCTTTCCGCAAGAGTTCAAATCTCAGGTAGGCAAGTAGCTTTCTACCCGTTGGTAGGAACTTGAAAGTCGATTCACCATGAGGCCTCGATAATTCCTTGGTCGGAAATTCACAGCGTGGAAGCCTCAATTTGTAAGAGCGAATAACCATTTCAATGTCGATCGAGAGGCCATGGTCTAGAATTTGCATCTGATCGAATGCACGGCGATTCCAGGCTTTGACCCCGTGAAGGACATCGCGGATCCACACCCCCTCACGGCACCAGATCAAAGCGGCTGAAACCGCCAGCAACAATACCGCCCACTTCCGAGGTTTTAAAAACTGCGAGTCCTCCTCGTTTCTGGATCCTTTGATTTTCCTGCTTGCGATCACCAGCGCTTTTCCATCCTCAAGAAGCGGGATAAATTTAAGAAGGTCTTCGGGAGGGATTGTACCTTTTGGAAAATATACAACGACGGCTTCGCCGGAGGCGATTCGATTCGCGTCGACATAGGCAGCATTCAGGCCCCGTTTTGTCTGTGGATGAACGGGAATTCCCTGACTAGCAAGATATTCGACCGTTCCGTCCGTACTACCTCCGTCAATGGCAAAAACTTCATGAAAGGAATCACGCGGGATTTTTGGAACATCAAGCCAACACCCACCAAGCTCGTTCCAGACAATCAAACAAAGGGAAACATTCATGATTTTATATGACTCCGATTCAGGGTGGAGCAAAGATTGTAAATTAAGCCGAGCCGAGCAATTTGCGAGCCATGTCGAGCGCCTCGGCCACCGCCACATCGGAGTTCATATGCTCCCATGTGCCCCAGCGGCCCGCGCCAATGATTCCTTTTGTCCGGGCCCAGGACAAAATGGCTTGGACGGCGGCGGGCTTATTCTTAGTATTTACGGGATACGCAAACTCGTTGTGATGACGGAAGTGAGAAATAGCGACGGAGCGCAGCGCGTTGGTTTCGGTCCAATATCCGCGCGATCCGGGACAGAAATTGTGGCGCGGCAGAATCCGATGATAAGAGATGTCATCGCGGGGTTCGTAAATCCAGTGCGCAGCGCTGGGAACAGCTTCAGGAAAATAGTCCACGTCAATGGGAATAGAAACGAGCTCACCGATGAAATCCACAATCTCCACGGGCACATCTGCAAGACTGGGCCAGAGAGTCCATGGCATGGTGCTAATAATCCGATCCGCGCGGTAAGCACCGTTAACAATACGGTTTTCCACATCGATACTGGTAACCGGAGTCGTTGTGAGCAGTTGAGTTCCGAGCTGCGCGCCCATACGGCGCCAAACCTCACCGTAACCGAATTGCTTTGGATAGAGAAACGTTCCATGAGCGGGTAGCGCTCCAAACTGGCGACCTTCTAGGCAGGATCTCAGGGTGTCACGGAATGAAACATCAGGCAGCTTGTAGAGCCAATAAGTGCCAAGTTGCTCAAGGTCCATGGACCAGATCTTGCGGTTATATGGCAGCATATAATCTTCGGCGATTCGATCACCCAGTTTCCACCGCACCCAAGTTTCGAATGACTCCGGCATCGGCTCCCCTGCGACGCTTCCGGTGCGCGCAATGGATTCCAGGTAGTCAACCTGGTCACTCTTTGAAAACTGCCAGAGGTTCCCCTCCAGCGGATGGTCGATCTCCCTATTGTGAATTCGAATCTTAGCGATACGGGAGTAGGTATCCCACTCCTCCTCCGGCATGAACTGGAAGAGAAACTCAAGGGTTTTTTTATTCCGAATATCCAGGAAATGGCCACCTCCGATGTCGAGTGGCGCACCATCGACACTTTCACTACGGCAGAGACCTCCTGCTTCCTTGTTCGCCTCGATGACGAGCAGGCGGTCACGGGCAACACCTCCTTTTAGAAGCGCATGGGCAATCGTAAGGCCACTGGGACCGGCTCCAATAATCAGATAGTCAAAATCTTGCATGAAAATGAATTCGGCTTTCTCAGGATACTTGGCAGCGTTTCGTATTGAAAATGGAAATCATGTGAAAAATATCCTTTGCGGCATACAGAACAATGGCAAGTGATGTCACAAGGAGAGCGGCGAAGAGTGGCATCACGGGATAAACGTAACGAGGCTGATTTGCTGCAGGCCAGGAGGTGGCATCAAGAAGGGCAAAGAAAACAATGCGTACGGCGACAATCGAGCCAAAGAGAACAAAGGCAACGGCAAACGCTGGAAGAGTGCGCTCACGGACATAGATCCAAAGAAGCGCCGGAACGGATAAAACGAGCAACCACACTGCCCAGAAAGATACCTCCAGATAAATACTTTCCCACAGAGATTGTAAATGTTTGGTCCATGCATTGGCAGGGGCAGGAAGATCCATAGAATCAAATCCAATGTTAACTACTGAGCTACCCGTATTCCGGGTGAGGATATGTCGAGTAGAAATCTCGGATATCGGGATATCGACGCCTGTCTTATCCTCGAGATCGACTCTTAACAGGCCGTTGGCTTTAAGTCCCTGAAGGTTCGCTGGAAACTTAAGGGAAAACCCAGTTTTTTCGAGCAGAGTAATATCCGGTCGCATAACAGACGGGCCTGTTTCTGCAACTGTTCCCTCAGGAGAGCGCAACGAGAGTGACCGGATCTTGCCGTGTTCGGCGAGCATCCATCCACTGATGATTCCATCGCGGGGGCGGGTGAGTGTGGTACGGCGATTGGCAGTCTCATCGAACATCCAGCTGACATCGGAGGCCGACCCGTCATCGTAAACGAACACCGGAGTAACATAGGACTTCATGAAGAGGCTGGATACGGAGAGCAAAGAGGAGGGTAGAGAGGGCAGCCAAAGGCGCCAGTTCGGCTCGATCATTGCAACGGGCACCCACCTCCTTTCCAGCAGTCCCTTTTTCTGAGCTTTTTGAATTTCATCCGCAACACTCTGGAGAAAGAGGTTCTCCTCAGCTGGAGTTTTTCCATTGCCGGATGCCACCACCGCATCGTGGAGAGCCCAATAAAACCAGCCACTCGCGATTTCCCTCGCATTCAGCCCAGTCATCCCGATCGGGTCGGTAAATGTGGTTTTTGAGATGTATGCCCAGTTTGCACCGATTCTTCCCTCAAGGTGTGGACGCAACTTGGCAAATTGTGCGCTGACGCCGTAGGCCTTCTCGCGGGATTCCACAGGCACACCGATGAATTGCCGGGGACAACTGGGCGGGATGGATTGGAGCGCACTGTAAGCGGCTTTGAAGCCGGTGGATGTAAGAATAGAGGTTGTGTAAAGACCCCATTTTGCATAATTCAAAGTCGATATGCCCGCGGATAAAGCCAAGGACATGAAAAGAGGAAATAGGACACCCGTGGCCAGCCGCCTGCCAATCTCGCGGATTCCCGTTTTATGGTCCGCAATAACAAGGCACAGGGCGATGATACCAAGGAGGCCCAAGAGCAGGATGGACTCCTTGCGGACATTCCAGGCGAGAGCCCAACAAATTCCAGTCCAAAGCGTCTGGTTCCATGCGAAGGGGGAGTGACGGGTACTCCACCATGATAGGCTGCCGGCAAGCGCGAACATTAAGAGGGGAGCCAGCAGGATTTCCGCGCCGGCACGATTCGGAATCTGGAACGATGCCGGTTGAAATATTATTGCCGCCGCGGCGAGTGTGGTTAAGAGGAATCCAAAGCCCAAGCGCCTGAGTGAAAGGCAAAGGCAGCAAGCCGCGGCACAGTAGATAAGTTCTGATCCGATGCGTAGAGGCAGTCCGGTCAGGTTCACCAGTTTAATGAAAAGCGGATAGATCGGGAGATGGAGGAGTTTGTCCCATGTGTAATGACCGAGCCAGCAAAACCGATCGGCCGCCCAGATCTGCCAAAGATCATCGTGGGGCAAAAAATACGCGTGAATCTCTTCTTTCGAAATAAGAACAAGCTTCAGCAATACCATCACGATTAATATCCATCGTATCGAGATAGAAACACTGATCCGTTTTATCATAAAAAATTCCAAAATAAATTATACAACGCCGTACACATGACAAGTTATTCCGGATGCTCTCTGCCGCACTCCCGCTCGCACCCCCCGTAGCCATACTGCAAAATCCCCCTAGGAGACCCGGCGACGGCGTCATAGCTATTGGAAGTCGATGAACGCTGAGATTACCCCCGGACTATAGGCCGCGGCTGGGGAGAGGTAATGGTTGTGGGTTGTTTTTGGGTGAAGGTCAGTAGATGGTTGAGTAGTTGTTGAGGCTTATTTAACCCGGATTATTCAATAGAAGCAGAGGAAGGAATGTAGGGGTAGTAAATAAGAGGGATTGGCAGGTGTGGTAGGATCACCAATATGGTGAATCTGCCGATTGAATATACAGACAAGCCAGTGACGCCATTTGGCGG
>CAIJRY010000251.1 GCA_903823215.1 uncultured Spartobacteria bacterium
ATTGACGATTTCCAATGTCACAGGCGATGCATTTAGAGCTCGGCTTACCACACGAAGTCCATTGAGTGTGACCACTTTTGCCTGATGGCGGAGTGTCTGGATACCTTTACGAATCAGGAGAGAGACGGCCTTTCCAAAACTCAAGCACTGGTGGCGGGCAATATCTTTTGCCACCTCCAAAACATCGTCTTCTATTTCAAGATTTGTTCTCACTTGCACATCATTACATCACAATGTCAATTCAGGATAAGAACAAAAAAATTTCTATGGAAGGAGGGGATTCCAGACCTTAATAAATCCCTGCCCCTGAAAATCCTTCTCGTTGGAGGTAGCAAAATCCGTGATTCCATGGTGACGCAGAGTCTGGGCTAGGCGCAAGTCGATGATCCGGCGGAAGGCAAAGCCGGGTTGAGCCGCCTCTGTCCAGATACCTTCCATCACTTGGCCTGACTCTATCAGCGTCCAAGCTCTATTTCTCCGATATGTCTGGCAAACCGCCGCTGCCTGGGGGGCACTGAGAGGGCGTGGAAAAATCTTTTCGTTCCGTAGCTTCAGATAGAGCTCCACGAGAACCAATTCACAGATTGCCACATCCTTTCGAGTGGAGAGTGATTGGATAAAACCACATGCCGCCTGATGCCATGGAGAGGCAGTATTCGCCGCATAAAGGGCTATATTGGTGTCAAAGCTGGTCACTTGAAAATCGATTTATTCGTGACACAATGCCGTCCACTCCTCTTCAGGCACCAAAGCCGAGCCTAGATCATGGGCTTGCGGCAGCACCCAACTTTCAGCCTGGGTTCTGCCGGGAGGATGATGACGAATAATTTCCTCCAATCCACGCCGCACCACCTCGGCAAAGCTCATTTCGTTCTCTGCCGCCAATCGCTTTGCTTCACGGAAGAGCATGTCAGGGATTTGAACTTGGGTTTTTACCATGATGGCAATTTACCCTCCATTTTCCGAACCGTCAAAGAGAAACAGAAAAACCTTATCCGTTCGGCGTATATCAATGGCTATTTCGCCGTTTGTCAGACTGGATTCACGACAGATAAACCAATGCATTTGGCAAGCTCTGCTTGTTTTTTATCAGATGTCACAAACTCCTTGGCTCCCAACAAATGTGCAGCGGCCACATGGAGGGTATCGAGCGTCCGCGCACCCGTGAGGGAAGAGAAACGATCAGAGATCAACCTGCATTCCATCCATGCATGATTCCAATCCAGTAGCAGTATCTGTATTACCCCACTGCGTATATCATCTTGGATCAAATTCAGTGCCGCAGAAGCCTGAGCCTCTTTGCATTCTTTACGGAAGACTTTGAGCCTCAGTGCCGAAGTACACTCCGCAATGTGCAAGTCTGTGATAGCGGGAATAGCTTTTCTTGAATGGACGAAAGCAGAAACAGCTTCCGACTCTGCCTCTGCGGTATAGAGCTTAAGAAAGACGCCAGTGTCGTAGTAGGTTTTCAACGCTCCCCTCGAGTTTCATCCAGCAGCAAATGAGACGATGTCGCATGCCCTTTGCCACCCCATATTTTTTGAGACCGTCCCACAAAATCAGGCTGATCAACAGTTTTCTTCACAGGCACAATATGTGCGACTAATTCCTTGCGTCGGGTAATACCGACTTGCAATCCGGATTCCACCACACGCAAGACTTGAGATAAATTATGCTGAGTCTCCATAATGGAAAATGTCTTCATAACGCATATTTATAACGCATAAGGTTACTTGGAGTCAAGTTTGAAGTCTTTGGCTACCAGATAACCTTGCAGCCATAATCACCAAACGGCGCATCTGGCGAAATGATCGGAATCCTGTGAATGAGCGAGTCGGCGGCAATCATGCGATCAAAGGGATCACGGTGTACTGGTGGAAGATTTCCTGATTTGTAGATTACTTCTCTTTCAAGATTCAGGATGGTGATATCTTGCAGGCGTATCTGTTCTTCAATCCACTCCTCGGGTTTCTGTGGCAGAGGAAGCTTTCCTGTGTGATATTTGAGAACAATCTCCCAGACTGAAGCCAGACTCAGGAATCTTTCCTGATGAATGTCTTCCAGTATATGTGTGGCACGAGTGCCCAGTTTTTCAGGGGTGCTGGTCAGCCAAATCAATGCACATGTATCCAACAGTATGCTCATGCGGCACCCCACTCCCTCAACTGGTCATTCGACATGGGATCAAATGCATCTTCAGGAATCTTGAATGCTACGGACGTCATCATACCAACGGCGGGGCGCTTGCGCTTGGGAAGTGAAGCCGGTACGAGTCGCGCTATTGGGATTTTTCCACGACAAACAATGACCTCCTCCCCCTCCTCTACCCTATGCAAGAGGCGGGATAGATGAGTTTTTGCTTCATGAATAGTGACTACCATGAGGTAAAAATAGACTAGATCTTGACTAAGTC
>CAIJRY010000252.1 GCA_903823215.1 uncultured Spartobacteria bacterium
GACGGCCAATCCTGTGACAATCCGTGCCGACAAACTTGCCGCCGAGGTTCTCATGGTGCTAGAACAGCATCGTATCGATGATCTCGTGGTGACAGACGCCGGTGGAAAGCCGCTTGGCGTGGTTGACTCTCAGGATCTCTCTCGACTCAAAATATTGTAATTCACCCCACCCCTTCGCCCTCTTTCCAACCTCTATCTTCCAACTACTACCATGGCTCTCGCAAATGATCTCCGCAAAGGAATGGCAATCAAGTATAACGGCAATGCAGCCATCGTCCTTGAAGTCACCCATCGCACCCCCGGCAACCTCCGGGCGTTTGTGCAGCTGATCGTTCGTTATATAGGAACGGGGAAATCCGCAGACATCCGGTTTTCTTCAACGGAAAAGGTGGATCTGGTCGATGTGCAGCGCATGACGCTCGATTACAGCTATGCCGATCAGGAGAGCTATAATTTCATGGATCCCGAGAGCTTTGAAACAATCACCCTGCAAGGCGATCTGATCGGTGACGCCAAGGATTTTCTGGTTGAGAATATGCAGGTCGAAGTTCTCTATGTCGAGGGACGCGCGGTCTCCGTCGAGTTGCCCGCTTCAGCCAATCTCAAGGTGACGGAATCCCCGGAAGGACTTAAGGGGGATTCGAGTGGCAATGTGATGAAGCCGGCCGTGCTGGAAACAGGCAAGCACATCCAGGTTCCGCTCTTCATCAAGGAGGGGGAAATCATCAAGGTCGATACCCGTACCGGGGCCTACATGGGCAGGGCCTAACAGGATCCGCTCCATTCCGCGTGGCAAACACTTCTTCATCCAAGAGAGGGTTGAAGCCGAGCGGAAGCAGACGTGTCCGTGCGGCGGCGGCAGAACTGACATCAGGCGAACTTTTTCCCAAGGAATCCCCATCGGGGGAAATTGATTCCTGTGGACAAGACGATCAACACCATGGGCCTGCATACCGTCAGGGGGTTCCCAAATCGCTGGTCAAATTCGTTGTGGGCCTCTTTCTGCTTCCCTTGGCCTGGGTGCTGACAAAGACATTCCTGCAAGCTTTCACCACCTCGCTCCATCACGGATTGTTAGCCACCCAATCGTTCGGCTGTTTTGCAGCCGGTGCCGTGCTCTTTGGAATCCTCTATTTCATCATCCCGCAGAAGGCACTCATGATCCCGTATGTTCTGGGGCATGAAGTCACTCATGCCCTCTGGGTCTGGATCTTCGGGGGCAAGGTGGCCGATCACTTTCATGTGAGTCTGGAGGGAGGGCATGTACTGACCGACAGGGTGAACACCTGGATCATCCTGGCTCCCTATTTCTTTCCTATTTACAGCGTTCTGGTTGTAACACTGTATGGAGCTGCATCGCTTGCAGCCGACCTCAGCTCTTTCCGCTGGCTGCTCTTTCTCCTGATCGGAGTCACACTGGCCTTCCATCTCGTGTTTACCTGCCTTCTCATCCTCAAAGGGCAGCCGGATTTGCATTACGGAGGAAGCTTCTTTTCGTTGATGGTGATCTATCAGATTAATCTGCTTGTCATCATCGGACTCCTCCTGGCGACCAGCCGCATTGTGACGCTGCATCAGTTCGGGCGACTCCTTGGCGTCAATGCTGCAGATTTTGTGGAAACAACCCGCGCTATTCTTGAGGCGGCAATCTCATGGATGACGGATCTTTACAGCGAAATTGCCGGAAAGTAGCTACTCACCGATAGCACTGGTCAACGCAGCCGCGATGGAATCGGCTGCTTCCGAGATCATTACCCCATCAGGGCCCTCGATGAGGAGACGGATTTTTGGTTCGGTGCCGGAATAGCGAAGCAACACCCGCCCCTTTCCGGCGAGGGATCTTTCGGTTGCCGCAATAAGCCGGGTGACTTCGGCAAGCACTGTTGCATCAAGCGGAGGTTTTTGCCTCACACGCAGGTTGCGTTGTGCCTGAGGATATTTTTTAAGGACACGGCGCAGCTTGCTCAGCGGTCGCCCGCTCTCGGTCATGATTCGGAGCACTTGGAGTGCTGCAAGAAGACCGTCACCGGTCGTGCCATGGTCGCGAAAAATCAGATGACCGCTCTGTTCGCCCCCGATGGAATAGTTGCCTTTTCTCATGGCCTCCACCACATAGCGGTCTCCGACAGCCGTTCTCAGCACACGGCCTCCGGCCGTCGCAAGGCATTCATCAAGCCCGAAATTACTCATGACGGTGGCCACAAGGGTGTTGCCCGCCAGTTCTCCCCGTTGCAAGGCATCCAGCGCCGTCATGGCGAGTATCTCGTCCCCATCCACGATCTCACCCAGTTCATCGCAGAGCACAAGCCGGTCTGCATCCCCGTCATGGGAGATTCCGATCTGCGCCCCGGTTTCATGCACGAGTCGGCTGATTTCCTCGGGATGTGTGCTGCCGCAGCCCTTGTTGATGTTGCTTCCATTGGGTGCCGCATGATAGAGGGAGACCTCGGCACCAAGAGTTCTCAGGACACTGGGTGTGGTTTCAAACGAAGCACCATTGGCACAATCGAGAGCGATATGGAGGCCATGAAGCATCATGCCAGGAACGCTTTCCTTGGCCATACGCGCATAGCAGTTCGATGCATCGTCGATCATGGTAACAGTGCCGAGCCGATCTCCTGCGGGACGAAAGCCGTCGATTTCCTCGGTCAGCATCAGCTGCTCAAGCCGCTCTTCCAGAGCATCATCGAGCTTGTACCCGTCGCGACCGAAAAGTTTCAGGCCGTTATCCTCCGAAGGATTATGGGAGGCCGAGATGACAACTCCGCCATCGGCTCCCAAATCCCGGACGAGGCAGGCAACGGCTGGTGTCGGAATGACGCCGGTGAGCAGCACATCGGCTCCCACGGAATTCAGTCCTGCCACGAGCGCCGCTTCCAGCATCGGGCCGGAGAGCCGGGTGTCACGACCAATCACAAAACGAGGTCGGTCTGAATTTTCGGCGTGTTTATTTTGCCGCATCAGGAATCCGGTCGCGCGCCCCATGCGCAGGGCTATCTCCGGTGTTACCGGGTAAGCATTGGCCTTGCCTCGAATGCCATCGGTACCAAAGAGAGTGCGGGCAACCATTTACTTATGCTGGGAAGGGAGCTTGTGCGTGGTGGTGATGATCACCGTCTCAGTCTTTTCCCCGCGTCCCAATTGGGATGACGGAGCCAGATTTTGGTGGATGAGATACCAGAGAGCTGCGCCCAGTAACAGGCAGACCAACTTCTCCTTCCAGTTGTGCAGTAGAATCTTTTGCATGATTTTCTTCACGGAGCAGAAGTTGTGCGAGGCGTTTTCTGAACCGTTCAAACGGAAGGTTGCGCTCGATGAGACCCGAGTGACAAATCGAAACTTGGCCGCTTTCCTCGGAAACCACCAGAGCGATGGTGTCCGATTCCTCCGAAAGTCCGAGACCGGCACGGTGCCGCAGACCCAGCGTGCGGTCAAGGTCGTCGCGTTGCGTCAGAGGGAAAATGCAACCGGCAGCCACAATTCTGTCGCCGCTGACGATCACCCCTCCATCATGCAGAACAGTTTTTGGGTGAAAAATCGTGAGCAGGAGCTCCTTGGAAAAATCAGCATCCAGATTGACCCCGCTCTCCGCCACCGAATCAAGACTGATATCCCGTTCAAGTGCGATGAGAGCGCCATAACCCTTGCTTGCCAGGTCAAAGACCACATCCGCGAGTTCTTCGATCGCCTCGCGGCGTTGCAGTGCCGTGGTGAAGAAATGATGGCTGCCGAGTTCATTGAGCGCGCGGCGCAGTTCCGGCTGGAATAGTACGACGAGGGCAATAGCCAGAAAGACCGAAAAGCTGCGTAGCAGCCAGCTCAAGACAGCAAGATCGAGCAGCTGGGAGATGAGGGTCAGCGTGAGAAAGACAAGTGCAAGCCCGATGAGAATACGCGCCCCATGAGTGCCCCGCAGATAGAGGTAAAGGTTATAGATGATCGCCGAGAGGATCAGAATCTCCAGACCAAAAGCCCACGAGTTACGGAGAAAGCCGAGAAGCTGGGAGAAAGAGGCGATCACAGGATGGCCTCCGTCAGGCGCAGGGCGTCGCGGTGTGGGGCTGCTTCATGCACCCTGAAAAGCCTCGCTCCCGCTGTCCGTGCCAGAGCCGTGACAGCAAGGCCGGCGGCAAGGCGTTCGCCTGGATCATGCTGCCCGTTGAAGGAGGCGAGAAACGATTTTCGGGAATGTCCGATCATGATCGGTGATCCGAGCGCGACGAGCGTTGGAATACCCCGGAGCAATGCAAGATTGTGGGACACAGTTTTACCGAAGCCCAGACCTGGATCGAGAATGATGGAAGAAGGGGCCACGCCAGAGCCTATGGCCGCTTCGCGCCTTTCTAAAAGAAATTTTGACACGGCACCCAGGACATCATCGTTGGGATAGCAGGGATGATCCTGCATGGTGGCAGGTGTTCCCTGCATATGCATGAGAATCAGACCCGCCTGATGCGAGGCCACCAGTTCGGCCATGAGCGGATCTCGCAGGGCTGACACATCATTGATGATATCTGCACCTGCACCGAGAGCCGCTGCGGCCACCACCGCTTTGGAGGTGTCGATGGAGAGGGGGGCATCCGTGCTGGCACGCAGCATACGGATCACGGGAAGGAGCCTCTCCATCTCCTCTTCTGGAGAGACCGGGAGCGAAGCGGGGCGGGTTGATTCCGCACCGAGATCAAGCAGGTCGGCCCCTTTGTCGAGCAATCGCAGTCCCTGTGCGCACGCGGTATCGGGATCATAAAACGCTCCTCCGTCAGAAAAAGAATCCGGTGTGACATTCACGATGCCGACGATCAACCCCCTCGCGGAGAGGTCGAATTCATGTCGCGGAAATCGACAGAGCATTTGGAAAATAGGGGTTTAGTCTGAAACTATTCGGCTTTTAGGTCAGAAGGAGCTATCGAACCGAATTTAAAAAAGAACAGGAGTCCAAAGCTATTAAACGCCTATCCTGTATGGCAGTCTTCATCTCTAAGAGTCTAACAGCCTTCAGCCTAATAGCCTTGGTTTCATTGCGCCTTGAGGCGCAATGAAACGGATCTCCCATGTGCATCAAGGCCTTCGATTTCGCAGAAGGTCTCAATGATCGCACGCGATTTTTTGAGTGAAGCCGCATCATAGCGGACGACACTAGTTCGGCGTTGAAATTGCTCTGCAGTCAGGCCCGCAAAAGCCTTGGCAGCACCGCCGGTGGGGAGTTCATGACTCGGACCTGCAAGGAAATCACCTGCGGCCACCGGAGAAAGATCCCCCAGATAAATGGCTCCTGCCGATGTCAGCTTGGGAGCAAGCAATTCAGGTTTGCGAACGGCGAGGGAGACATGCTCGGCGGCAAATCCATTGGCAATCTCGACGGCTTGGGCGAGATCGCGCACGAGGATCAGTGCGGCATTGTTCATCGCCTTGCCAAGGTGTTCGGGACGCGAGGAGAGCTTGAACTGGCGATCGATCTCGGATTGAACGGCGGCGAGAAGTTTCTCCGAATCGCTCAGCAAGATAACCACGCTGCTCGCACCGTGTTCCGACTGCGCAAGCAAGTCTGCCGCGACCCAAATGGGATTGGCCTTTGCGTCGGCAATGACCAACACTTCGCTTGGGCCGGGCAGGAGATCGACACCGACCCGACCAAAGACCTGTCGTTTGGCCTCCACGACGAAGGCATTGCCCGGGCCGTAGATTTTGGTGACAGCCGGAATGCTCTTGGTTCCGTAAGCAAGAGCTGCGATCGCCTGAGCTCCGCCGACTCTGTAGATTTCCGTGGCTCCGCAGAGATCAAGGGCGGCAAGGAGTGCCGGGGCGACGGTGCCGTCCACACCGGCAGGTGTTACTGCGACGATTTCTGGAACACCGGCTGCCTTGGCAAATCCACAGGTCATGATGGCACTGGAAACGAGCGGGGCCGTTCCTCCGGGGATGTAGAGACCGACGCGGGGCAGGGGATCGAAGCGTTCGCCAACAAGAGCACCCTCGGCGTTGATCATTGACCAGTTCTGGCGAAGGCTTTTCTTGGCGAAGGCCGTGACATTTTTCCGTGAGGCCGCGAGGGCTTTTTTAACGGCGGGAGTGAGAGATGCCACAGCCTTTTCGATTTCGGGTGCCGAAACACGGATCTTGGCAGGGGTCAGCTTGGGGCCGCCGAATTTCCGAGTGTATTCCAATAGAGCAGAGTCACCCTTGCTGCGGACGGCAGAGAGGATTTCCGAAACAGTTTGGCGGACTTCCTCCTTTGGCTCGGCCTGACGGTTCAGGTCGGTAATGGCTCGATTAAAACCACGATCTGTAAATTTCAGCAAACGCATCCGGCCATCCTAACGCGAGAATCACTTCGGGTCAAAACCCGCGCACCGGATATTTTTATGAATTGCTCGAACTCCTCGAGGGTGTTTTCCGGAGAAGGAACAGAGCACCTGTTCCCAACAGCAAAAACCATGCAACCGAGGGCTCGGGAACGGCTTGAGGCAGGAGTCCGATCTGGTTGTTTTGTAGATCGTAGATGATGACATTCTGGTCAAAGATATCTCTTCCTGCATTAAGGTAGAAGTTGGAGTAGGTAGTCAGTTGAGGTGGGTTGTTTTGGATCCCACTGGTGCCTGTATCAAAGATGGCGTTCGTTCCCAATCCTGCGAGAGTTAACGACCCGCTTATTTTATCGTAGTTTGTTTTGGTGAAGACCCCCTGGTCGTTCGTAACACTCGTTGTGCCGCTTGCAACAACCCAGTTTGTCGGGAAGTTGGTATTGAGCACCGTGTTGTGGATGGTCACTCCTGCTCCGGTGTCAGGGGTAATCCCGACATCGGTGAGGACGATGTTGGAGGAAGTGGCGGAATTGCTTAGGGAGAGTGTCGTTGAGAAAATCTGCTCGGAGTGGTAGGCAAGACCTGTATTGGCAAAGGTTTTGCCGCCAGCGTTCGTGTCGGCGTTCATGGCGAAGTATGTCGCGCCGCTTAAATTCGTCTGGGCGCTGTTCAGGCCGATTTGCAGATAAGGATTGTTGGATTGCACATTCACAACAAAACCTGCCGTAACACCGTTAGTAAAAGTCATCTGGGCAATGAGGTTTCCGAGCGGGTTGGAGGAATAGTTGGTGTTGAGATTGAGGGAGAGACCGAAGTCACCATAAAAATTCCCCTGAACGGGTGGTATCTGGTTGGTGGTCATCATATTCGTGGAAGCCCAGTTGGTAACGCCATTCTGTGAAATGTTGGTGATTTGACCAACTGTAACATTCCCCGGTGTGTTCACGAGGCGGGTGCCGTTGCTCCAGAAGGTCACTGCCGTTTGGACGACGCTCCCGGTGTAGGTTTCCCCGCTGTCATAGTAGTTGTAGGCGGGGGTTGCGGTGGGGGTGAAATTTGTTCCCCACCAACTGCTGCTTGAAGTGTTGGTAGAGTAGGCGGCGTAGAAACCCGTTCCACCGGTATCGAATTCAAAGGGAACAGGTGTTGATCCTCCACCTAGAGAGAGTTCGATGGCCCATTTGCCGTCGTTTGTCTGATAGACAAGGGGAATATAAATAGGATTGCTGACGATAGACTGTGCCACGACAACCGGCGACAAGCACAGTAGCATGATGATCCAAAAGTATTTGCTGAAATGGGACGAAGGTTTCATAACAAAAAATCATCACTTACCCAATTTAGAAATTTTTTTCAAGAGGGGTTAAAGTGACATTTTTGTCACGCATCACGACTTGACGCAGCTGGATTTCTCCCGATACAGAGTGGAGAATGAAGAAGATCCTTTTGACCCTTTTCATGGCCGGAATCGCATGCACTATTGCGTCTTCAACCGCTCTGGCCCAGACCAATGCCGACGGCAGTATCAGTATCCCGATCTATGCCACCAATGGGGTGAATTATACCCCCTCTCACTACACGATCTATGCGGCAATCGGTGGTGGACCTCTCGTCCCTTATCTTTTCGATACGGGAGCACCTTACCTGATGTCATTTTATAACACCGATCTTTCGCAGACCAATACTAACGGTCTGTTCACTTTTTCGACCGGATTGACCTATTACTATCAGTCCCTCAACGACAGCATTTCCTTAGGAAGTAACAACTCGACTAATGTAATAGTGAGTTCTGGTTCCATAAATTATGGACAGGTTCGGTACACCAACGGGGATGCTTACAATTCCGGCGGCATCATTTCGAATGCCACCTCAGGGACGAATCCCACACTTAACGGAACCTACGGTGATTTTGGTGCAGGGTTTTATGGAAATTCTGCGCTGGGTACGATTCTCACTCAGATGCCCCTGACCAATACGCTGTCGCTGGGATACACGCTCGATCTAACCACCAATCTGATCGCGGCGAGCGGGCAGGGATCGCTAACTTTGGGAGTATCGCAAGCCCTACTTGATAGCTATGCAACCAACCCAAATGTTATCAAAATGGCACTTTCTCCCAGTGGTACCATGATTCCGACTGCTGGAGGGACGACCAATGGGTATGGTAGGGCTCAGGTCGCCAATGTCGCGGTGACACTCACCTCATCTAATGGAATGACTACAAACAGTCTGATTCCTTATGTGCTGGACACGGGAGGTGGTCCGAACGCCGTGATCTATGCAACGAACCTTGCCGGATACGGCGGAGCTACAAATCTTGTGGTCTCTACCACAAATGCAATTAATCCCCAGATCCTAGAAACGGTGCTGAGTAATTCCACTCCTTGGGGTGGAGGTGTGGATGTGATTTCCAACCCCACCTATGGAGGTCTAACCAATGGAGGAGAAAGGATGAACTCCGGTGGATATTTCTTTGATAGCAACATTGTGACTTTCGATATCAAGGGCGGGTATGTTTATATTCTCCCTGTGGGTGCTGTCCCAGAGCCCTCCTCGCCGCTACTTCTTCTCACGGGCGGGTTGTTGCTAGTAGGCTACGGAGCCTTCCAGAGAGGGCGGCCCAGCCAGAAGGGGTTGGCAACACCTTCCTGATAGGCCTTGAGCGAGGCGCGCGAAGAATTCACCCGTAGGTTGCTGTAGGAGCCGTCGTCATTGGCCCACCGCTCATGCCAGAATACCGCCGCCTTGAGCCGGGGATAGCGGGTGCTCATCTGTGCAAAGGCAGAGGCGATCCAAGCCCCCTTGTCTTCTCCGGGGGTATGAGATTCGGTAACGCCCCATTCAGCCAACATGATCGGCTTAACAGGATCAATCCTTGTCATCTCGACATAGGGCCACTCCAGCAGCTTGTCAAAGCCACACCATTTGTCGTCCTCGCTGTTCATCGTCTGCTTCCCATAGACACTCAGGCCCAGCCAATCAACATACTCCGGGCCAGGGTAGTAGGCGGCGGGTTGGTTCCACGAAATGTAACCCGGCGGATCGGAATAGTTATTGGGCTGAAAGACCCAGAGAATATTTGTTGCTCCCCGGGCACGCACCCTGTTCACGACATACCGCCATGCTTTCTTGAACGTTTCCGGTCCCTCCCAGGTGGCTGGATTTTTGATATCGCCTTTCCCAAACCAATTTTCATCAGGGTGAAGAATGTCTTCCTTGGTGGCCTGGGAAAGTTCATTCCCGGTCAACTTCCTATCAGGATGAGGGTCGGGAGGTCCCTTACCATAAAACCAACCCGACCATGGAAACCAAGTGCCGTTCATTTCGCAGGCAAAGGAGACAAAGAACTGTGACGGCACCTTTGCCGCAGCATCAGCCCAGGTATCGATATAGGCATCCCACTTTCCGGCAAGGATCTCGGTCAGGGCGAACTTGTCGGGGCCTCGTTTTTCATCGAAGGGAGAATCCCATGGTGACCAGAAGAGAAGAGGAACTGCGCCATAAGCCCGCACCAAATCGACTTGTTCCGTCGGAAATGACTGACGCCCCCAGAAGGATCCGAAGGCAACGATCGCCATCGGCTTGCCGGTCAGCCCCTCAAACTTTTCGAGAGCCTCAAGAGAGACATGATCCTCACCATCACCAAAATCGACATAGGCACCCGTGTAGGCTCCTTGCTCGGGAATCTGAAGTTGTTGGAACAAGTTGGTCGATACTGCAGTGCCGGAGGCAGCTGGCAAAAGCAGACTTGCGATCAGGAAGCAGCGGATGAGAGCAGCCATTAGAGTCATGTTTTAAGGGGACTTGGCAGAGGATGCCTTCCGTTCTTTTTGTTGAATGGCTCCCGCTGTGCGGTCAAGCTTGGCCCAGTGAACCAGGCTGCCTGCGGTGGCTTTGAAGAGGCATTTCCAGACGACATATCCGAGAAGGGGCCGGTAGAGCAACCTCATGGGAATGGCTCTCCAGGCGGTTTGCCAGGCTCGTTTGGCAAGCAGCAGGGCGATGATCGCCAGGATGACATCCAGTAGCAGGGAGGCCACAAAGTAGGGCCAGATGGCAGCCCCGCGTCCCAGCCAGAGAGACCAGAGAACCAGACTATCGAGCACCGGAGTGACAGCCACCACGGCGATCTGAAAGATCCAGACCGAGGGCAGCGCAAACCAACCGAGCCATCCCGAACCGGGGGCAAAAAGCATATCACCATGTTTCCAGAGACATTGCAGCGTGCCAAATGCCCAGCGGAACCGCTGGGAGATAAGGGCTTTCACATGCTCGGGAGCCTCCGTATCCGCGTATGCGCGTGGGGCAAAGACCACCTTCCAACCAAGTCGATGAAGTTGCAGGGTCAGATCAGTGTCTTCAGCAAGCGTATCGGTATTCAGGGAACCCGCCTGCTCAATGGCCTTCCTGCGGAACGCACTCAAGGCGCCT
The DNA here is from genome assembly GCA_903823215.1 of uncultured Spartobacteria bacterium. Taxonomy (GTDB): domain Bacteria; phylum Verrucomicrobiota; class Verrucomicrobiia; order Chthoniobacterales; family UBA6821; genus UBA6821. The sequence continues at coordinate 10,734 of CAIJRY010000252.1, forward strand.
GGTGCGACGAGGATACAACTAAGGAAGTCCTGGGCCCTGCGGTCAATTTCGAAGGCGGCGACATATTCCAGATCCTGAAACCGGCCAAGCCACGGACGAGTGTTGCCGACACGGATGGTTCCGGAGACAGCACCCACGGCAGGATTGCTGAGAGGTGCGACAAGTCTTCGCAGGCCATCCGGTGCCACCATGGTATCGGCATCAATCATGACCAGTATCTGATGGGAGGACTCAGTGATGGCACGGTTCAGTGCGGTCGATTTTCCCCCATTTGTCTGGCGTATCAGTTTCACCCGGCTTTCCTGATGGGCGATACCGGCAACAACTGCGGCAGTCTGATCCTTGGAACCATCATCCACCACGACGATTTCGATCGGGGCCGGATAATCAGAGTCGAGCAGATGGCGAATGGTGGAAGCGATCACGCGTTCCTCGTTGTAGGCGGCGAGCAGAATGCTCAGTGAAGGGAAAGAGGCTGGTTCAATAGCAGGGAGGGAGGCTTCCGTGTGCCGATGGCGAAACGCACAGATGCCAAGAAAGGTGACACGCAGCAGGGCCAGGAGGGTGACGATGGCAAGGAGGGTCCAGGCGGCATTTTCCAGAAATCTGATAATCGCGAAACCCTTATAGACATAACGGGCGGAGAGAGGTTGATCCTTCTCCCGGAGGGGAGGCATTACGGTGTCGCGTGGCAGTCCGATGATCTCTGAAAGAGGAACAATCTGATCTCCCCGACTACGCAGATAATCAATGATCCGGGGGAGTGCGGAGACTGTCTGGGAGCGATCTCCTCCCGCATCGTGCAGCAGGATGATGGAGCCATTGGGACGCTGATTCTTGACCCGCAGAACCAGCGCATCCGCTCCCGGACGCTCCCAGTCATCAGGGTCGATCGATTGCGTCACGGTCAGGTAGCCAAGGTCGCGTGCCACCCGCAACGCTCTCATCTCGCCCGGCTGGCTTGGCGTGCCATCGCTATTGTATGGGGGCCGGAAATACGCGGTGGAGTGGCCTGTCACCGCTTCGATCAGGCGGGTTGTGGCATTGAGTTCCAGATCGATCTGCTCGTCGCCGGAGAGAGTGAGGTTCTGGTGGGTGTAAGTGTGGTTTCCGATTTCGTGACCATCCGCAGCAATGCGCTCCAGCAGGTCGGGATACTGCTGAACTTGCGATCCGAGCACAAAGAATGCCGCAGGCGCATTTTTTTCCTTAAGTATCCGTAGGATCTTGGGAGTCCAAGTGGGGTCGGGACCGTCATCAAAGGTCAGGGCGACCTTGTGTGGACCCGGGTCGCCCTGCCGCGTAATGCTCTCCGGAACCGGGAACTTCATGTAGCGTTCAAAGAAATCTCCCGCGGGAGTGAATTCCACATGCCGTTCACCCGGCGTTGGGTCTTCACCGACGGTGATAAAATCACCACTTCCCGTGGAGGCGATCTGCTCGTCAAGAGAGAGTCTGGAAAGATCACCAAGTTCCTTGGCATCAGGTGGCATGGCGACATTGGCCCGGAGCACATCCCAGGCAGCGGGATCTTCTTCGCCCAGTCGATAGAGACCGATTCCCCCGGGATGGTAGGGGGCGATCTTGCGTCGTTGATTGGCAAGCGTGATGGCATCCAGAAACCAGACTTCATGTTCCTGATTCTGATCAGTTCCCTGAAGGTAGCTGAAGTGAGGAGAGTCGGAGGAGGAGTCAACGAGTTTGGGATCGACGCCGGCCTGCGCAGCGCGTGCCATGACATCGGTAAATCCCAGCGGCGTCACCGAGAGATTATCCTTTCGCCAGTCGTAGGCATAATTGCCCAGAGCGATCACCCATTGCTCGGGATCACCATAGACCATCATCGTCTTGAGCCACCCCTCAAACCAGTCATTGTCAGACAGAGGGCCGGGATCATCGGCCTCCGAATTCTCATCATAGAGTGCAGCCACAAGCCGATCAGCCGCATCGGAAATGATTTCCAAATCGAAAGAATCAAAATCATTTCCCGTAGGCACAGTGAACCAGAGTTCCTTTCCGGCAGCATGAAAATGATCCGCAAACTCCTTGATCAACTGTGATGTCTCCTGCTTGTAGGTTGGATCAAGCGTGCTCCACTCGATCAGCAATCCCATAGCACCCGGCGGCAGGCGGCTGATCAGATGATCGATGAATTGTGAGCGTTCCTGTGGTGTCGATCGGGCGAGGGCTTCGACTGCCTCGGGTTGCCAATCATCTCCATCGAGATTTCGCAGAATGGGGAGAAAGCCGATGCCTTTGCGCACACACAAAAGACGCGCCTGATCGCATGGATCCTCGACGAGTTTGCTTTCCACCCCCGTGAGGCTGAACCAATCGGCAGCCACATGGGTGAGTTGGTCGCTGTGGTGCTCCAGCGAGAGAAGCGAGGCGGGATCCCAACCAGCCACATAACCCATGACCACGCCTGCGGGCTTTGGTTTGGCGGGATGGGGAGTGGGGGATTTTACAGCATTTTGAATGCGTCTCCAGTTGTCCTTGGCATCCAGAGGAGGGAGTTTTGCGGGAGGAAGTGCACGGAGCTGGGAGCGGTATTCGCGCACGATGGAGGGCAGCGTCAGCTGCGGCCTGATCAGCAATCCCCAGATGAAAGCCCCCGTTGCTCCCAGCAGAAAGAGTGCGCCGAGAAAGACAACAGCCTGAACGGCACGGCGGCGCACCCCGCGGGGGTCGGCGAAAATGGATTTTTCCTGTTCTGGATTCACGGGTGTACTCAGAAAAATCTAGGCCTTAGCACGCTAGGATGCACAGAGATAAAAGGGATGAAGAGGAGGGAAACAAGAGACGATAAGTTCACTTTCTCCCCGTGAGTTTTTCAAGTGTATCGAGCTCTGCAAAGTGCGTTTCAATGGCTGTGATGACCTGTGCCACGGGAAGCCCGATGACATTGTCGAGAGAACCCTCGATGCGATCAATCAATCGGCCGTGATCCTCCTGTGCCGCGTAGGAACCGGCCTTATCCAGTGGGTTGATCTCGTTCAGATACCGATCGATCAAGTCTTTGTCCAGAGGTCGGAAGTAAACACGGGTTGATTCCACAAAGCAGCACTGGTTGGTGGTGCCCGCTCTAAGAAGGCAGACGCCGGTCAGGACTTCGTGCATGCGGCCACCCAGCCAACCGAGCATTTCGGCGGCATGAGAGAGGTCCCGGGGCTTTCCGAGAACCTCCCCCTCGAGGACAACGATGGTATCGGCTCCCAGCACCAGATCCCCGTTGAAGGACGGAGCTACATCAAGGGCCTTCAGTGCAGCATTTGCCAACACCAGATCTCTTGGTGAAAGCCCCTCTGAAAGCTCCTCAACATCCGCAGGACGACAGAAAACTTCAAACCCTGAAGCAGCCAGTAGATCGCGTCGGCGGGGGGATGCTGACGCCAAAACCAATTGGCGTGGGGAGAGGCCTGCTTTCAGGGTAAGATATAAAGAAAATTAGATCAGATCTTCAGCGTCAGGGAATCCCACATCCTCGCGGATGGATTCCAGATGCCGCCGTGCACGGCTGGTGGAATGCGGACGGTTCCTCACCCGTGTGACCACGCTGGCAATCACCGGTGCCAACGCCAGAGCTCCGGCAACAAGGAGAGCGCTGCCTATCCGGCGGCGTGTGTCACCGGATAGCTTGTTGGCGATCAGAAGTCCAAGCCCGACTCCTGCCGCTGCCTGTGAGAGTCCGATCGTTCCGCTAACGGGAAGGTTTTCAGAAAATTTATTGAGGGAAAGCTGTGACATACTACAGAAGTGCTACTCCTCTCTGGGACTTCGCGCAACTCTTGAACACGCAAAATGGGCCACGAACAATAAAATAGTCCCGCAATCACAAAGGATGTGTAGCAATGGACTGAAACGCACGAGCACACCGATCCGAGGGTAGAAATCTCCACGACCCTGCTATTCAGGCTCAGTCTTGCGCCCAAGATGCCGTTAAGATGGTATGGGGTCATGCAATCCGACATGCGCATCAGGGCTCTGGGTATCGATCCGGGATCGGCGCGGATTGGCGTGGCCATGAGCGATGACATCGGGTTCATGGCTCATCCCTTGCTCACATTGAAAACGGCGAAGGAAAGCCCTGCCGAGATCGCTGCGATAGCCGAGGAAAAAGGCTCGCAAGTCATCGTCATCGGGCTTCCTCGCAATATGAATGGCAGCTATGGCCCCGCCGCCGAAAAAAGTCGTGAGTTCGCTGCCCTCATAGCTCCTCTCACTACCGCCCACGTGATCCTCTGGGATGAACGCCTCACAACCGCGATGGCGACCAAGCAACTCCATCTTGCAGGTCGTAATAGCAAAGAGCAACGCAAGGTGATCGACCAGGCAGCAGCCGTGCAGATTTTGCAGGATTGGCTCGATGCAAATCCTGTGCTTTAGGGGCTTGCGAGATTTGCGGAGAACTGCGTTGGCCTGCGCTTGCCGTAGAACTACTACGGCTGACGCTTGTCCGCCTGGCTCTCCATCAAATCTTGCTGCGCCTTATCACCAAAAATTTCTGCATTGCTTAACGGAAATGGTTAGTGAGGAATGAAAACATGTGGGTTCAGAAAACTCCGGCTGAACAAGTAACAAGCGAACTTAGAAATAAAAGGATCAAGCTGAGAGCTGCGATGATCTATCCAGCTTTATTGACCCTAATAATCACAATCATCTTCACGTTTACATATCCTAGGCTGGGATCTATCCGAAACGGGGGTGCGTTTCTTGTGCCACAAGATCAATGGCTGATCCAATTACCATCGGCTTTAATCTCCGGAGTTCTCATGGGGGTTGGGACATTTCTACTGATGATGTATGCAAGGGAATCCCCAAAAATAACGCTGGTTTGCCATGAATGCGGAAAAGTGAAAGTAGATGATGGATTTACCTCTTGCTCCTGCGGGGGGCATTATGTGGATATCAAGACGATGAAGTGGGTTGAGGATAAGCCGCTTTTCCGCCCATGAAACTGCGTCTTGTGATTGCCTATGATGGCACGGCGTTTCAGGGATTTCAGAGTCAGAGTCACGGGTTGACGGTGCAGGATGCGCTCGAAGGGGTGCTCGCCCGTATCGTCGGGGAGAAGGTGATCATTCACGGTTCCGGGCGCACGGATGCCGGAGTGCATGCTCTGGGACAGGTGATTCACTTCGAGCTTACCGGAGAGCAGGTTCATCAATTGAGTCTGCGAGATTCTGAACGCTGGAGGGTGGCACTGAATGCCTGGCTTCCTCCGACCCTGCGGGTAATGCGAGTAACCCGTGCGGGGAAAGGCTTTCATGCCCGATTTTCTGCCTCGGGCAAAATCTATCGCTATGAAATCTGGCATGACAAGGTGCTTCCGCCGCATCTTCACAAGCGAGCCTCGCATCTCTATGGAAAGCTTGATCTGGAATCTATCCGTCATCTTTGCAGGATGATTGAGGGACCGCATGATTTCCGGGGCTTCTGTGCAAACTCCGGCAGCCTGCCTGAAAGTACGATTCGCACTTTATATCGCGTGGGGTTACGAAAGCGTGGCCCGGCTCTTTCGATCACGCTGGAGGGCGATGGATTTCTCTACAGAATGGTGCGTATGCTGGTGGGAGCGATGGTGCAAGTGGCTCAGGAAAAGAAAAGCATCGAGGAGTTTCAGGCCCGACTGGCGGAGGGAAAGCCCTGGCCCACGCCTGCCATGGCCCCTGCCGAGGGGCTTTATCTTGTGAAGGCCCTGTATGGAAAAAGGGGAAATACGCCCCTAGTGATTCCCTCGCTTGATTGAAGTGCTGGCACTGGTAGCCTGCGTTCCGTGAGATCGTTCAACTTCATTCCAAGATGGCTGATCCTGCTCCTCATTGCGGGGTGGATATGCTCGCCGCTGCTCCACGCAGAGCTGACGGATGAACAGAAGAAGGAACTCTTCCGCAAGAGTCATGCTGCCGCTCCCTCGCCAACACCTCATCACACTCATCACAAGACGCCCCCTGCTCATGGGGCGACGCATCCTGCGGCGACAGGATCATCCGCATCCCATCCGGGAAAAAAGAAAACGCACCATGCGGCAGCACATCCCGGGAGTACGCCGCCCCCTCATCATGAATCTTCTGCAATCCCGGAGCCATCCCCTGTGCATCCTTCTCCCGGCAGTATCACTCCTGCCGAAGCTGTGTCGCATCCTGCGGAGCTACAATCCGTGAGTCATGCTGCTGGCGTCATCGCTTCTCCTGTATCCCCGGCGTTATCCGAAGCGATTTCCCTTCCTCATGGCGCGACTCCTTCGGCACCGATCACGATTGAAAAATCGGGTGTGGATCAGGCGCAGGGACTGGAACCAGCCAGAGCATCATCAGGTCTCTTTGGCTGGCTTTTTGGAGGGGGAGGCTCCCATCGGTCGTACAATTACCTGAGTGCCTCCACCCGCGCAGCCATTGATCATGCCCCCGTACGCCGCGGAAGGTGGAAGTATATCATCGTCCACAATAGCGGCACGCGTGAGGGGAACGCCCGCATCTTCGACATCTATCATTTTAGAGTGCGCCACATGGTGAACGGACTTGCGTATCATTTTGTGATAGGTGACGGTCATGGATCGGGTGACGGACAAATCGAGATCGGGCATCGCTGGACGGCGCAGCTCAATGGAGGTCATGTGGCGAGTGATTATCTCAATGACATTTCACTAGGGATTTGCCTCGTGGGGGATTTCAACCGTGATGTTCCCACCAAGGCTCAGATCGGAGCTCTGGAGGAACTGATCTCTTACCTGCGCGACCGGGTCGGCAAGACACAAGGACGCCGTGCCATCATCTATGCTCATAAGGAGATTAATCCGCGTCCCACCGACTGTCCCGGCGAGCGCTTCCCTTACAGCTGGCTTCATGCCAAATTCCGCTGAGTGAACATGGCAACCGGAACCTTCGCATCGTGAAAACCGCTCTCATCCTCTTGCTAGCCATCGTGGCCGAAGTGATCGCAACCTCGGCATTGAAAGCAGCTGAGGGATTCACGAGGCTCATTCCATCCCTGATCGTCGTGGTTGGTTATGGCGTGGCCTTCACCTGCCTCTCTCTCACGCTCAAGACAATTCCGGTGGGTGTCGCCTATGCCCTCTGGTCGGGTGTGGGCACGGTGCTGGTGACGCTTGTCGCCTGGCTGTTCTACAAACAACAGCTTGATGCCCCGGCCATTCTGGGGATTGTGCTGATTCTGACTGGGAGCGTGATCATGAATCTCTTTTCCAAAGTTTCAGCGCATTAAGGAAAAGCCGATAAAGATTCTCCCATGATCATTGGCATCACAGGTGGTACGGGATTTATCGGTGAGGTGGCGGCCCGGCAACTCGGTGAGCGCGGAGACAAGGTGATCCTGTTCAGCCGCAGGGAACGAATGGGGATGAGGAGATATTCCCTTTCCAAGCCGTTGGATGTTTCAGGATGCGAGGGGATGGTGCACCTTGCCGGGGAATCCATTGTGGGACTTTGGACACAGGAGAAGCGGCGTAAGATTCTGGAGAGTCGAGTGGAAGGGACGCGCCGTCTGGTCGAGGGTATTGCCGAGGCTTCAGTGAAACCACGCGTGCTCGTCAGTGCTTCCGCAATTGGCTTCTATGGAAATACGGGTGATAGAATCACTGATGAGGAGTCTCCCGCTGGAACAGGGTTTCTTTCGGAAGTGGCTCAGGCATGGGAGGCGGAGGCCGTCAAAGCCGAAGCCTTCGGAGTACGAGTCGTGAGGATTCGGATCGGGTTTGTCCTTGGACAAGGGGGTGCCATGAAACTGATCGGACCGGTTTTTCGTGCGGGATTGGGAGGAAGGCTTGGTTCGGGCTGCCAGTGGATGTCATGCATCGCTGTGGAGGATCTCGCCTCTATGATCGGAGAATCGCTGCACAATGAAACCATTGCCGGCCCGATGAATGCGGTCATGCCGTTGCCCGTGACCAATGCGGAATTCACGAAAACAATCGCCCGAGCGGTCCATCGCCCGGCACTTCTGCCTGTTCCCGCCTGGAGCTTGCGACTTCTCCTTGGAGACCTCTCCTGCCTTCTGCTTGAGAGCCAACGGATCGTGCCGGGGCGTTTCACAAAGCTCGGATATTCCTATCAATCCCCCACAGTTCAAGACTCTTTGGCACGGGTTTTCAGCTCACTGGTCTGAATCAATGCAATGTCTTTATATCCATTATATTCCTCATCTATTCTTGCGATAATTTCGAAGTGATGTAGAGTAAAGGCTTGTCTACAAACACCGCCTCCTTCAAAACGAAGATCGTTCTCCAGCTCCTTGTCTGGGTGCCTCTCTTTGCCACGGTTTATGCCATCTTTACCCTCTGGGGTAGGATGATCACACTCACCGATCTCACCCTGCTTCTGGTCGGCTATGTTCTCTGTGCCATGGGGATTACGATCGGGTATCATCGGATGCTCACTCACAAGGGATTTGAAGCACCTGATTGGATTCGGGCCATCTTCCTTATTCTGGGGTCAATGGCTCTTCAGGGTCCTGCCCTCAACTGGGCTGCAACTCACATCCAGCATCATGCCAACTCTGATGAGGATGATGATCCTCATAGCCCGCTTAAGAGCTTTTTCCATGCTCATGTCGGTTGGATTCTCGACGATTTTCGTCCTGATCTGCAGCGCTATGCCGGGCCGCTTCTCAAGGACAAGCTCGTGGTCTTTATCAGCAACACCTTCTTTCTCTGGTTTGCGCTTAGTCTCCTGATCCCCTTTTTGATCGCCGGATGGGTCGGTCAGGGCGGTCACTTCAATCTCTCGGCAGCAGGGTATGGTCTTCTCTGGGGTGGCGCAGTGCGGTTATTTCTCAACCATCATGTCACTTGGGCGGTGAATTCCGTCTGCCATACCTACGGTGGTCGCGAGTTCGTCACCACTGATGCCAGTCGGAATAACCTTCTGATCGGCCTGCTCGCCATGGGTGAAGGCTGGCATAACAACCACCATGCCTTTCCCCGTTCGGCCAATCACGGGATGCACTGGTGGCAGATCGATCCCTCGGCTTATGTCATCGGGACTCTTGAAAAACTCGGTTTGATCAAGAGCGTTGTACGGATCGCGCCTGAACGCCTCGCGGTTCGTCGTATCCGAGCTGATGTGGAGGAAGAGCGCGATGTGCTTCCCGGACTCCATCTCCCCACGGTGCACCTTCCAGGGGTTGTGATGGAACATGGCACCGCCATGGCCGCCGCTGCATCCACGATGGCCGAGGTCGTTTCCAAGGCTTCTGTGCATCAGTCGCCGCTTTAAGCCGTGGCGCACTCGAGTGCGTCTTAGATAAGTTTAAACAAAATGGCATTGCGATCTTGGGTTTCGGGCAAGGCGTGCAAGCGAAACGCTGTGCAGACATGCTCTGAGCTAGATGCAACTCAGCCCGGTGACAGAAGTGCAAGCTATTGGGAGATTTATGGGATCATGTTCCGCAACTCCCTCATCCGTGAGATGAGTTTTAAGCTCAATTTCCTCCTCTGGATGCTGGTGGAAGTGCTCTGGTTCATGGGGCAGATTGTCTTTATCGAAGTGGTTTTCTCTTATGTAGGGAATATCGGTGACTGGACAAAGTGGGAGGTCGTGCTTCTGATAGGCACGCACCAGTTGATAGGGCAGCTTTTCCAGGCTTTCTTTTACATGAATCTGGCAAACCTGCCCGAACTGGTACGCACGGGACGGATGGATTTCATGTTACTCCTGCCCGTCGATACGCAGTTTATTGTCTCCTTGAAACAATTTGGCATGGACAATGTCGTTAATGCCCTTGTTGGTGCCGGATTTGTCTCCTTCGCGCTCTGGAAACTCGCTATCGTGCCGACTGCATGGCAGCTTCTTCTTTATGCCTTCGCTCTCTGCTGCGGTATCCTGATTCACTATTGCATCATGCTGATTTTTTCCGCTGCGAGTTTCTGGATGGTGCGTTCCCAAGGGTTGATCCATGGGTATTACAGTCTCTTTAATATAGGCCGTTATCCCGACACGGTTTTTCGTGGACTCTTCAAGCTGGTTTTCAGCTGGCTGATACCTGTCATTATCGTCGCCAATATTCCATCCCGGATTCTCATCCACGCAGCGGAAAACCCCGTGCCCACGCTGCTTCAGCTTGTGCTAGCGACAGTGCTTATGGTCAGCGCAACGAGGCTTCTCTGGAGATCGGCTCTACTTCATTATTCGAGTGCCAGCTCCTGATGCCCTTGGGTCATCAAGGGATTTAGACTGTAGGCTGTCAGACTATTAGGTAACAATCCACGGACACAATGAACGCCCACGCTACCACGCACCGCCATGCGCTGATCCTCGGCTGGTTTGGTGTGCTACTTGCCATTGCTGTCTATTGCCTGGGCCTCGGCAGTGATCACTTGGCCACCAATGGTGACGAACTGCTTTACGCGCAAATCTCCAGGCTAACTGCCGAGACCGGCCAACTGCTGCCATTGCAATCGCTTGATGAGAAGGCGCGCAATACCAAGCCACCTCTTCTCTTCTGGCAGGGAATCATATCCACTGACTGGGGCCGTCACTGGTCGTTGGAAAGACTCCGGGCGCCGAATGTGCTCTACACATTGTTTACGGCGGGACTGCTGCTAGCCGTGGGATGGAGGCGCACTCGAAGTCCTGTGCTCGGACTAAGTGCCGCCCTGCTCTTTCTCTGTTTCTTTAGCACCTATCGCTATGGACGCGTTTTTCTGACAAGTGCGCCGGAGACATTTTGGCTTTTTCTCCCTTTTGCCTTGCTGCTACTACACCGGGAACCCCGGCTGCCCGAAGGCATCTTCTGGCCATGGCTCTGGGGTGGGATGATCGGTGTCGGACTGCTCTATAAATCCTTTGCTCTCGCGATACCAGTGGCCGTGGCGATTGCCCTCTGGCAGCTCAGAGCGAGAAAATGGGATTGGCGGGAATTTCTCCTGCGAGATTCGTGGCGGACTGGCATGACACTGATCGGTGCACTGATGCTCTTTTCTCTTTGGTTTTGGCTCGACCCTGATCCGATGCAGGTGATCAGGGATTTTGTTCTGAAAGAGAATGCAGGAAAATTCGCCACCGGAGGCGAAAATTATTTCCTCAATCTGGTCTGGGGACAATCCAGCATCTGGCGAATCATTGTTTCTTATCCGCTCAATGCAGGGCTGCTTGCCCTTGCGGTCGTGGCACTTGGCATCGATTCCTGGAAACGGCGTCATCACCTGGGCCATCTCGAGGTGCTGCTCTGGCTCTGGATGCTGGTTCTGGCAGTCTTTTTCTGTCTGCCCAACCAGCGCGACGAACGGTACTTGCTGCCTGCAATGCCCGCACTCGCACTGCTTCTGGCACTCAGACTGGGGCATCTGCCGCGTTGGGTGATTTCCATCACCCTGGCGGTGGCGGCCATCATCATGATGGGCCTGATAGGGCTTGGCCTCCTTCTCCAACACGCCGCAGCCATAGGCATTCTTTACCCGTTCTGGGCCGTCTTGATTCCTCTCTGCGGGGTCGGCCTGGTGGGAACGGGCCTCGTGCGACCCGAGTGGACACGCCCCCTTTTGGCCCCATCGATACTCTTTGTCTATCTCTCCTACACAGCCTTTTTAATACCGTTGGATCATGGGCCGGGCATTTTTTCCGGAGAGGAGGTTGAGTCTGTGGCTGATGGTGAAGTTTCCGTCCCTGCAAACTTCAATGCCAGGGAGGAAAGTTATGGATTTCTTCTGCCGGGTGCCGTGATGAAGCGCTATGATCATTGGCGCAAGCCGCCTCCTTCACAATATGTCGTGATCAGCATCCCTCTTGATCAGCCTGCTCCTGCCGGGGTGATCCTTGGGAAGCGCCTGAACATGATCGACCGGTTCAGCGCCTCTGAGACGAGTGACATCCTGATGGGGAATGTCACCCATCACCTCTTTCACTGGGACTGGCTGGTGGAACAGAAATGAGCGGTATTCTGAACACGAGCAGGGCCGTGATGATCAGCGAGAGGAAAGCATAGAAAGGATCAATCAGGGCATCCCATGAGTTATGCGATTCCATGGGGGGAAAAAGCATTCCGATCAGGCAGAGCAGCAGCACGATGCCGAAGCGGTTGCCACCAAGAAGAAACATCACGGCCGGAGCCGTCGTCGCAATCGGAATCACTGGCCCCCATCCCCATGTATAAGGATCGAGAGAGGTCAGGCCCAGCCCCATAGGATAAAGAATCAGCGCGGCAATACTCCCTGAGATCCATGCCGCACGCCAATCCTGCGGCCTGAAAAAGCGGCGGCCTCCTCCCCGTGCGATCAAGGCGATGGCAAGGAGCGCAGTCAGTGTGATGCTCGGATTCGGCTCCAGCACAGCGATCCACCGACAGATGGGAAACTTGCCGAGCGGAATCAACAGGATCAGCAAACCAAGGGAGGCTGACAGGAGCATACGCCGGAGGGAGGGACGGGGATTTCTTCCGGTCAGCACAAGGGAGAGGATAAGCCAGGGTGCGAGCAGGGCATAGAGGGCGTGAACGAGATCCTTCATGGAGTGCCTCCCTTTCCTGCTGCTAACGCCTGCTCGTGAATCCACGATTCATTGAATGATGTCATTTTGATCTGCTTGCCTTTCCATGTGTAGGCCATCTGGATCAGTCCGTCGGGAGTTTTTAAAAGAAAGGGGTAGGAGAAGGAGGCGTTGGCTTCCTTCTCCAGCACGGCGATTCTTTTCCAGGAGAGCCCCGCGTCGCGACTGAGTGCCAGCGACAGATTGGAACGATCGATGGTGGAATCATTGTAGGCAACGAGCAGCGTGCCATCGGAAAGCCTGAGACCCGAGATACCCGCATCGGGATTTGGAAGATCCGTAGGCAGCGGTTTTGTCCAGGAGAGACCTCCGTCGTCCGTGCGACTCAGAAAGATGCGGCGCTTGTCCGTGTAATCGCGCATCAGGGCGACGGCACGGTTTTTATCCAACGGAATAAGCGATGGCTGGAAGCTGGTGCATCCTCCGGCAATCCGTGTTTTCTGATAAGTGATTTTTCCACGATCTTCCCCGAACCAAAGCAGTTCGGGAAATTTGCCCAGAAACTCCTGATAGACCGGCACGCACCAACCGCCGTCAGCAGTTTCCACCGGGCGATTACGCACAAGCTCGCTGAAGTTAAAAAAAGGACTGATGGCCAGCCTCTTTGCCGGAGAGTGGAAGCCGTTAGGTTTGAATAAAGTGCAGAGGTTGAGCTGGCTTCCTGACCATTTTCCCATGGCGATGGTCACAAAAAGAAGGCGAAGGGTATTGTGCGGACCGTAGAGCAGGACGGCATTGCCAAGACTCTTCACAGGACGCATGAGGTCACGCTGAGCCAGCTCACGAGTCATGACGGAATAAGACTGCGACCATGCGGCCTGTGGAGCGCCACGCATCGCGCTGTAAATCTGCACATCGGGGGCACACTCGGCGCTTCCGCCATACCAGCAGGCCGTCAGGATCCCGTCACCGCAATCCACGAGCGAGGCGACATGAACCATGGGAAGGTGTTGCGAGGGATTGATGATTTCTTCCTTGTAGAACGATTTCTCGGTTCCGGTAGAAGGCTTTGAAGGAGGCACAAAAAATCCGCCTGCGGCAGGTTTTCCATCCCAGAGGAGCAATGCAATTATTATGCATGCCACACCAAGTAGAATCCAAGTAAGGGGGCGAAACATGGGAGGGATAACGCTCGTTCAGGAACCCTTCTCCTCCACTTTCACAAAGAAGCCTTCACTGTGAAGGCGTGTCTTTCCGTGATAGAGATAAGCACCGCCGAGTTCCTCCGGGCTGAGCAGGGAGAGGAATTTGCGTCCTTCGCGGGACTCGGATGTAGGAGATTCGTAGAGATAGTAGTCCTGATTCAAGCGTACCTGAGTACTTATCTGAAATTCCTCCACAAACTGATTCCAGCGTTGCAGAGCCACCAACTCATTGTATTCCCTCTCCAGATCCTTGAGGCGGCTCATGATCGTATTGGAGAGACTATGATTGCGGGCTGTCTCAAACTTCAGCAGATCGGGAACCTCGATTTTCGGTCCGGCGATCTCCATTAGAAAGCTCTGCTCATTGCGACTCATGATCTCCTTTATCGCGTCAGAAGCACTGGAAGACAAGCGTTGCCGAAAGGGGTGTTGACGAGCCTTTTCCTAACGGCTCAAGGTATCGGCATGAAATGCCTTTCACTCACTGGATTCTTCGGCTTTGCCCTGCTTTTGTTCCTTGGAGTGATGAGACTACATGCTGATCCGGTGGCTGAATTCCAGCTGGCCCTTGCCTCCACAGCCTCCGTGCAGGGATCTGAAAGAGGCAGTAAAGCAGAGAAGGAAGCCATTGTCCGCTTCGAGAACTTCCTCGCCCGGCTTGATGAAAAAGTCGCCCGGGAGCAAACGGAGAAGGTCTATGCTCCACAGGCCTTTCTCAACGACACGCTAAAGACCATCCATGGAGCCCCCGCCATCCGCGATTACTTCATCAAGACAGCGCAGGGACTCGATGCGATGACAGTCAGGTTTGATGATGTGGCAATTTCTGGGAATAACTATTATTTCCGTTGGACCATGGAGACGCGAATGAAGCACCTCGCACGCGGCAAAACCATCCGCACAATCGGGGTGACGATGGTAAGGTTTGACCCCGAGGGGCGCGTGTTGATTCATCAGGATTTCTGGGATTCCGCGCAGGGAGTTTGGGATCATGTGCCGGTGTTGGGATCGGTGATCCGCTGGATTCAATCGACATTATGAAAACAGTCATCCTTACCCTGCTGCTGACGGCTCCGCTGGCGCTTGCCTCTCCCACATCTACTGATCTGCTCAGGCAAGCCCGTCAGGCGGATGCCGCGCTGCGCAATCAGGAATCGCTGAATCTCCTGCTCCAGGCTGAACCGCTTGACCCCAAGAATACGGAGATTCTCTGCCTGATCGCCAAGCAGTACTCGCAACTTGCCGCCGATGCCAGGGATGCCGGCAAGTCAGCCGAAGAAAAAAGACTCGACGATTGCGCCCTTGGCTATGGCATCCGCTCTGTTAACTCTGATCCCGGCAATGCGCTGGCTCATGCGACACTTGCCGTCTGCTATGCCCGCAGCTCGTTACTGGAGGGTACAAAAAAGAAAATCGAGTATTCCAAGCTCGTGCGTTCCGAGGCCGAACGAGCCGTTGCCATCGAGTCCAGACAGGATGTGGCCCTTCATGTGCTGGGCGCATGGAATTACAACATGGTCGAGCTGAATCCGTTTCTTAAAAAGATCGTCGAACTTATCTACGGGAAATTTCCCGATGCCTCACTGGCTGCCTCCGCCGATTATTTCCAGCGCGCCTCGGCCGTTTCGCCGACACGCCTGATGCATCAGGCGGCTTTGGCCAGAACCTATGCCGCCATGGGGGAGAAGGAAAAAGCACGCAAAGCCCTCGCTGCGGCGGAGGCCCTTCGGGTGAGGGAAAAAGAAGATTCCTACCTGCTCAACCAGGCACGGCAGGCAGTCACGAAGATGTAGGGAGGCAAAAAATTCCAAGGCTTGCGGTTCCTACAAGTTCATGACAGGGTTTTGATCCTTGTCATGCCGGCTTAGCTCAGTTGGTAGAGCACCTGATTTGTAATCAGGCGGTCGTCGGTTCGAATCCGACAGCCGGCTCCAGTATTTAAGCGGGTCTAGAGGCGATAGTAGAAAAAACAGGGTTTGCTTGTCGCTGATAGGTCGCAATTAGAAAAGCTGTTCGATGGCTGCCGACTTGTTTTTTTCCTCACTCATCCCCATCAAGGGGCCGTGGGGTTTTAGGGAGCCAATAGCTAAAAAAGCCCCTTCCCTGCATCGCTTGGTTAGCTGTTGCGGTTATTTCGGAGCGAGGTCGCCATACCAATAA
This sequence comes from uncultured Spartobacteria bacterium, assembly GCA_903823215.1. Classification (GTDB taxonomy): domain Bacteria; phylum Verrucomicrobiota; class Verrucomicrobiia; order Chthoniobacterales; family UBA6821; genus UBA6821. Next base: position 26,539 of record CAIJRY010000252.1, read on the forward strand.
GCAGCTGTGACTCCGCCATCCATGAGGAAATCGCTGCCGGTAATAAACGCGCCGTCTGAGCCCATTAGAAGCGCACCAACGGTTCCGACCTCGTCAGGCGTAGCGGCGCGACCAACGGGGCAAAGTTCGATCATGCGTCGATAGCTTTCGCCTCGCGGCCCGGACAACTCATCCTTGGCAAGCGGCGTGATAACAATGCCGGGGCTTATAGTGTTAACCCGCGCTCCGCGCTTGCCCCACTTTACGGCTTCGGCTTTCACCCGCAGCGAGTTTCCACGCTTGGAAAGTTGATAAGCGCAAGTTGGTCATGAAGCTGTCGAGGGAGTTGATGGCTTGTCCGAGAGATTTGCCCTCTTCCTGCTCCTGCGTGTTCAATTTGCCCGGTCCGGGCAAGGTATATCCGGGGCCCGCTTCATAGACCAGGCATTGGACAGCCCCGGGGCGTCCCTGCCCGGCGGCGATGGTGTCCGCCGTTTTTTTGAATCTGAGGGCGAGCGGCACGAGCAATCGACGGGAGAAAGAGAGAATATTCATCCACCCCTCCTCGGGATTGTCCGACTTGAGAAGGCCGACGGCATCCCATCCGCCGGTGTAATAGGCGATGTCGATGGCCTGAGCACTTGGAGCATTGCGCAATGCAGCCGCGCCGTAAGCCCAGCTCTCGAGACCAGGTTGGGCACTCCAGCCATTGAGGACAAATTGAAATTTATCAGCCTTAAACCAGGGGCTGGATTTCATCTGACGGAACATGAATTCGCTATATGCTCCATACATGGCTCCTCTCCCGGGAAACCCCTGAGGGACGAACATGCCGTTCCAAGTTTCGTTTCCCATTTCCAGCTTGATCTGACGAAAGGTTTCGGTCCAGGGAGTCTTGTGACCCCATGCCTCTCGTTTCTTGCCGTAGGGTGAATCAGGAGGGCCCGCGAGGTATTCGATCAGATTTTTCTGTTCCTGAACCGAAAAGATGGTGGAGGTGATGATCCAGGGATCCGTGCCGACCTGCTCGCAGAGTTCGAGCATCTGATGAAGTCCTAGAGGAGTTGTGGTGTGGGCGCCATCGGTTTCTTGAAAGGTCAGATTCGAAAGCTCGGGATGGCCGAGGGCATCGTCAAGAGCCCTACCGAACCCATTGTTTGCCTGAAGCACCCAGATCCGCAGCGTGCTGGGCTGAAATCGCTTCAAGGTTTCGACGATCTGGGGATAGAAACCATAGGGAGGAGGGCCGTCCTTCTCGACAATGCTGACATTATCGATGAGCAGGGCGCCCGGTTCTGCCGTATGAATTTCAAAGCGTTCGGTGTAATTCCCCGAGGGAGGGGCCCCCAGAAATTCAGCACTGTATTGATGCCACTGATTGCCAACCTGAAAAGTTGGATCGGCAATATTTCCTATTTTCACATCTACCGCTCCGGTTGGCATTCCTTTCTGTTTCATCCAGAGTTGGAGGATATAGGTTTTCCCCTCATGCAGGCGTGGCAGATCCGGTTTGTCACCCGAAATCAACCAATCGCCCAATCCAATACGGCGACTATTCGTGGTCCATCCTTCCGGAACGCTGAGGGCCAGTGATGCGTTCCCTCCGCCGGGAGGCACATCCGGCGAAAGGGAAACCCGGACTCCCGCATTGTGGAGTTCCCGAGCATCCGCTTCATAAAACCGAAGGCCGGAACAGAGCCACCAGGGATTTTCCCCCCATGTGCGGGTGACACTTGCGGGGATGTTGGTACGAACGGCCGTCAGAACATAGATGTCACCCTCTTTGACGGCGGGGCCGGAGTTGGCAAAGGTGACAAGGTTGGGGCCCTGGACAGATGCCTGGTAAGAGGCAATTCTGTCTTCGCGCACAAGACTGACGGCATTGTTCTCGAACCTGTAAACAGCCGCCGTGCCACCATCAAAATATCCGGTTCTAAAGATGTCATAGTAACCGATCTTAGCCCCTTTTTCATCCTCAAGCGTCTTCTGCGAGCCACCTGTGGCAAATCCCTTCACTCTTGCGGTGATGGCGTTGGGATTGGGAAAAAGCCACCATTGATTATGCCACGGTTCCGTATCCCAATGGCTCATGGTGGGAGGGGTGATGTTCACCCCGAAACGGGGTGGATCGGCCACCACAACAGGTCGGGAAATATCAAAAACAGCCTCTTCCCCCTGTGTGGCCGGGAGAGCCAGAACAGGATGGGTGGATGCAAGGAGAAGAATCGCAAGACCAAGAGTAGCACAATCCTTGTGGATCGAGGGGATCATCCAATATCGGCAAGTGCATTCACTCTCTTGTGGATTTTCAGCACTTCAAAAGTCATGCGGATCGAATCCCTCAAAAGACTGACCTTGCTTCCGGGCACATCCTCCCAATCGACCGGAAACTCAACGACGGCACATTTTGATTTGAGCAGGAGCAGAAGCAGTTCGACATCGAAGGCAAAACCCTGAGAAGTCAGATGAGGCCGGATTTTCCGATAAGCCTCAATCTTAAGAATTTTTAGACCGCACTGGGTGTCGAAAGCTGGAACGCGTGCCAATTCGGAAACAAGCGTGGCGAAAACACGGCCTGAAAGATGGCGGCGAAAGGATCGGTGAATGGTGCGGCCCAACATCTTGACCCTGCTGGCAAGCAGGGCGTCGGCATGGCATACCGGGGAACGGAAAAATTCTTCGGCCCGGAGAATTTCGCGTGCACTCACGGCACCGTCTGCATCCGTGAAGGCAATGAGCGAATACCCCTCGGAGTGATTCCATCCTCGATGAACGGCCCCCCCCTTGCCCGTGTTTTTGTTTGTAAACAGTGGATCCAGCAACACGGGCATACCCTCGCCCGATTGCATTCTGCTGATGAGTGCGGAGAGTAGTTCCTGCTGTTCGGGAGCCGATCCGTCATCCGAAATCAGGATGGCGAAACGAGGAGGAAGAGTCTGAATCAGATCGGGCAAAAAAAGTTCCAGCCTGGAGACATCATTGTAGTGGGGGATGACCAAGAGTGTTTTGCTCACGATGATCACTTTGCTGCTAAATGAGACCCGCGGTCAATGCCATCGTTGCCCAATCAGGCATCGTATTTTGTGATCAGTTCCAGAAGTTTTTTGGCTTCGCAGAGTGCGGTGTGCCGTTCGGCGACGAGTGCGCGACCCGCGAGTCCCATTTCCGTGAGATGAACCGGAGTAGAGACGAGACACTCCTCGATGGCCCCGGCCAGAAGTTCGGGATTGGCGGGCGCGACAAGCCAGCCAGTTTTTCCGTGCAAGACAAGCTCCGGAATCCCCATCACGGAGGTTGAAATTACGGGGCGACCCAAGGCAAGCGACTCCATGATGACCACGGGCAATCCCTCTGCAAACGAGGGAAGAACCATGGCACGGGAGGAGAGGAGGATCTCTCGAATCTCCCGGCCCGATTTCCATCCTGCAAGATGAACGATTTTTTCCAAATGAAGCCTGCGGATGGCATTTTCAATCTCTGGGCGCATCGGGCCGTCACCCACAAGCACGAGTTTGAGATCAGGAAATCGAGTGATCACCCGTGCCGCGGCCTCCACCAGTGTCAGTTGCCCCTTTTGTTCGGAAAGCCGCCCGATACAGAGCAATTGCTGCGAGTCGGGGAGGGGAGTGAGCGCCATGGAGAGAAACGCATCATCGACACCGCAGTGAACAACATGGATTTTTTCCCAATCGGAGATTGAGGCCCAACGGTAGAGCTGGGAGCGACCGAAATCCGAAATGGCGATGGCAAACGAAGCGTTGTGAATCTTGGCCCCCAAACCGAGCGTCTCCGTGCGGTCGAATTCCTCGGGGCCGTGGCAGGTAAAGGAATACGGAGGTCCACCCAAGAGGCGGACGAGCAGGGCAACCGCAGTGGAATTGGTGCCGAAATGGGCATGCACATGAGTGACTCCTTCCTTGGCAAAAGAGTGATGGAGAAAACAGGCTTCCGCAAAATACGCCAAACGGAGGAAGAGCCCCCTGCTCGGTTCCCAGCCCGATCTCATGGCGGTAAAAAGAGTATGGAGAGCTGCGCTCGGTCGGGCGATAAGAACCCGTAAGATGCCAAGGAGGAGGGTCGCCGCGCCCTGATCGAGCACGACAAAGGTTTTATCACGTTCTGCCTGATCGGCAGGATCGGGGAGCGGGCCGGCGTATCGACGGAGGGTGAACCGGGCGACGGAAGTGCCGAGTTGTTCGATGGCCTCGATTTCCCGGCGGATGAAACTCTGGCTTGGCTGCGGATACTGGTTGATGAGATAGGCGAGCTTCATGGTGGTTGTCACAGAAAGGCAATCACGAGCGAGCCTTCATGATACGCAGCTGTTTCATGATGAGAAGGGCGGCTGCAAGACAAGGGATCCCTGCAAGGAGAAGGCCAGACAGGACTTCCCAACGCTGGGCTACGCAGCTGGCCAGCCACTTCATTCCAAAGACGGCTGCCCCTCCATAGACCATGAAGAGGAGTGTGAAGAGGAGTGTCTGCATCAGCATGTCGGCTCTCCTTACCGGAATCCAAAGCATCAGACCAAGGTGAGAGATCAGAAATCCCATGCTAAGTCCCAGAATAAATCCCGGAAGTCCGAAATACCAATATCCGGGAATGCCCAGCGCATAGCCCAGAATAGTAAGGATATTGGAAACAAAAAGTGCCCGGGAATGCCCAAGTGCCATGGGCACGCGTTCCATCGAATTGAGCACGATGGAAAACCAGACCATAATGGAGAGCCATTGGGAAATGACTCCGGCTGCCGCATAGCTGTGTTTGTAAAAATATTTGAAAAACAACGGTGCTACAATGGCGAAGGAACAGGCCAGTGATCCGCCTGCCAGCAGGATGAGTCTTCGGGCGTTGATGCTTTGCCCCACGAGGGTCACGGGATCATCCTGACTTCGTGAAAGGACCGGAAAGAGAACGGTGCTGCTGAGGCGTGTGCTGATCTCCGTTCCGAACCGCGCAAAAGTGAGTGCCATGCTATAGACACCGAGCTCGCTCAGGGTCAGAAGCTTGCCCAGGATGATCCGATCCAGATTGGCTGCAAGAAAGGCGACAATAGTTCCGAGCATGATCCATTTTCCAAAGCGGCGGAGTTCTTCCACTGCGGCTGGTTCCCAGCAAAATTTGTTTTTCAGGGGACGATTGAGCCAGTGACTCATCGGCAAACGGACAACGCTATACACGATGGCGCCGGCGACTAATGCCCAGACGCCGGGCTGAACCCATGCCCATGCAAGCATCGCGATGACCGAGATAATCTGGGGCACCATCTCCATTAGGGTCACTGCTCCCAACTCCAATGTCCGGTTCAGTGTGAAGATCGAAGTGGAATAAAATCCGCTGATCACGGTGGAAAATCCAATCACCGGCATTGCCCAAAGCAGTGCATGTGCCGTGTGAGGATCATTGCCGTAGAATTTTGAAACAGGCCAGGCAATTAGACAGAAGCCAAACCAAAGCACGACCCCACGGATAACCTGGATGGTCCAGGCTGTGTTGAGAAAGGCGGGGTCATCGCCACGTCGGTTCTGGATGATGCTGGGGCCGATGCTTTTCTGCCTGCACCAATGGAGGAGCTCGATTGCCGAGGGAATGAGCGCAATCAGCCGGAGTTTTTCGCCCTGCGAGGCCTCGCGCAATGAATGGATATAGCCGACAGCTTTGGCAATCTGTGCAGGATGGGAAAGGGCAAATATGAGCGTGCGCGCTACAGAGGGAGGGAAGAGGTAAGTGGTTTCCCTGATGGCCTGATCTCTGAAGGGATGTGGCGATGAAGAGGCATCGGGCGCTTTGGTAGAAAAAAGGTGAACCGACACGCCTTGAGCGCGAAGAGCGCCGATTTCCTTCCAGAAAAAATTATGGGTCTGCGTCGGGAACTCAGGAACGAGGTATCCGAGGTTGAGAGTTTCTGTTGACGATGACATGCAACAGCTCTCTGGGAGTGCCGATGAGTTAGGCGACCTTAAAGACCCGATGGAGTCTGAGAAGTTCAAGAACAGCCTGAACCCCCGGCTGAACATTCCTGAGGGTCACTTCGGCATCATCTCCCGGAAGTTTGCGATAGATTCCAAGGAGCACACCGATGCCGGAACTGTCGATGAAGCGGACATTGCCGATTTCCACCTCGGCGCGTTTGACGGCGGGATCGAGATCAAGATTCATCTCATTCTTGATGGCGGAGGCTGAAGTCGCGTCAAGGCGTGGAACGAGGATGGAAATTTGGAGAACATCTCCAGAGACTTTTATGCGGAATTTTTCGCTCATAGAATAAAGGGGTGTCGTTGGATGGAACAAATCGATTTATAAACAGGTTGTTACAAACGACAAGAAAGATACGCAACCAAGTGAAAGAAGCGGGACGATTGAAGAGCTTCCCTTTTTCTTGTAGGGCGATATTCTTAAGATCATGGCCCAAGTATTTCTCGTAGTATTCCCGTTACCTGATGGGAGAGCAGGCAAAAGATTTTAAGCACCCAGACGATGAGTAATGATCCGATGACAAAGCCTGCCTCTCTCAGGTTGCCCGACTACACCATTGATTACTGGATTCGTAGTTCGACTGCAGGAGGTCGCTTCCGGTTGAAGCTCAGATTCCAATCGAAGCTATGGCTCTGGAAGTTGGTTGTGTTCTTCGCCCATGGGTTGAAGCGGGTTCTTGATATCATCGGATCGTCCATGGCTCTCCTGTTGGCATCCCCCATCTTTGCGATCACGGCACTGCTTATTAAGCTCGAAGATGGAGGGCCTATCTTCTTCAAACAAACCCGGGTTGGAAATCACGGAAAGAGTTTCACGATGTGGAAGTTCCGCTCGATGGTTACCAACGCTGACAAAATCAAGGATCAACTCAAGGATCAGAATGAAATGAATGGCGGTGTCATCTTTAAAATGAAAGAGGATCCTCGCATCACTTTTATTGGAAAATATATCCGCAAATATTCCATCGATGAGCTCCCCCAATTCTGGAATGTGCTCATCGGGGATATGGCCCTTGTCGGACCGAGGCCGTCGCTTCCAAGGGAGGTGGCCGAATACTCTGCCGAGGAACGCCAGAGACTGCTTGTCAAGCCGGGCATTACCTGCGTCTGGCAGGTCAGTGGTCGCAGTGAGATTAATTTTTCCGGTCAGGTACAGCTGGATCTTGCCTATATCCGCTCAAGCAGCGTCCTGACGGACATCAAGCTCCTGCTCAAGACAATTCCGGCCGTCCTTCTGGGCAAGGGAGCGTATTGACCAACCGATGAAATCGTGGCATCTGATAGCGCCCGAATGGGAGGCACTCGACACAATCTGGCGCTCCCCCCTCCCTTTTCTGCTGTGGCCTGTTTGTGAGAAACCGCTGCTGACCTACTGGCTTGATGAGGCTGTGCGACAGGGAATTCCCTCGGTGAGCATCGAGGCGGTGGATCGTCCTCATCTTGTGAGAAAATGGCTGGAGGGAAGCGCTCTTTGGTCCCGCTCCATCGATGTGCTGGCACAACCGGGAGGAGGAGAGGGAAAGGAATGCTTCCTCTTGCAAGGACTTCCTAGTCAGGAAAACCTCCCTCCTGTGACCACACCCAAGGAACTCATCCAACGATGGTATGATCTCCAAGTCGAGGCATTGAGAAGGCGATCCAGCGGAATGATCCATCTGGATCATGAATATCAGCCAGGAATCTGGTTCGGCCCAGGAGCTAGGGCCGCGGCAGGGGTCAGCTTCATCCCCTGCTGGGTGGGTAGTCATGTCAGAATTGAATCCGGCTGTCGTCTGGGACCGTATGCATTTCTAGGTGCCGGGGCTTTTCTGGACGAGGATGTTGAGGTTGTGGAATCAATCGTCTGTGCCGAGACCTATGTCGGTTCCCACATCACCCTGGACCGTATGGCTGCGCAGGGTGGTCTGCTGATGGACTTCGAACGGGGAGTCGGTGTCGAAGTATTGGATGAGTTTGTGCTCTCCTCGATGGAATCGGCCTCCCTGTATCCATCGCTGGCCGAGAGAATATGCGCTTTTGTCTTTGCCTCTCCGCTGACATGGCTGGCCCGACTCGTGAACCGGGGCGTGCCGCCGGAAGAGGCGGTCTGTCAACTCTCCCGATCCAAAACAGTCTGTCTGCTCACCTACTCCAAAGGCCCTCTTTGTCTCCGCCGCGCTCCCTGGCTGCACATGGTGGCCGAGGGCAAAATGAAAATATTCGGCGTGCTGCCCCGGACAGAGGAGAATTGGAAAAAACTCTCCCCAGAAGCCAGATCGGTTCTCGATCAGGCCTCAGTGGGTGTTTTTGCACTTTCCGATCTCTATGATTGCCATTCACCCAAAGAACCGGATGAATGGATGCATGCTGTGTTTCAGGCAGGCAATCCCGCTGGATCGAGCAATGCACGCAATTGGTCGAAGCTCCTCAGGATCATTTTTATCAACCCAGTGAAATCATGAAATGTGAACTCAGTTGCTGTTTAGATGTTTTGGATCCCGTCCTGGAGGATGTTCCCAAGGCACTCGGACAGTTGGTCGGCTTTCTCCGCGATCATGGCGTGGCGGATGAGATCTTCCTCAATCAGTTTGAACTTGCCGCAGCGGAGGCGATCAACAATGCGGCAGAGCATGGGTGCGCCAACGCGGCAGAGAAATTTTTTCGCGCCCGACTTTATCTCAAACCCGACCACATCGAGCTTCGTGTTGCCGATCCCTCTGATTTTAAAGGGTTGCCCGGCGAACCGGATCTCCCGACAGATCCCTTTGAGGAGGGCGGGCGCGGTTATTTTATCATGAAGCGCATGACCGATGAGCTGCTTCACGAAGAGGAGAACGGATGTCATGTTCTCGTACTTCGCAAGCAGTTTGCCGCGTCAGGATGGCAGTACCGTCCTGGTCAGTCCGATCAGATTGTCACGGACATCGCCGATGAACTTGTCTCCAGCTACGAACTCATTAACACGATGGTGTATCTTGGTGAGTGGCTTGCCATGGCCCCGGATATGGTTGCCTTCATGGATGGTGCGCTCGAAAAGCTCTGCGCGGTCACAGGTGCTGAAATCGCCTATGTCCGTATTGAGGAGAAGGGGGCGCTAAAACTGTTCAGGGAAAGAGGAACTCCCCTGCAACCCATCGAGCAGAGCATTCCGCACAACGGCAGCCAGGTCGAAGCGGGTGTCTTTCGCACCGGGAAGGAAATCACACTTCCCGAAGGTTCTGCCTTGAAAGAGAAAGACCCCCTTTCCTCAATCCTCCTCAGCAGCTTTGTCACGCCGGTTGTTTTTAAGGATCAATTTCGAGGTGTGCTCGTCATGGGGAGGACTCATCCGGCCCCTTACTTCGTGGCAGGCAAGCTCAAGGTGGCCCGAATGGTCGCGGAGTATCTTGGAATCATTGTTGCCCTGGGTGAACTTCAGAAACAACGGGCCGCTGAACAACTCGCCCTGCGTGATCTGGAAATTGCGGCGCAGATTCAGCTATCCCTGATGCCACAGACTTTCTCGCCCATACCGGGGTTGGATCTCTATGGCACATGCCGTCCCGCACTTCAGTCCGGAGGTGATTATTTCGACATCATCGTCCTGCCGGATCAGTCCGTTCTCTGCGTGATTGCCGATGTCATGGGCAAGGGATTGCCTGCGGCACTGCTTGCCACAATGTTGCGCACCAATCTCCACGCCGTTGTTGCTTCGAATGTGATGCATCCCGAGGAGATCCTCACCAAGATCAATCAGCTGATGTGCAAGGATCTGATCAAGCTGGAGATGTTCATTACGATCGTCTGCGTCTGGATTTCCTCCGACCGCCGACAGGTTCGCACGACCAGTGCGGGCCATCTTTCCCTGATGTTGCAGCGGGCCAATGGGAGTATTGTCGAAATTGAAGGAAAGGGAATTCCGGTTGGAATCTTTCCCGACATAACCTATCCTTCCGAAACCACCCCCTTTGAGCCCGGAGACAGGCTTCTGCTCTATACCGATGGAATCATTGAGGCGGTTGGTGATGATGAATCCATGTTTGAAATAGAACGGGTTCGACAGTCGCTGGACACATCCCGCCTGCTTTCCGCGCGCAAAACCGTTGAAAAATTACTTCAGGAAGCTGCAAGCTTCTCAGGTACCCGTCCCCCCTCCGACGACCGTACCATCATCCTCGTTTCCCGCACCCAATGAGCGAACCACACACTCCCCATATCCTGATCGTTGACGATCAGGAACTCATGTATCGAGTCCTGCAGGCAACCCTCCGACCGCTTGGGGCCAGACTCTCCTGGGTCAAATCAGGTGCCGAAGCGATCCAGCATATCAAAAGCATAGGAGCTCCCGATGCCTTGGTTTTGGATTTTTCGATGCCGGACATGGATGGAGTTGAGACACTTCGCCAGATCCGCAAGCTTGATTTTGGGGACTCTATTCCAGTCGTGATGTTGACAGCGCGCGATCAGACGCATATTCGCACGGATGCGGAGGGGTTGCAGATCCACTCCTTCATGACCAAACCCTTCAGTCCGAATCTGCTGCTGAGCACGCTCAAACAAATACTCCAGAACCGTTGAGAACATATAGGGTTCATGGGATTCCTCACCCGAGCCTGTAAGAGGTGAATCTCATGCGGGAGGCTTGCCCAAAATCGGTTGGAGGAGCTAGGATTTGATTCATGAACGGCAAGAGCCATCTACACTTTATTACTCTCTACTTCGTATTGGCGGCACTTCTCTTGCCAGCACTGACTGCACAGCAGGTCAATCCGGATGCTGGATTCGTAGCTCCGCGGCCCACCCGTCCCAAAGTTGAGACGACCCCGGTAGAGAAACCCGCCCCCTTCGATATCACCGGAATCGTGGCGCAAGCCTTCAATACGAAAAAGCCACTTCAGATGATCAATCCTCTTGCACCAGCCAGATACGGTGACGGGAGTGAGAGTGTCAGCTGGGATCCTGACAAACCTGAAAAGCCCAAAGGGATTATCCTGTTCGGCATTCAGTGGTAATGATGTTCCATTCTGGAAGCGCTGAAGTCTTCGCGCCCCGAGTGCCCCAGCAATGAAAGCATTCGTGATCAATCTGGAGAGCGCGCCGGAGCGTTGGGTTCATATGCAGCAGGCATTTGTGGGCTCTCCATTTCAAGTGGAGCGCGTTGCCGCGATTTCAGGAAAGTCTCTTCAGTTGCCGATTCCTGAGTTTGACCAAGAACGCTTCCGTCGATCCCATGGTCGGGGTGTGAATATTTATGAAGTCGCCTGCTACCTGAGTCACATCAAGGCAATCCGTGCATTTTTGGACACTTCCGAGACTCATGCCATGATCTGCGAGGATGATCTCCATCCCAAGTCGGACACGGGAACTCTGCTGACAGCACTCATGAAGACCTCCTTCGCCTGGAATATTGTCCGGTTGACAGGACTCTCGGGAGGCACTCCATGGAAGGTTGTTTCGCTCAACCGGGGATACTCCCTCAATGTGCAGATGGGGCGGTTGAAAGGATGCGGAGCCTACATTTTGGATCGCAAGGCGGCTGAGGTTTTCGTAACAGGGTTGGTCCCGATGTGGCTTCCCTGGGATCATGCTGCTGACCGCGAATGGCCTCTCGGATTAAAAGCGGTTTCCGTCTCTCCATTTCCCATCTCACAGACGGAGGAAAAATTTACGAGTGATATCCAAGGAAACTCCCAGCCCCGCCTGTCCACTGCGGAGCGTTGGCGCACAACCTACCCCTACCAAATAGGAAACGAGTTCTCCCGCTGGATGCACCGGGGAGCCTACGCCCTCGGCCTCAAACTCCGATTCCTTTGCAGTCGGGATTTGTAAAACAACGATGAACGGATTTTTCAGCCGTTGGGGTGCATGGTGTCTGTTGGGATTCGCTCTCATCTATTACGGGCAGTATTACCGGGCCGGCCTCTATCCAGCTGCCGAAGGAGGGGTTGAAGGGATGCAGGCCTTGCGCTTATTGGATGGGAAAAGGCCAATCATCGACACATTTTTGGGATACAACCTGTTTTGGTTTTATCCGATCGTCGCGATTTTCAAGCTGTGCGGGCCGAGCTATACAGCGCTCCGCGTATTTTTCCTCATTCTCTGCACGCTGACAGGGCTGATGTCCTTCAGATTGGTGCGGCTCTGTACCGGAAGTGCGGTGGCGGCGTTTCTCGGGGGACTTTTGGTCATAATGATTCCCGGGCAGATGTTCAGGAATTACATGGCCTTCATTGTCGTATTGAACATGGCGACATTCTTGTCGGCCTTTTTGTTAAAGCCCCGAGCGCCGTCATCCCGTCTGCTCTGGATGGCTTGCTGTGGGGGGACGCTTGCCATCGCTTGGCTGATCCGGGTTGATGTCGGATTCTTTCTGAGCTGTGTCTGGCTTGGCTTGATCATCACCTTTCCAATAGGGCGCAGGGATTTTCTTGTTCATGCCAGAATAGCGGTAATCGGTGCATTGCTTGCATTGCTCTGCTTCCTCGCTGTGCATCTCCCGGTCTATTTCGATGCATCAAGGCGTGGCTTTGCTTCAGAGTTCGTGGGCCAATATCAGCAGTGGCCCTCAATGATCGGCTCTCAGGGAAGAAAACTCGTCGATACAATCGCTCAATCCACTGCCTTTGTTCGTTATCAACCCAGGCTAGCAAACACTCCGACGACCTCTGTGGAGCCTGTTCCATCCAGCAAGCCAGCCACTGCAATGACTGAGACGCAGCCTGCCCATGAGGAGATCAAAGCAAAGCCGGTAAACACACCGCTTGCCCGTCGATCCATTTTTTCCGGATCAGCCCGGGACAAAATGCTGGCGATCAACATCTACCTTCCGGTCATGGTCGCCATCATGCTCGGATTTGCTTCGGTGGGCAGATGGATCATTGCGCTTGTTCGTAGGGATGATTTCCTGAGGGATCGCTCATTGATTCTACTGACATCACTCGGATGTTCGCTTGCCCTCTTTCCCCAGTATTTTTTTTGGCGACCAGACATGGTGCATCTCAGCGAGTTCATGGTGCCGATGACATTGACTAGTATCATAGCGATGACTTATGGACTGACCGCTTGGAGGTATGCAAGCAGGCTGGGACGCTTGGGATTAGGACTGGGGCTTTTCCTCTCGGCCTTGCTTCTTCTTCTCTACTGTATCAATGCCCTTCAGTCTCAATCGAGCGGTGGTATTGCAGCGGGACTGAACAAGCGACTCGAGTTCCGTGCTGCCAACGGTGTCGATGTGAAACTGACGCCGGACGAGTTTCGTGACGCCTCGGCAATTTATCGGATCATTACGGCAGTTTCCGCGCCGGAAGAATATCTGATTTGTTACCCCTACAATCCCGAAATCAACTTCATGACGGACCGCCCGTCGTATGAATACAATTTTTACATCGATAATGTCATGATCTCCCCCGAGCGGTTTTATAAGGAAGAGGTCGAGAAAATTTCCCGTTATCATCCCACGGCCTTCGTCATCACAGATTGGGAGGTCAATAACACCGAGCAGTCCAGATTCAGCATCTGGGCGGCTCAGACCTATGACTACATCAGAGTGAATTACAAACTCGCCTACAAACGAGGTAATATCGAAGTGTTTGTTCGCTCCGATAGGGCAGAGAGAATTCCCAGGGACTTGAGTTTTTAGCAGATAGTTGCGTTGGGTTGCATCACTTGTTCGGATGAAGAAATGCGCTGACACGCCTCTACTACTTCATCGACGGAGATTCTGAGCATTCGGTCGTTGTCAGGGAGGCCCTCAGCCACATCGCCTGATTCACCCCGTTTCCTGCCGGCAGGCGCGACCATGATGTGAGGGCATTTCCATGGACCGAATTGTCCCGCCACACTGTGACCGAAGAGGCTGACAATCGGACATTGCATCGCGGCGGCGAGATGCATCGCTGCTGTATCCACGCCCACATAATAACGGGCCTTCGAAAAAATCCAGGCCATTTCCCGCCATGATGCACGACCTCCGGTTGTCATGACCCGGTTACCAAAGCCCGTACATAACTCCTCCGCCCCGGCGATCTCCCAGGACGACGGCCCGCAGCTTACCAGCACCTGCGGGGTAAATTCCAGAATGCGCTTCAGTACCTCCTTCCACAGGTCAAGCGGCCATGATTTGCAATGCCAGCGCGTCGCTGCGTGGAGTACGGCGAAGCCTTCTTGCAGCTCCGAGGCCCCTTTCCAGGGAATTGCTGCCGAGGGGGCGAATCGAAGCGGTGGAATTTCCTCGGGCAATCCAAGCACCTCTCGTGGTGTCATGTAATCCATCTCAACCTGATGGAGCAGGTCGCGGTCTGTCTCCACGACATGCGTGAAGCTGCGGCGCCAAGCGGGCTTGAGTAGTTCGACATCACCCGCATGAGTCGCTCTGACGCGGGCCTGCGAGGCGGTAACAAGGGTTCTTCCTCGATCATTGTCGCCGAGTTCAAAGGCATAGTCGAACGGCGTGCCGATGATTTTTGCAAGAGTTCCCAAATCGCTTACAAACTCGCCCCATGTGCGTTTCCCTTCTTCGGGACGGGCAGTCGCGAGCACTCGGTCAATTTCGGGACACCCTGCAAGAATCCCCTCGGTACTACGCCTAACAGCAACCCATATTTCGGCTTTAGGAAATTTCTGCCGTGTCGCCACAATGATGGGCGTGATGAGCAGATTATCGCCGATGTGGCGGAGCTTCGTGAAGAGAATACGCATGAGAGTAATAACTCACAGGGATAAAGGAGATAAATAAGACGGGGGAAGAAAAAGCCAGATTTTGAAAGTCAGCGAGCAGATCTCGAAGGCCTCCTTCCCTTCTAATGCATTCCCTGTATCCGTGAGAACCCTACTTTCCACGCACAGGAATTACCGTGACTGGGAGGGTGGACTTTTCGAGAACTGATGTTACCACGCTTCCACTGAAGAGATGATAGAGTGCCCCATGTCCGTGGGAGCCGAGAACGATCATGTCTGCCCCGGTTGATCCGGCCTGATCCAGAATTTCTTCCGATGGAAGGGCAACGGAAACGACCGTCTCCACGCTCAGTCCGGCAGCGCGCAGCGGAGCAGCAATGGATTCAAGGCGCTCTTTGACACTCCCCTGATCCGGTGGTTCCATCGGCATCGGAGCCGTAATGACATCCATGGCCGCCCCCACGGGTACATAAGCCGCAACGGGTTCAAGAACAGCCAAGAGGATTAGTTTTGCATGAAGGTCGGAAGCGAGGCGCCCAGCCCCTTCGACAACTTTATGGGTGATCGGGCTCAGGTCAATCGCTGCAAGGATTGTTTTCATGACGCCAAGCATGGAATGGAGGAGCTTGCCTTGCCAGCGAAATGCACCCGCTCCATAGTCAAATTCATGCAGGAATTTTTCGGTGGATTTGGAAAAGCGGAAAAGGGAGGTGATATACTGCTCCCGCCAGACGCTCCTCTGGCTACACGGATGAGGCCCGTCACCCTGGAGGAATATGTCGGACAGGAACATATTCTGGGTGAAGGGAAACTGCTTCGGCGCGCCATCGAGGCTGATCGGCTCTCTTCGGTGATCTTTTACGGGCCTCCGGGTACTGGTAAGACAAGTCTGGCGCGTGTCATTGCCGGTCGTACAAAGAGTCGCTTTCTCGAATTGAGTGGGGTGGAGGGAGGAGTTGCGGATATTAGAAAAGCAATCGCTGAAGCGACGGAAGAGGCGCGCAAAGGTGGCAGGACAATACTTTTCATCGATGAGATTCATCGCTTTAACAAAGCACAGCAGGATGCCCTGCTTCCCGATGTCGAACGAGGTACGGTGCGCTTGATCGGGGCGACAACGCAGAACCCTTATTTTTCCATCAACAGCCCGTTGGTCTCCCGATCCCAGATTTTCCGACTTGAACCATTAACGGTTGAGGATCTTATCCTGCTTCAGCACCGTGCGGTGGCAGATACCAAGCGAGGGCTTGGCGAGTTGCCGATCATTTTGGATGACGAGGCGGCGCTTCATCTTGCCGTGGTGAGCGACGGCGATGCCCGCAAGTGTCTCAACGCGCTGGAGATTGCAGCGCGTACGACTCCCTATGATGTCGGGGGACGGATTCAAATTTCATTGGAGGTGGCTGCTGAAAGCATCCAGAAAAAGGCCGTCGTCTATGATGGAACCGGTGATGATCATTACGATACGATCAGTGCTTTCATCAAAAGTCTGCGTGGCAGCGATCCTGATGCGGCCCTTTATTGGCTGGCCAAGATGCTTCATGCCGGGGAAGAACTCCGATTCATCACGCGTCGACTGGTGATTTTTGCGAGTGAAGATGTCGGGCTTGCCGATCCGTTGGCCCTTCCGTTGGCGATTGCCGCTCAGCAGGCGGTTGAATTTGTGGGGTTGCCGGAGGCACGGATCACCCTTGCACATGCCACGGTGTATCTGGCGACCGCCCCCAAGAGCAACAGTGCCTATGCGGCGCTGGGAAAAGCCGAGGAGGATTTGGAGAAGGGGCGTACCCTTGCTGTGCCGGGTCATTTGCGCTCCACGGGCTATGCCGGTGCAAAAAAACTTGGCCATGGAGTCGGCTACAAATACGCCCATGATTATGAAGGGGGATATGTGCCCCAGGCATACCTGACCGAAGGGCGCATTTATTACACGCCGTTGCGAATTGGTGCGGAGTCACGCATCGCTGACCGTGTCGAGGTGTGGAAAGCGGAGTTTGAATCAACGAGGCAGCAAAAAGGTTCACCGGGCTAAAAAAGATGGGAGAAACTGTAAGGATGCTTCCCCTTTGCATCAGAGAGAGACTTTGACTCCATACGACTGCCCTTCTACCCTTTCCGTCCGCCTAGGATCACCCCAAATGCAGCTTTTGGTGCAATGAAGCCGTGTCCATCGGGCGGCTATACCCCTTTAACAGCACTCTTTTAACAGCACTCTTTTAACAGCACTCTTTTAACAGCACTCTTTTAACAGCATTGTTCGACAGAATTTTCATGGCCACTCAACTTACCTACGCAGTCATTACTCCCGCAGCCCTTCGCAAGGGGCGCACGGGTGGTATCCTTGCCCGTCTCATTTCGCGCAGCGGGCTCGATCTCACAACAGGGCGTATTTTTGCTCCCTCGAGAGCTCTACTCGAACAGCTTGCAGCCACTCTCCCGGTACAGAGCAAAACAGCTTCCTATTTAAGATCCCTTCCTCTTGGTGCACAGTCACTTGTGCTCGTGTTTCAGGGTGAAGCTGCTGTGTCGAAAGTAGCGTCGATTGTTGGGGACGACACCACGATGAATGGTCGTGGTGAAACGCTACGGGATACTTTCGGTGATCTCGTTGAAGAAGGAGGCAAGACACTCTATTTCGAGCCGGGAGTGATTGCCCCGGGCTCGCTTCACGAGGCTGAAGCCGGTCTCAAACTCCTCGCTGCTGCATCCGATGCAGAGGGGGGCATCCTGGATGCCTCGGCTACTTTTCCTGCTGGCACGGTGTTGGAAAAAACCCTGGTGCTTATCAAACCGGACAACTTCGCCTTCCCGAATACCCGCCCCGGCGGTGTGATCGATCTGCTGACCCGGACCGGTCTAGCATTGGTCGGTTTCAAGCCCTTTCACATGTCCGTGGCACAGGGTGAGGAGTTCTACGGTCCCGTCCTCGATTTCTTGGTTAAAAAGCTTCCCGATGGTCGCGAACAATGGGAGTCCATCATCGCATTCATGTCCGGCAAGCGTCCCTCTGACTGTCAACCGGAGGAGAAGCAGCTTCCCGGAAGTCAGCCCTGCGTGGCCCTGATTTATCAGGGGCCGGATGCGGTTGCCAAAATCCGTGAAGCTCTCGGACCAACAAACCCTTCGCAGGCACCGCACGGTACGATCCGCAAGGAATTCGGCACCACCATCATGATCAACGGGGCTCACGCCTCCGATTCTGTCGAAAATGTCGCCCGCGAGACCGGTATCATCCGACTTGAGGAAAACGATTTCAAAACGAAAATCGCCGCCGCGCTTATCTAAGGAATTCCCTAAACACTCCACACCCAAACCACCAAAAACACCCTTCCCATGGATCTTGCAACCCGCGTCAGCGACATCACTCCCTCCCTCACCCTCGCCATCGACAGCAAGGCCAAGGCCCTGCGTGCCGAGGGTGTTGACATCTACGGATTCGGAGCCGGAGAACCCGACTTCGACACGCCAGAACACATCAAAAAAGCTGCCATTGATGCCCTGAATGCAGGCTTTACCAAATACACTCCCAGCTCCGGAACGCCGGAGCTGCGCACGGCGATCAGCGAGAAATTCAAGCGCGACAACGGGCTTGATTACAAGCCAAGCGAGATCATTGTCAGCAACGGGGCCAAGCAGAGTTGTTTCAACGCGATTCTCGCTGTCTGCGGCGAAGGGGATGAAGTCATCATTCCCGCCCCCTACTGGCTCAGCTATCCTGAGATGGTGCGTCTTGCCGGTGCCGAACCGGTGATCGTTCAAACCACGCAGGAGAATGATTGGAAGATCACCGCGGAGCAATTTGAGGAGGCCATGAGCCCCCGCACCAAGATGATCATCATCAACTCCCCAGGCAATCCTACCGGCTCGGTTTACACCCGCGAAGAGCTGCGCTCTCTGGTTGAAGTCGCCGCGGATGAAGAGATCATGATTCTATCGGACGAAATCTACGAAAGCCTCACCTACGATGGTGCCGAGCATGTCTCCGTTGCCTCGATCACCCCAGAGGCCCGTGATCTCACCATCACCGTCAATGGATTTAGCAAGGCCTACGCCATGACCGGTTGGCGCATCGGCTATCTCGGTGCTCCCGAGCAGATCGCCAAAGCCATCGACTCGCTCCAGAGCCACAGCACCTCGGGCCCCTGCTCCTTTGCCCAGAAGGGGGCACTCGCCGCTCTCACCAGCGACCAGCAATGTGTGGCCGACATGCGCGAGGAGTTCAATATCCGCCGTGAATATATCTTCGAGCGTCTCTCCTCGATTCCCGGAGTCACGGCCGTGAAGCCAAAGGGTGCCTTCTACATTCTGGCCAACATTTCCAAGTTGGGCATGACCTCCACTAATTTTGCCGATCGCCTGCTCAGCAAGGCCAAAGTCGCAGTCGTTCCGGGCATCGCCTTTGGGGATGATTCCGTGGTTCGCTTCAGCTATGCTACCGGACTCGATGTGATCAAGCCAGGACTCGATGCCTTTGAGGAGTTTTGCAAGAGCCTCTAGTCTCTCAGCTCCTTCATAGGTCAACCATGAGTTCCCGGAAGGCCGTCAGCACCAAAAAAAGTGCCGACGGCCTTTCGCTTTATCTTAAGAGGCAGCGCTCTCTGGTCGAAGCTGCGTTGAAACGCGCCGTCCCCGCTGCGTCTGTCCGTCCTTCAACGATTCATCAGGCGATGCGTTACAGCCTCCTTGCCGGAGGCAAAAGATTGCGTCCGATTCTCGTTCTTGCTGCGGCTGAGAGCTGTGGGGGGGAGGTAACCCAAGCCCTCACCGCTGCCTGCTCTGTGGAACTGATCCATACCTACTCGCTTATTCACGATGATCTCCCCTGCATGGATGATGATGATTTGCGTCGTGGACGACCTACCTCCCACAAGGCCTTTGGCGAGGGAGTCGCAGTGCTCGCAGGTGATGCCCTGCTGACACAGGCTTTTGGGTTGCTCTCAAAAATCAACCCGACCAAGCGGTATCCTCTTTCGGTATATCTGGAAGAGACCGCCCTTGCTGCCGGTTCACTACAGTTGATCGCCGGACAGGTTGCGGATCTTGAGGCTGAGGGAAATTCCCTGACGATTTCCGATGTCCGCTTCATCCATGAGCGCAAGACCGCCGCCATGATCGTGCTGCCACTCCGCCTCGGGGCGATGAGCGCCAATGCCACGCCATCGCAATTGAAATCCCTCACCGAGTTTGGCTCTGCTCTTGGGCTGGCCTTTCAAATCATCGATGACATTCTCGATGTCACCCAATCGAGTGAACAGCTTGGCAAGAGCGCGGGCAAGGATCTCACGGCCGCCAAGGCCACCTATCCCGCAGTGATCGGAATCGAGGCTTCAAACAAGGAAGCCGCACGACTTACAAGGAAGGCCCATGCGGCACTCAAACCCCTTGGAAACAAGGGAGTGAGGCTGATTGAAATTGCGGAATACCTTCTTGGAAGAACATGCTGAAAACTAATTTTCGGGTGCACCGACGTGTTTGAGCAGAATACGCTTCATCTCCAGAATGGCTGATGGGTGACCGTAGGCTCCGTGGCCGGCGGGAACAATCAACTCCGATTCAGCCGTTTCGAGGTGTGCGCTCTCATAGCGGACCACTCCATCCGAACTGTTTGGCGAATCGCCGCGTCCGCGATCCCCGAGGATGCTATGGTGGGGAACTTCGATCGGGCGCCGGTTCAATGCCTCAAGAAAGGGAGAGCGGGGCGAGAGGCCGCAGATACTTGTAGGAGGTCGGTGAAGGTTGATCGATCTGAACAGATCGCGCATTTCAAGGAAGTGGGCGGAGATATTGCTGGGGAGCCTGATCAGGGCCACGACGAACCCTATGGGTCCGGCCGTTGCGATGCTGCTGCCACGGTGGGGAACGCAGATAAACACAACTCGGCGGACATTTTTGTCCCTCTCAAAGATCAGTGCGTCCCGGAGGAGGGGACTCCCAGGCAAGCGAGCCAGGACTGCTGGTGCCTGTCTTCCAAAAATCTGATTCAGGATGGTATTGCCGCCGGAACTTGATGCCTGGGCCCGGGAAATGATGCCACCCATGCTGTGCCCAATCAGGATGATGCCATGCTTCGGTCGGTAGTGCTCTTCCGCCGCTTGCAGATCGGAGCGAAGCTGTAGGGCTGAAATGGGAATCGGTTGCCCGGTCGGATAATGAAAAAACCAGAATTGATAACGCCTTAGAATTGTCGGATCTGAGGAGAGTTCACGAATAACCCCTCCCCAGATAGCTTGGGTGGAGAGAAGGCCGTGAACAAATACCACGGGGATCTTGTTGCGATCATAAGGTTGGGTGAAGACAAGCCGCGTGGGATAAGAAAACCGATCCACAACAAAGAGCCATTTAAGACCGATCAAGAGAGGGTTCCCGGTACGGAATGTCGCCCGGTTGGCAGCATCAAGATCGCCTGCAGCCACGCGTTTCACCCCTCCAATCTTCACGGATTTACTTTTCTCGGGATTCAGGAACCTAATCTCCATATCACAAATTTGACCGTGCAAGCGTGTGTCCGCCACGATGGTTACAGGAAGGCGATAGCCGCGTCGCGGGGCAAAGGGCTCCTTTTTCCGATCCGGATGGCTCACGCCAACGACCGGCACACCCCAACCGTTCCATCGAAGCGGCGTGTTTGCAGTGGTCGTGACCGGGCGAATGAAGTCGAGTTGATCAAACAGCTGCGGAGACCAGTCATGACGCCCTGCAATGAGCCGCACCCTGTAGTTGATGCCATCGCAGCCGACAATATCGGTATTCTCAAGGTGTCCCTCCCGGAAGTTGAGTTGAGCGTATCGGGTCAATGCCGACCGTGCAATATCGCCAGCCGTCGGGGAGTTATCAGCCAGTGCAAGCCGTAGCGCAGGAAGGCATTTCTGGCTGGCTCCCTGGGGATCGGCATCTCTTCTTGCAGCACGCATCCACTTGCGTGCCTGGAAAACAGCCCCTTCCCGGACGGACGAAATTTTAGGGCCATGTGAGAGACCGGCGCATCCCGTCAAAACTACTGACATGGAGATGACGGCGCATCGGAGCAGAGAGCTTTTCATTGAAAGGAATTCCAGTATCACTATTTCACCCAAACTCAAATATCATGACCAACCAGCCGACGAAGGGAAAATTATTTAAAATACTGGCAGCCGTTCTTGGCCTCTTTGTAGCCGTGGTTCTGGCACTTGCGCTCTTGCCGATGAAGGAGCAGTTTTCCGCTCCTTTCGTTCCGTCCCCCGCGAGTTATGCAGAAACAAAGTCCATGCTCGAAAAGCATTTTTCCTCTGTTCCCTCGACACTCTCCCGTGAGGGCCATCCCAGGGCTTATTTGCACGATCAGCCTACGGAGCAGGTGTTTGTCTTCCTTCATGGATTGACAAGTGCGCCGGAGCAGTTTGATCTGCTTGGTCGCCAACTTTTTGCACGTGGTCACAATGTGGTGATTGTGCGGAGTCCGGGACATGGTGAGTCCGATACGATGACTGATCAGCTTTCCGGATTGACCGCTCAGGGTATGCTGGAAGCTGCTAATCAGGCAGTGAATCTCGCGCACGGGCTCGGCAGGCATGTGACGCTGGTAGGGCTTTCCATAAACGGCTCAACCGCCTCCTGGTTTGCGCAGCACCGTGCTGATCTGGATCGAACGGTGCTGCTCGCCCCGTTTTTTGCCCCAAAGGGATTACCTGAATGGGCCATTGCTCCACTTGCCAATCTGGTTGTCAGGTTGCCCAATGTCTTCCTCTGGTGGGATCCTCGCGTGAAGCAAAACATGATTCGTCCCCCATACACCTACCCGCGATATTCCACGCATGGCATTGGGAGAATGATGCTGCTTGGGCTTGATGTTCTCAATGCTTCCAAGCGAACTCCTCCGGGATGTGCCTCGATACTCATCGTGACGACTGCCTCCGATTTTGCTGTCAACAACGCCATCACCGCAAGACTGGCCTCGCGCTGGAGGGCGTTCAGGCCTGAAGGAGTGAAGACTTATGAATTTTCCAGAGAGGAGAAAATTCCCCATGATTTCATCGATCCCAATCAGAGCAACCAGCGCATTGCCGTCGTCTATCCGCTTCTGATCGATATGCTGGAATCTGGCAGAACCCCTCCTGAAAAATAATTAGGAGTTTGGGGTTAAGGGATTTTTTCGGGGAAAGTCCGAGTGCCAAGAGAGCTCCGGCAGTACCCTTTTGCCTATGAAACTTCAGCAAAACAGAAGCTGGCGAAATCTTGGCGGCGTGGGCATTATGGAGGTTTGCTGTTTTCAAGATCCACATGGCACTGACCGATAAATTCTACCGCAAGCTGGTGCTTGATGCTTTTTCGCGAGCCCGCCGGGGCGAACTCAGATTAACGATGCCGGGCGGGGCCAGGCGACTCTTCGGAGGACTTGGCAAGGAGCTTCAGGCAGGGCTCACCGTTTGCAACGAAGGGTTCTACCGACGGTGTGTCTTCTTTGGGGCCATTGGTTTTGCGGAGGGGTATCTGGCTGGTGAATGGGAGACGGACGACCTGACCCGAACGATCGCATGGTTTATCCTGAACTCCGATTATCTGGCCGGAGTGCGCACGGGTGAATCGGGATCACGCGGTGCCTTCGACCTGCTCGGAGCGGTGAACCGCCTGGGTCATGCTCTCCGCCCCAATAGCAGAAAAAAAAGCAGGGATAACATCAGTGAGCATTACGATTTGGGGAACGATTTTTTTAAGCTCTGGCTCGATCCTACCATGACTTACTCGGCGGCTTATTATGATCCGTCCAACCAGACATTGGAGGAGGCCCAGCGTAAAAAATGGGATCAGCTCTGCCGCAAGCTTCAACTTGCACCCCATGACATGGTATTGGAGATCGGATGCGGATGGGGTGGATTTGCCATCCATGCAGCGAAGCATTACGGGTGCCGTGTGCAGGCGGTCACCATCAGCGAAGAGCAATTCCGCGAGGCCGCCTTCAGGGTGGAGGCAGAGGGAGTTTCCGATCTGGTCGAGGTTGTTTTCAGCGACTACCGGGATCTTTCGGGGCGGTTCGACAAGATCGTCTCGATCGAGATGCTGGAGGCGGTTGGCGATCGCTATGTGGAGATTTTTTTCAAGCAGGTATCCGATCTTTTGGCGCCACGGGGATTAGTTGGTATCCAAACGATTATCTGTCCTGACAATCAGTTTCCGATTCTCCGGGATGGTGTTGATTTCATTCAAAAACATATCTTCCCCGGGTCGCTGCTGCTCTCGATGCGTCGCATCACCGAGGCGGTCAATGCCACTGGCGATCTCAATCTTCTCGATTACGAGGATATGACCCCTTTTTATGCCAGGACGCTCAAGGAATGGCGCAGCACCTTTTCTGCGGTGCTGCCGGATGTGCGTGCGCTCGGTTACGATGAGCCGTTTATCCGCAAGTGGTTGTACTACCTCTGTTACTGTGAGGCTGCATTTGGGACGCGGCATATCTCCGTGGCCCAGATCATTTTCACTAGACCGGATAATCTCGATATTTACTCGACGGCATACGATCTCGGGCATCACAGAGAACGCCCAGTTCCAAATGCCTGCATAGCGAAGGGAAAATGAATCCTTCCAATCTTTTTCTTCTGGCACTGGCCTGTTCCAGCCTTCTGATGATGGTCGTTTGGAAAATTTCCGTGATCATTCGCAATGCCGGGATCGTTGATATTGCATGGGCTCTTGGATTCGCGCCGCTGGCACTACTTTACCGCATTTGTGGGGATGGTGAGCCGATCCGGCAAAATCTCATCACGTTGATGGTAGTGATCTGGAGTCTGAGGTTGGGCCTCCATCTTTGGAGGCGCGTGATGGGGCATCACCCCGTCGAGGATGGGCGCTATGGCGAACTGCGAAAAGGGGTTAAGGATCACGAGAATTTCTTTTTCTTCTGGTTTTTTCAGGCCCAGGCGCTGCTGCTGGCTTTCCTCAGCCTTCCGGTACTCCTGGCTAACTTCGACTGTCGTGTCGGTCTTTGCGTCTCGGATATCGTTGGATTTCTGATCTGGACAGTTGCTATCGCCGGGGAATCCCTTGCCGATCACCAACTCGCCCTCTTCCAAGCCAACCCGGCGAACCGAGGCAAAGTCTGTTCCTCCGGCCTCTGGCGGTATTCCCGTCATCCCAACTACTTTTTTGAATGGCTCGTCTGGGTTGCCTTTTTTGTCATTGCCTTTCCGGCGCCGTGGGGATGGACGACTCTCTATTGCCCGGTCGTGATGCTTTATTTTTTGCTCCGCGTGACGGGTATCCCCTATACCGAGCAGCAATCACTCCGATCTCGTGGTAAGGCCTATCGTGCCTATCAGCGCACGACGAGCCCATTCATCCCGTGGTTTCCAAAGAATCCTTCATGAGCATCATCGACAAATTGCTTTCCTGCGGCCTGATTCCCGATCCTGCTGTCCGCTCGGGGATTCGCCATCTGCTTTCCGCAAAACTCCGCGAGGAGGCCCGTGGTGATGTTGAAGAGCGTGATGCCAGATTTGCGGCTTTTCGTGCCGAACTGGACGGTTCGCCGATCGCCGTCAATACAGGTGATGCCAATGAGCAACATTACCTGGTGCCCACCGAGTTTTATCTTCAGGTGCTGGGTCCGCGACTGAAATACAGCAGCGGATATTGGCCTACAGAGAAAACAACTTTTGCCGAATCCGAGGAGGAAATGCTGAAGCTCACCTGCGAACGGGCCCGGCTGCAGGATGGACAGAAGATCCTGGAACTTGGTTGCGGCTGGGGATCCCTGACACTCTGGATGGCCGAACATTATCCGAACTCTTCCATCACGGCCGTTTCCAATTCCTACACCCAGCGGTTGCACATTGAAGCCGAGGCTCACCGTCGGGAGCTTTATAATGTGCGTATCATCACGGCTGATATGAATGAATTCGCCGCTCCCGAGCCTGGAAGCTACGATCGAGCGGTTTCCGTGGAGATGTTTGAGCACATGAAGAATTATCGGGAACTCATGCACCGCCTCGCAAGCTGGCTGAAGCCGGAAGGGAAGCTCTTCGTCCACATTTTCACACACCGGGAATACGCCTATCACTTCGAGGGCAGGGATCCCTCGGACTGGATCACCCGCTATTTCTTTTCCGGCGGGACGATGCCATCGCATGATCTCCTGCTCTATTATCAGAGTGATCTTAGGATCGAGCAGCATTGGAGGGTGGATGGCACCCATTACGCGCGTACTGCTGAGGCATGGCTCCATGCGATGGATGTGAACCGCAAGGCGATCCGGCCCATTCTGGAGAAGACCTATGGGCGTCATGAAGCCCGCAAGTGGCGTGCTTACTGGCGCACCTTTTTCATGTCATGCGCCGAACTTTGGGCCTATCGGGGGGGCGAAGAGTGGATCGTTTCGCATTATCTTTTTACCAAATGAAGTGATCTGTTGAGGATTTCGGCTTTCAACTTTTAGCTTTCAGTTTTTTTCTTTTCCTATGCCCCGCATTCTTTTGCTCACAGCCGGATTCGGCGAAGGACACAATACTGCCGCCCGTTGCATTGCGGAGGCACTTTGTGAACATCCCGGCGTCGAGACATCTGTCATCGATGTCTATCAGGAGACGGTACCTCGGTTTACCAAGGTGCTACAGGCCGGATACAGTCTGGCAATCAACAAATATCCCTTGGTCTGGAGCGCCATTTTCTCGGTTCTTGACAAACCGGGGAGCTTGGAAAAAAGCCTGCCTTTTGCCGGCAGTCTTCGAAATGCCCTGAGGCGTGTGCTGGAAGAATACAAACCGGACGCCGTCATTTCAACCTATCCGCTTTATGCCTATCTGATCCGGCAACTTCGCCAACAAGGCCATGCGCCGGCCCTAGCTCCACTGATCACGATGGTGACCGATTCGACGGCGATCAATTCTTCCTGGTATCGGGCCGGAAGTGAGGCGTTTCTTCTTGCGGATGAAGAGACCGCCGAAGTGCTGCGGAAAGGTGGGGCCGATCCGGCCGTACTCCAGGTGCTCGGTTTTCCTGTTGCCCCGCGCCTTGCCTCACTGAAACCCTCGGACTCCGTCATTCACGGTGCCAAGAGGCTGCTCTACCTCCCCTCCTCGCGTTCAGCCCACACGATCGCAGTAATTCGCGAGTTGCAGAAATTGGCGAATGTCGAGATCACCGTTGTCACCGGAAGGCTCCATGGGTTACACGAAGCCATTGTTGCTGCGGGTGTGATCGACGGGGTGCGGACTCATCTCGTCGGCTGGACCGACAAGATTCCGGAATTGCTCTGCGGCCATCATCTTTATATCGGCAAGGCGGGTGGTGCCATTGTGCATGAGGCAATGGCTGCCCGTTGCCCGATTCTGGTCAGTCATGTGGTTCCCGGACAGGAAGAAGGGAACATTGAACTCATCGAACGCCACGACATCGGTCGTCTTGCTGCACACTATCCCGAATCCCTTGCAGCCTCAGTCACGGAAGTTTTTGCCAACCACGAGGCCACATGGAAACGCTGGAAGAAAAACCTTCAGGTCCTATCACGCCCTGGAGCAAGCCGTGATATTGCGGCCTTTATTCTCAAGTTGACAAAGTAGGGGATTGTTAGCAAAAAACGGGCTGAGCTATCTAAGCCTTACTAATCGGCCTTCTTCGAAATCAGCTGGGCGAAGTAGAGATCGTTATTCCATACGGTGACTGAAACGCCGCCCACAGGAGTCCACCCCTTGGAGAGATGAAACTGAAGGTCGTTGGTAAAGGGCTGCTTCAATCCCGACAGCAGTTTGTATTTTAGTTGGGTCGATGCAGCTGCCGCGTATGCCGGCTGATCTGCTGCCTTGAGGTATAAGGGTGTCAGGGCAGGAAGTGAGATCAGGCAGAGGAGGAAAAGTGTGCGTGCGTGTTTTTTCATGTTCGAGAGTTACGCGATGCTTGAGTATCGATGCAAGGATTAGAAAAGATCTCCATAACGTGTACGGGCCAAGCCGGTGGTGCGGGCATAGATCTCGACAGCCCGTTCGCCTGAGAGGGCGTGGTTCACGATCGCCTCGCAAGCAGCAACATCGAGGCTTCGTATCGCTTTCTTGACCCGGGGAACCAGGGCCGCGCTGGCACTGAGTTCGTCGATGCCAAGCCCTACCAACAAGGGGGTGAACTCGATGTCGCCAGCCAGCTCGCCGCAGACTCCCACCCAGATGCCTGCCGCATGTGCGGCATCGACGATGGTCTTCAGAGTCCTGGTCACGGCGGGGTGGGCAGGATCGTGGAGATGGGCGATCCGTTCATTTCCTCGATCCGCGGCCATCAAATACTGGAGCAGATCGTTTGTTCCGATGCTGAAAAACTTTACTTCCTTGGCCAGCAGGTCTGCGATGATCGCTGCGCTCGGAACCTCGATCATGATTCCCAGCTCGATATCCACTTGGAAGGCCTCTCCCCTGACGCGCAGCTCATCCATTGCCTCGTCAAGCAGTGCCTTGGCATGAAGGAGTTCCTCGCGACCCGAGATCATCGGAAACATCAGACGGAGATTCCCGTGGACAGCAGCACGGAGGATGGCCCGCAGTTGGGTCTTGAAAATTTCGGGATGGCGCAGGCAGAAGCGGATGGCACGGCATCCAAGGAACGGATTCTCTTCCTCGACAAGATCGAGGCATTCGGTCGGTTTGTCCCCGCCGATGTCGAGGGTGCGGATGATCACGCTCTGAGGAGCAATCCTTTCCGCAACCTGGCGATAAATGGCATATTGCTCGTTTTCGTCGGGCGGGGTTGCCCGGTTGAAATAGAGGAATTCCGTGCGATAGAGGCCGATGCCCTCGGCCCCGCATGAGGCCACATCATCAAGTTCCTCGGGAAGTTCTATATTTGCCGAGAGGATGATGTGGCGTCCATCGAGGGTGACGGAGTCGCTTTCACGAAGCGTCTCCAGGCTCTCCTCAATGTGTTCCTTCTCCTCGGCGAGTTGCTGGTATCCAGCCAGCGTTTCGGGCGATGGATTAAGAAAAACCCTGCCGCTATAACCATCAATCAGGATGATATCCCCGTTCTCCAGCTTGTCGCAGATTCCCTCAAGACCCACGATGGCAGGAATGCCGAGGGCTCTCGCCATGATGGCGGTATGGGATGTCTTGCTTCCTTTCTCGGTGATGAATCCGGCTACATTGTCCTTGTTGAGTGTTGCCGTGTCGGAGGGAGTGAGTTCATCCGCGACAATGATATGATTGCGGTCATGTCCGGAGAGTCGCTGTCCGGTCTTTCCTAGCAGGTGCCGGATGACCCGTCGTGCGACATCCTCCAGATCGATGGCTCTCTCCCGCAGATAGGCATCATCGATTGCCGAGAGTGTCTTAATGAACCGATGGACGACACTTTGAAAAACAAACTCGGCATTGTTTTTCTTCAGGCGAATCCCCTTGTTTACCTCATCGATGAGGCTGGGATCTTCAAGAACCAGAAGATGGGCATCAAAAATACTGGCATCACCTGCACCGGCGGAGCTGCTCAGGCGCTCCTGAAGTTCTAGCAGTTCCCTTCGTGTTGCAAGCAAAGCCCCTTCAAATCGAGTAACTTCCGCATCCAAATCGGCATCTGAAAGATCACGGAAGGGAACGACTTCATCCTCTTGAAAATGGATAAGAACTTTTCCCTCTGCAATCCCGGGAGCCACAGCCATGCCCTGAAAGACACGCTCACCCGCCGGAGGCAGCATGGTCTCTGAAAGGCGTTTGTTTCTGTTAGAGCGGCGTCCCACAGTTCACTGATTTAACGGAGACCGGGGGCCTGGTCAAAGAAGGAATGTGAGGGGGGGCAATATTTCCCTGATGGAAGACTATGCCGTATCGCGAACCGGCAACTCGATGGCCTTGCAGAGATCGCGCCATCCGGGAAAATTCCAGCCATTGGGGAAGTCCTTACACTGCTGGGGTTTGACAGCTTGGATGGAACAGTCGTTTCCTTTCAGAAAAAAGCAGGCACCGTCCTCTTGATCGATGAGTGCCAATCCCCCGCGATTGGGGCTGAGGCGCGTGTAATCCTGGATGAAACGATCCTCTTCCATCTTCAGGAAGGTCGCGATTGCTTGAATCTCTTCCCGAGTTACGCGAACAAATCCCGGCCAGCGACAGCATGCCGTGCATCGTTGGCAGAGATAGGTTGGAGGCATGGGATAAATGAGCGTTTCCTCAGATTTTCTTTAGGGAAATGCTGAAAGCTGAAATTTGAAAGCTGAAAAAGATGGGGGGGTAAATAAAGCCCTGCCCATTAACCCCGCTTCACGGAGGTGGAAAATTTCCACCTCCGTGATCCTAGTCGGATTCTAGGCCACTTTGACTTCGATGTGCTTGGGCTTGGCGGCCTCGCTCTTGGCTACCTGCACATGAAGAACTCCATCGCTGAATTTTGCCTCCACCTTTTCGGTATCGGCATCCTCTGGCAGTCCAAAACTGCGGGTGAAGGTGCCGTAGGAGCGTTCGATACGGTGATATTTCTTACCCTTTTCCTCCTTTTCGAATTTCCTTTCTCCTGTAATGGAGAGGATTCCGTTTTCCACCGTCACCTTCACATCTTCTTTCTTAACCTCGGGCAATTCTGCCTTGATCAGATATTCCCGATCATCTTCGGTGATATCGACTGCGGGTGCCCATTCGGTTGCTACGAGATCTCTTTCCCCATCCTTGCGAAAGGTTGGGAGACCGATAGCGCTGGTGATGCGATGCTGGAGTTCATCAAGATCCCTTGAGGGATTCCATCTTGCTATTGCGTGCATAGTGTTATGATTCTTCCGGCGGGATGAATCGTTCCGACCGTACCTCCTCCCGCCTTGGAAAAGATTGGTCGTGGAAGGGAACTTTTCCACCTCCAAGTGGAATTCAGCAAAGAGCATACCGGCTCTACTTCTCTTATGCTTAAGAAAACCGGGATACGGATGAGTCAGAAAAACCCAATACTCAACATCATTTTGAGACAAAATGACCCATTTTGTTTATTGTTCATGGATTGTGTCATGGGTATTAACTTTCCGGTTTGTTTGCCCGGCCATTGCTTGATGATCTCTGCCTTTGTCCCCAATGGTTATTACAACAGGCACCTTGCGATTTATTCAGGGACTCCCTAGATTCCGAAATCGTCATGCTTCTGTCACCGCCCATGATTTCATACCGTACTGCAGTTCTCCGTTTGATCCCTGTACTGGCTGCCTTGCTGCTGCCGGGATGTGCTCTTTTTGATACCAGCGCTGATCTTGCCAGTTTTCGAACGGTTGTGATCGATCCTGGTCATGGAGGGTATGATCATGGTGCCCATGCTGTCCGGGGGATGGATGAGAAGATGCTGACCCTCGATGTCGCCCAGCGACTGAGACCGCTTCTGCAAGAACGAGGATACCATGTCGTGATGACCCGCAATTCGGATATTTTCATTCCGCTTGGTGTGCGCACCGGAATATCCAACGCCAATCCCGATGCCGCCTTCGTGAGCATCCATTGCAACTGGGCATCAAGACGCTCCGCCACAGGAGTGGAAACCTATTACTACAATCCACGCTCCGCTCCTTTTGCCGCAAACATCCTGCGTGAAATCTCAGGTTGCTACGGATCCCATAGCCGCGGTGTCAAGCCGTGCCACTACTATGTTCTCCACCACAATTTGCGACCCTCCACGCTCCTGGAACTAGGGTTCGTTTCCAACCCTAATGAGAATGCAAGACTTCAAAATCCTGCCTTCAGGCAACTCCTTGCCGAACGAATTGCCGTAGGTATCTCAAGGGTGCATGGAGGTCATGCTCCTGTTGCTCCGGGCTCGTAGGAATCATTGGATGATCACTAAACACTAAAGAGATCCTTGATTCTCTCGGTGAAGCTTCTGTGGATCGGAGTATTTTCCTCACCGCAAAGCTCGGCAAAGTTTTGTAATGCCTGTCGCTGCTCTGGGTTGAGTTTGGTGGGCACCTCGACCTCCAGTTTCACATGGAGATCTCCCTTTCCATGACTCTGGAGGCGCGTCATGCCGTGACCCTTGACCCGAAAATCGCTTCCGCCCTGCGTGCCCGCCGGGATTTTTAAATTCACCGGGCCGGAGAGTGTGGGAACTTCGACTTCACCGCCCAGAGCCGCCGTCACAAATGGAATCGGTATCTGACAATGAAGATCGCTTCCCTCTCTGACAAAGACGGGGTGTTCCTTGAGATGGATGACAACATAGAGATCGCCGGCGGAACCACCGCGTGCGCCCGCCTCGCCTCCGCCGCTGGAGCGGAGGCGTGACCCCTCATCGATCCCAGCAGGAATATTGAGTTTGATACGCGATGTTTTTTCAGCGCGCCCTTGTCCGTTACAATCACGGCATGGCTTGTCGATCGTCTGTCCCGCCCCGTGACACTGCGGGCAGGGCTGAGCAACCTGAAAGAAGCCTCTTGAGGCAACAACCTGACCTCGGCCGCGGCAGAGGGAGCAAGTCGAGACTTTTGCCCCCTTGGCGGCGCCGGAGCCGTCGCAGGTGTCGCAGGTGTCGAGCTTACGGATTTCGATTTCCTTTTCACACCCTGCAAAGGCTTCCTCCAGAGAGATTCTGAGATCGTAGCGAAGATCGGAGCCACGACCATCCTGAGACGCTCCTCCCCCACCGAAAAAATGATCGAAGATGCCACCGCCAGCAGATCCTCCCGATGCCCCGAACATTTCACGGAAGAGGTCGAAGGGATCGTGCACGCCGCCGGAGCCTCCCATTCCACCCTGAAATGCGGAGTGACCATAGCGGTCGTAGGCGGCTCTTTTTTCAGGATCGCCTAGGATTTCGTAGGCCTCGGAAATTTCGTGAAAGCGTAGCTGAGCGGTCTCATCCCCGGGGTTTTTATCAGGGTGATGCTTCACGGCAAGCTTGCGATAGGATCGCTTGATTTCCTCAAACTCAACGGTGCGGGTGACTTCCAGTACCTCGTAGTAATCCCTTTTTGCCATAAGACTATGCTTTGTTGACGATGACGCTCGAGGGGCGCACAAGCCGGTCTGCCAGTCGGTATCCACGGCGAAGCTGACGCAAGACGGCTCCATCTGGTTGAGCGGGGTCGGACTCATGACCCAATGCCTCATGCAGTTTAGGATCAAAGGGCTGGCCGACGGCATCAATGGGCTGCAGCCCGCTGGTCTGAAGGAAGTCCCCAAGCTGCCGATGAATCATGGCAAAGCCGTTGACGATACCCTTGGCCGACTCATCTCCGCGTGCAGCTTCGAGTCCAAGTTCAAAATTATCGAGGATCGGAAGGAGTTTTTCCAAGAGTCCGGCGTTGGCAAACCGGATCGCTTCCTCTTTTTCCCTAATCATGCGCTTGCGGTAGTTTTCAAGATCGGCGGCGGCCCGCTGGGCGGCGTCACGATAACGATCCACCTCTGCCTGCAGGTTGGGTGAGGCCACTTGATCCGGTGCTTCCTGATGATCCTGGGATGTGGAGACATCGGGATCTACGGGTTCCTCGGAAGGATGCTGGGCGGGTTTGGGCGTGTGGGGTTGGTGTTCTTTTTTCAAGGCTGCGATAGAATGTTTTAGAGTTTCTGTAGTCCTATGAGAGTGATGTCGTCGTGCTGCGGGTTCCCTTCCGAGAAGGCCTGCACTGAATGAGCCAGTCGATGGAGGGTTTCCACGGCTCCGTCGCGGGCGCTTTCCAGTAGTTCTCCGGTCAGCCTCTCCACGCCAAACTCATTACCTGTGGCATCGAGTGCCTCGGTAAGTCCATCCGTATAGAGCAACAGGAGATCTCCCTGCCCGAAACGGAATGGAAAGTCTGTGCAAAACCTATCGAAGACCCCGCCGCTGTCAATCCCCACGGCCATTCCCTTGGGGTTGAGACGCTCCACTTCGCGGGTCTCCGCACGGTACAAGAGCGGGGCATCATGGCCTGCTCGCGCTAGCAGTGCCTCCCCAGAGTGCCGGTTGAGCACGACATAGGCCATGCTGATGAACATGTCCTCTTTCATGTCGGGGTAGAGTTGTCGGTTGACAGCTCTCAGCACGGTGGCGGGAGAAATATGACCGCGGGATTGGCTCCGCACAGCACTCCTGCACATTGCCATGATGAGCGAGGCGGGAACTCCCTTGCCCGAGACATCGGCAATCGCAATACCGAGATGATCGTCATCGACTGGCAGGTAATCAAAATAGTCCCCGCTCAGCGTGCGGGCAGGAAGATTGAGTCCGCTGATCTGGTATCCCGGAATCTCCGGCGCATCGGACGGGAGGAGAATCTTCTGTATCTCCCGGGCAATCTGGAGATCGTGATCCATCGCGTGCTTCTCCCCCGCCTCAAGATAGATGGCCTGATTGAAAAGGGCAAAGGCCGACTGTTCCAAGATCGCCTGAAAAAGCTCCTTTTTGGCGTGGCGGAAAGGGATGCTGCCTCTTCCGTTGGCAATCGCTAGCACGCCGAGTAACTTGCCCCTGTAATGCAGGGGCCCAAGCATGACCGATTCCAGACCCTGGGCGGCAAAGAGGGCGGACAATGCTGTCTCTTCCGTCAATTCCTTTCCGTGATGAGGAGCAACCAACAACCGGGGCTCCTTCCAATTACAGGCAGCTCCCAGAAGAGCGGTACCTCTGGGAACAGCCTGAAGCCGGAGAAAGCTCTCGATGGCCTGATTGCTCACACCTTCTCCGAGATTGGCAGTCAGACTTTCAGGCAGGACGACAAGAGGAGGGCATCCCTTTGTCAGAAAGGAAGGGATCAGGTTATTTCCCGTGCGGTCGATCAGATAGAGTGCTCCTCCATCAGCTTTAAGAATATGAGTACCACCCTCGACGATAAGACGATTGAGTTCAGTGGAAGGAACCCCCTCGGCAAAGGCTGCACCCAGCCCGTGCAAAAAATCAAAAACACGCTTCTCCTCCTGATGAATCTCCGCAGAGCTTTTTCTGAGCTGACCAACGCGTCTGTTGGAGCCAAAAACGATAAAACCAAGCACTCCCATGACAAGGGCCATGAGGGCGATGACAAGAGTCTCAATCGTCTGAAGCATCATGAAAAGACATCACCATGAACGAGATTGAAGAAGAAGACCAGCACCACTCGAGTCATTCATTTGCAGATCAAAAAGAGCCTTCTGAAAGCCCTAATTGGCAAACGGTCCAAATAATCCGTTCTTCCCTTAGAGCCTGTCTAAGCACCCTGCCTCGCTCCCGATTCCTGCTTCAGATATTCCAACACATCCCGAAAACGGTTGGCGTTGACCGGATTGGCTGAGGCAAGCGCCTCGTGGGCGGCAAGCACGATCTCCTTCTCGGGGCCTGTCTCCGAAGGGAGTTCGATCAACTCCGCCCCCTGTTCGGCCGGCATTTTCAATTCGCCCTCCATCGGTTCCACCGAAAAAAGGAAATTGAGGCCGAGATTTTCCAGAAGAGCCACATTGCGAGGGCTGACATTAAGCGTTCGGAGGTTCCCTTGTCCCAGTTCACGAAGGTTCTGGGAGATTCCCGTCAGAGTTCCCATGAAGGTCGAATCCATGTGATCGCAGGCAGCCAGATCGATGATGAAGTCCCTGTAGCCGCGCTGAATCATCGCGTGGACGAATTTTTTTAAAGAGCCACTCCCTTGAAAATTCCCCCTGCCCTCGACCTGAATCCAGACGATCCGGTCGAAACAGGCGACGCTGATGGTGACGGGAGGGTTGACCATTTTATGAGTGGGTGGATCAGAAAGAGTCAATGAAAGCATGGATAGCTGCCACATACCATGGGGTTCATCCCGACAGATTTCAAGGTTTCAAGTGCCTTCTTAACCAATGGCTCCCCAACATGCCCCTCGATCTCCAGCATCAGGTGGAGACCGCCACGGGGTGAACGACGGCTATGGATCGAGAGCACATTGACTCCGTCCACCCGGAACGGATCCAGCGCCTTGGCCAACGCTCCGGGTTGATCATCAAGGTGAATGAGCAGTGCCGTCTGATCATCGCCCGAGGAAGCGTTGAGCGATGGGCCGAGTACCAGATAACGGGCTGAAATATTCCCCTTCTCCCCGCTAAGAATTATCTGGGCGCAAAGAAACACTCGTCCGGGCATACTTTCGTCGGCCAGCAACTCCAGAATCTTTGCATCAGGGCCATCCTCTCCTAATGAAATCACACCGCAGTCTGCGGAACCAAGTGCCACGGACTCGAAGAGTCGCGCTGCGTCATCATAAAAACCATACCGGACGCTGGAACCAAAATGTTGTTTTGCTGCGAGATGCGTAAGCCCGGCGACATTCCCCTCCACGGCGATGAGAGTATCCTTTTCCAAGGCGAGCGATGCCGACATGATCTCCCGATAGATCGCCCGGATGGCCGCCTCGTCAAGCGGGCCCTTGTTTTGTGCAACCAGTCGTCGCATCAACTGCTCCGCGCGTCCCGGCACATAGACGGGACAACCTGAGCGCTCCTTGATCCTTCCTATCTCCTGGGCAAGTCTTGCGCGTTCATTGAGCAAACCCAGCAACGAGCCATCCAAGGTGTCGATGGCTTTGCGTATCTCTTCAAGCGGATCGGGATGATTCATGAAAAGCAGCGTTTTCCTAAGTTTCGGGCGCAGGTGTCTCTCCCTCCGGGATCGCATCCATCGGAATTTCGGAGACCCCGGGTAAATCGGGGGTTCCCTCATCATCGGCGGCTTGGGATGAGGGTTCAGGAAGTCCTTTTGGCAGAGGAAGATGACGCAACTCGGCGGCATTCGGTAACTCGTCAAGGTGGCGTAGACCAAAGTGATCGAGAAAATACTGTGTCGTTGCGTAAAGCAGCGGGCGCCCCGGAACTTCGGCACGGCCCGCGATCTTTACCAAACCTCTGTCGAGAAGCGTCTGCATGACGCCGTCAACAGCGACTCCCCGCACAGCCTCCATGTCGGCGCGGGCAATCGGTTGCCTGTAGGCGATGATGGCGAGGGTTTCCAGAGCAGGTGCACTCAGGCGCGTCGGTTTGGCCTCAGGATAAAGGGCGCGCAGCCAAGGGGCGAATCCCGCCGCACTGCTGAGTAGCCATCCCGTGGCAGTCTCGCGCACCTGGTAGGCCCGGCCTGAGGCAGACACTTCGGCCTGCAGTTCATCGAGAGCTTCCCTGATGTCGGCCTCCTTGATCCGTCCATAGGCACTGGCCACGGAGTTCGGTTCAGCCGAAGCAGAACCCTTGAGGTAGGCGAGCAGTTCCTTGGGGCTGACGGCTTTCTGTGAGGCGAAGAGGATCGCCTCGATCACAAGTGAGAGACGGGGTATTTCACCCTGGCGCACATCGCCCGCGAGTGTCCCCTCGGGAACAATATCGGGGAGTTCGGCTGGATTTCCTTCTGTTTCAGAAACTCCCTGCAAGATGGATTCCTCGGAGATTGTACCGCTAAGACCTTCGGCGTCGGGGAGAAAATCGGGTGGAGGAGTATTACTCATTGGTATCTTCGGAAAAGGAGAGTTCTTCTTCGCTCAGGTGGGTGCGTTCAAGCCAGATTTCACCGAATTGTTCATCCTGACGCACGCTGAATTGTTTCATCCGAATAAGTTCAAGGATAGCCAGAAAAGTCACCACCACTTCGGAACGGGAGACGGCGGCACTGAAAAGCTCCTCAAATTTCATGGCAACCCCACGATCAACCATCCGCGTGAGATGATTGATCCTGTCGGTCACGGTGAATGTCTCCTCATGAATCTCCCCCTGCTTCTCCTCTGGTGGGAGGCGTCTGAGGGCGCGCTGGAAGGCATTGATGAGATCGAAGATGCCGACATCTCCGATAAGCATGTTCTCATCGACATTCGGCGCATGTGCGGGATCGGGGGATGTGGCACGGGGGAAGAGCGCGGATTGAAGTTCCTCGCGATCGCGCAGTTGGCCTGCAGCCTCCTTGAACTTGCGATATTCAATAAGCTGACGGATCAGTTCCCATCGGGGATCATCCTCTTCAACCTCTTCTTCAGGCATCTGCAGATCCTTGGGCAGGAGGGTACGACTCTTAATATAGAGCAGATTGGCCGCCATCACGAGAAACTCGCCTGCCACCTCAATCTGAAGCACTTCGAATGCTTCCAGATACGCCAGGTACTGCGTTGTGATTCTCTCGATGGAAATATCGTAGATATCCACCTCGTCCTTTTTGACGAGGTAGAGCAGCAGATCCAGAGGTCCTTCAAAAACCTCTAGCTGAACTTTGTATTCTGAATCGACCACCCTGCTTTAGTCGGATCCTGCTTTAGCGGCGGTAGCCGTGGCGTTCCACTTCCTTGGCAACCTGCACCTTGTGCTTGGCCTTTTCCTTAATCTTGGTCTTCCGCTTACGGAGTTGCTGGGCCAGCTTATGAACCGCAAGATCGATGGCTGCGTAAAGATCATCCTCCGAATCCTCCGCATGAAGGTCGGGGCCGGGCATCGCAAGGTGGATCTTCACCTGATAGTCCTTCTTCTTGGAACGGTGCTCGTCGAAGAGCAGCACGACATGGGCGGCAAGGATGCTGTCGGTGTATTCCTCGAGATGTGCAACCTTATCGGCCACATGGGCGTGGATGGCTGCAGTGAGCTTGATATGACGGGGGCTTAGGTGAATTTGCATAATATGTTTTCCTATCTACTTTCTTTCTACGACCCGAAGGGGATTCGCGCCACCAAAAGTTCAGAGCATTGTTAAAATCAGCTTTAGTTTGATATTGTAAAAAACCTGCGGATTGCTTCCACGAGACTCGGTATATCATGCTGCGGAGCCTCCAGATCAACGGGTAGTCCCAGTTTGCGAAGCTCTCCTGAAGTGACCGGCCCAATGCTGGCGGTTTTGATCCCTTCCGGCATGGGCAGGCCGAGTTTCATGAAATTTATCGCCGTCGAACCGCTTGTAAACGAGATCATATCGGCACCCTCCTCACGGAATCGCCTCATGCCACCGGCCACATCCACTCTCTCCGGGACGGTCTCATAGACGGGCACATCATCAACAATTGCGCCGAGATTCTCTAATTCGGAGGCGAGCAGCTCGCGGGCTCCGGCAGCCCGGGGAAGAAGGATGCGGAGATGCTCGACATTGAGTTTCTTAAATTCCTTGAGAAGTGACTCAGCCACAAATTCCTTGGGTATAAGATCGATGCCGAAACGATATTCTCGTACTTTTTTTGCCGTCCCGCCGCCGATCACCGCAAGGCGCGCCCCCCCCAGTTCGCGGGCATCCTCATAAGCAGTATAGAAAGCATTGAAAAATGCCTCCACCCCGTTGGGACTTGTGAAAACGATCCAGTCATAGCTGCGCACATCAGCCAGGGCTTCCACAAACGCCGTCTTCTCGCGGGGTGGTTCGATGCGAATGGTCGGCAACTCGTAGGCATCGGCACCAAGTTCACGGAGGGCTTCCAGCAGACCGCTGACCTGAGTGCGGGAGCGCGTCACAGCAATGCGACGACCAAAGAGAGGTCGATTTTCAAACCAATTGAGCGATCCTCGCAGATTGACCACCTCGCCAAATATCGCCATCGCGGGTGTTCCTGATTCATTGGCCTTGGCAAGTTCCGCCAGCGTGCCGAGTGTGCCGACGATGGTCTGCTGCCGCCCCATGCTCGCATTGCTTACCAATGCTGCCGGTGTTGATTCTGACATTCCTGCGCAGGTCAGCTCCCTTGTCACCGTCGCTAGATTTTTCAATCCCATGAGCATGACCTTTGTTCCCGGAGCCGAGGCGATGGCCTTATAATCGATGCTGGAGGTATCCTTGCCCGGCCCCTCATGTCCCGTGAAAATCGTGAGCATCGAGTTGCTCGTGCGGTGCGTCACGGGAATTCCTGCATAGGCAAGCCCTCCGATAGCCGAAGTCACCCCCGGTACGACCTCAAAGCGTAGACCTGCCGCAGCGAGCGCCACCGCCTCCTCGCCTCCCCGACCAAAGAGAAAGGGATCCCCTCCCTTCAGGCGCACCACGCACTTGCCGGCCCGTGTGAATTTGATCAGCATCCCATTGGTCTCCTCCTGATGGATGGCATGTTGTCCGGCGATTTTTCCCGCATAGATCCTCTCGGCGGATTCGGGCGCAAAGCGGAGTAGTTCGGGATTGCTCAGATAGTCATAGATGACCACATCCGCCCTCCTCAGACACTCGCACCCGCGCAGGGTCAGTAGCCCTGGATCGCCCGGCCCAGCTCCAACGAGATAGCAGATCCCCTCGGCGGGTTTCTTCTTCATGAAGCGATGAGTTGATCCGCGACCAATCGGGCTGCCTCAGCGGGGGTTGCCGCGGAGAGAGTAGCGGATCGGATCGAGGCATTCGCCTCCGGCACAAAGACCGCTTGTAAATGGATCAGGCCATCAGATTCTGTAGCCAGGGCACCGAGTGCCAGATGACATCCGCCTCCAAGATGCCTGAGCACGAGTCGCTCCGTTTCCACACATCGTGCAGTCGCAGCATCATGCAGGGCCGAGACGAGGGGAATGGATGGATCATCGCCGCGCATCTCCACGGCAATTGCACCTTGGCCGGGTGCAGGGAGCATCCAGCCAAGATGTTCGACCCAAAGCGTGACGCCATTGAGTTCC
>CAIJRY010000253.1 GCA_903823215.1 uncultured Spartobacteria bacterium
CGCGATGCTCTCACCGGCATCCGCCTGTCTCAGAATACGGATTTTCTCTTCTGTCGTGTACTTCTTGCCTTTCATGTCTTTGGGTTGGTTTTACCCGAAGACTAACACACCAACTGGCTCAAATCACCGAGGTCACGTCATTTGCTCACCCTCAAGCAGTCGAACCCGTCGGTATAAGGGTGTGTAGTGGTCAGTGCTCATGGGGTACGATTGATTCGGCTTTCCAGATTGCGGAGGATTTCCAGCACCTTATCAAAGGAAGGTGGCTGATCGAGAAACATGTCGCGCATCGACTGATAGTCTCTCAGCAACTCGGGCAACCTATTATCGGGAGGTATCAGCCGGAATGTTCCCGGCTTGGCCAGATCATAGCGCGCCCAGCTCCGGGCGAAGAAGAGCGCCTTCCACTCCACCACCTGATTCCGGAGAGAATCATTTTCCACGGCTGCGAGAGCTTCTGTTCGGGCGGCCATCGCCGCCACATCGGCATAGTGACGCGAATACCGCTCCGGCATGGGTGAATCGGCATCCCTATGATATTCCGCGTGGAGTATGGTCACCTTCTCCCAAAAGGCCCGCTCCATTTCGAGAGCTACCACCTCGCAGCCCATCTCCTGCATCTCATCGGATAGCACCTCAACCAGCCATGGACTCACCCGATGACGACCTGTCGGGTGCTGGTCGGTCAGGGATCCGAACTCCAGCTTCACCTGCCTCCGGATGTAGGAATCGCCTTCTGGAAACTCACAGGGATAATTGAAATAGAGGACGGGCGAGTGCATGGCAACATCCCGTTCATATTCCAGCCACTTCCCTTTTTCTGCGGGGCGCTTACCGAGAATATCTTCCACCTTTGATTCCAAAGAGGGATACAGATGCTGCTCCACCCACGCACAGCACTTTCCCTCCATCTCTTTCATCCAGCGCTCGCCCTTATTCCGCGAGTCAGCTTGATTGACGATGTTTTCATCGATCCCCAGTGCCTGCGGTGCCACCGAGAGATCAATATCCTCGGAGAAGCGCCTCAGAACCCCGAACACCTTTGAGAGTGACGTGCCTCCCTTGAAAACGAGAGAGTCTGGCCATCCATCCGGAGCAAAGAGAAGCCACAGCATCCAGCAGACCCAGAAGTCCTTTTCGACGATGGCAGCTTGGAGATTCAGCCGAGCAGCGGCCTGTTCAAATCCGGCCCCTCTCGTGAAGGAATCAGCTTTGGCGATCCTGTTCATGAGTTCTTCCCTTCCATTGCCAGAGAGCGCAGATGGGGATGCATCCAGGCCGGTGCCAGAGGCAGCTCCCGAAGCAGTGTGCGCCGATCCTTCTCCGAGAGATCACGACGCAGGCGCTCCAGCTTCTCTACTGGAACATGATCTTTTCCGAGTGAACGCAGGGCTGACACCACCAGCCCAGTCGGAGTGGGAGACATCTTCATCAGACGGGCGGATCGCCCCCTCAGATCGATCGTGGCATTTCCTACGCGGAGCTTTTGAGACCTTCCTCCCGTGAGAAAGGCCGCTCGGGCGGGCACCTGTTCCGAGAGACCGAGAAGGTTGGCTGCCTCCGCCTCGGCAGGACGCAGTTCCAACCCTTTTCGGGCGGCGATTGCTTTTGCTAAAGCAGGAATCTCCGGCTTCAGCTCTCCGAACCAAGGATGACTCTTTGGCAGCGTGTAGAGCCCCCTGCCGCAACGACTGAGGGTGCCTGCCCGACAGAGACGGGACAGTGCCTGATCCACTCCAGAACGGCTACCAAAATCGAGAAAGTGCATGGCAGAGAAGACAGAACCATTCTTGGATGCCCTAACCCTGCGTATCACCCTGTTTTCAAGGCTTTGCGTCTCTTTTAATATCTTCATTCCGTCAGAAACTCTGACACTTATTTCTGACAAGACAAGTTTCCTTTTCTTGGGGGCGGATTGGTACAGGGATTGTTACAAAGAGGAGACCGTTTTTGTAACAGAGAAAGCTTGGTTGGGCCCCTCAAGTTGGTCCAGATCGGATGAGATGTTTTCCGATCTACGGCACATTCAGCGCGAAGCATAAGAGGCGGGAGTCCCAAGTCCAGACATGGCCCTTGTGCAGCGCCTTCACAGGCAG
>CAIJRY010000254.1 GCA_903823215.1 uncultured Spartobacteria bacterium
CATAAATATGCGGGGGATATTCGTTTGTCAGAAGCAGAGTCTTCATAGGGTCTATGTGTTCAGAGGATTTTTACTGGCAGGAAAAACCGTAACACCCCATTCCCCTTTGTGAAGCGAGAGATCTCAATGGCCGTCAAGGAAGCTTTGCTCACATCAATGGCATCGCCCGATTTCAGTCCGATCAGAGAAGCGATGAGTGAACTGAAGTCGGGTTCATGACCGACAATCATCACAGAGTCAAAACGGCTGTAGGCGGCAAGCTCGCTCAATGCGACTTCGGGTCTCATACCGCAGGTAAGCCAGGATGCCTGCGTCAAATCGACACCCCCCAATTTCTTAGCCACGATTTCTGCGCTCTCCTTCGCTCGCAGGAGCGGACTTGTCAGAATGAGATCAGACTTGATTCCGTGGTCGGCCAGAAACTTCCCCACCTGCTTCGCCTGGGTAACACCCTTTTCGGTCAGATGACGGGAGAAATCATCAGCCTGATAGGGCGATGCATCGGCATGGCGCAGGAGATAGAGAAGCATGGGAGATGGGGAGGCTATTAGCGGTTTAGACTGTAGGCTTTTTGGTTTAGAGTCTCTGGCTTATTGGCTCGTTTGTACTTCAGTTTTCAGTTGTTGGATGATTGCTTCGGTTCGGACTTCAGAAGTCTCATAGCCTTCAGCCTAAACAGCTTCAGCCTTTTGGTTTCGCTGATTTACATCGACATGCCGCCATCCACAGCCAGCACCTGGCCTGTGATGTAGGCGGCTGTCGGCCCGGCAAGGAAGGCAACGATGGAGGCGATCTCCTCTGGCTGACCAAAGCGGGCGAGTGGGATCTGAGCGAGAGCACCCTTTCGGATTTCGTCGTTCAGCACTGCCGTCATGTCGGTCTCGATGAAGCCTGGAGCCACCACATTGACCGTAATGCCACGGCTGGCGACTTCCTTGGCCAGACTCTTGGTGAGACCAATGAGTCCCGCCTTGCTCGCTGCGTAGTTAGTCTGTCCGGCAAGTCCCATGAGTCCGCTGACGGAGCTGATATTAATGATGCGACCGCTGCGCTGCTTGATCATTGTGCGCAGGACGGCACGGACGAAGTTGAAGGACCCTTTGAGATTGGTATCGAGCACGGCATCCCAATCCTCCGAGGACATCCTCATGGCCAGTGTATCGCGTGTAATGCCTGCATTATTCACAAGAATGTCGGCGCGGCCAAAATCGGAAACAATCTGCTCCCCCACCTTTTGCACCGCATCGAAATCGGCCACATCCACGGCATATCCCTTGGCGCAACCGGGACGGATGGCCTCAAGTGCGGCGGCCACTTTGGACGAGTTGGCTTCGCTGCGGCTGACAACGGCAACCTTAGCTCCGGCTTCAACGAGATGACGGGCAATGGATTCACCAATGCCGCGCCCGGCTCCGGTGACGATGGCTACTTGATCGAGTAATGGCTGGGTTTGGAGTGGGTTCATAAGATGGACTTGGGATCATGGCATTTTCGTAAAGACAAATCCAAGAACGATTCTGTATGAGTAATCGGACATCTCTAGCGTCATGCAAAACTATTTGCATCAACAGGGGAGATTTTTCTGAGGAATGTCGATGTAATGGGCTAGCTTCCCTCCACTCATGCTTATCTGCGTTGACTTCCAGCCCGCGTATCTCGACGCTTTCGAACATCTTTTACCCGCACTGCGCACCCGGTTGGAAGCAGCCGAAGTAAACCAGGAAGAGGTGCATTTTCTCTACAATGACATCCTCTGGATGGATGGTGAAGAACTCGGAGATTCCCAGGACAGGATTCTTCATTGGGGCGCCGAGCATGATCTACCGCTCGAAAATGCCCGCATGATTCACAAAAACTTCGGATGGATTTCACACTCGGTTCGATCTGGAGATGAGCGCAAGATTGCAATCCTCACGCTGAGACATCTGCTTGATTCGGAGATTTCCCATAGCGCGGAAATTTCCGAGAAAGATATGGAACAGATAATTTTTTCGGTCTCCGGCGAACTTGCCCGGTTTCAGCGGATCTCACCTCTTGCCTGGAAAGAGATCAAGGAGGGGGCCATCGCTCTTCCGATGCTCTTTGAGGGAGGTGTTCATAAATGGCTCGAATCCGTTCGTGGACAGGAGACCGAAATCATCGGAGGATTTCACCACCGTTGCTTCGACGAGATCTGCATGATGCTAGAGGCGGCAGAGATACCCTATCATCTCAATAGTGGATTGATCTATGCCGTGCCGGAAATAGCCATGACTGATCAGAGACTTTCTGCGTGACCAACAAGCAACGACAAGGCATTTCTGAAAGTGAACCCCCTCACATTTCATGGAACATTTCACAGCATTTGAGAAGAAAATGGCATCAGCCGGGATGGAAGATGCCGCAATCCGTGCCTTTCGACGCAATTACGAAGCCCTGATTCGTCAGGAGACAGGAATGATTGCCGAGAAAGCAATCACTCCAGCCGAAGGACTCCCCTCTCTTGAGGAGATCTCCATGAGTGCGACTGCGGATTGTTCGCTGTTATCTCAATCCGTGGTGATCAAGCTCAACGGAGGGCTTGGAACAGGGATGGGATTGCAGGGGCCAAAAAGCCTGCTTGCGGTGCGTGACGGGGTGAACTTCCTGGATCTGATGGTGCGTC
The DNA here is from genome assembly GCA_903823215.1 of uncultured Spartobacteria bacterium. Lineage (GTDB taxonomy): Bacteria > Verrucomicrobiota > Verrucomicrobiia > Chthoniobacterales > UBA6821 > UBA6821. The sequence goes on from CAIJRY010000254.1 coordinate 2,645, forward strand.
AGATTCTGGATCTCCGCCAAAGGAGTGGAACAGCCGTACGGCTTCTGCTGATGAACAGTTTCAGCACGAGCGCGGAGACACTTGCTCATCTGGAGAAATACCGAGCCGATGGCCTGGCGGATGCCTCTGAGGTCGAGTTGATGCAGAACCAGATCCCCAAGATTGATGCAGCGTCCCTCAAACCGGTTGAATGGCCCGCCGATCCCCAAATGGAATGGTGCCCGCCAGGCCATGGCGATCTTTATCCCGCACTCCTGGGAAGCGGTTGGCTGGAACGACTACTTTCGGAGGGGGTAAAATATGCCTTTGTTTCAAACTCGGACAATCTGGGGGCGATTCTGGATCCTTCGATTCTGCGCTATTTTGCCGACGCTGGTGCGCCTTTCATGATGGAAGTCACGCGACGGACTGCGGCGGATCGCAAAGGTGGGCATCTCGCGGTTCGCAAGGCGGATGGACGACTCCTCCTGCGAGAAGTGGCACAATGCCCGGAAGAGGATCTGGAGGTATTCCAAGACATCGGAAGACACCGCTATTTCAACACCAACAGCCTTTGGATTCGACTCGATCTCCTGAAAAATCAACTTCAGGCGGATGGTGGCGTACTGCCGTTACCGATGATCAGAAACAACAAAACAGTCGATCCACGAGACAAGAAGTCAACACCCGTGGTGCAGTTGGAAACCGCCATGGGTGCCGCCATCGAGTGCTTTGCCGGGGCTATAGCGATCCAAGTGCCTCGAAGCCGATTTGCCCCTGTGAAGACAACAGCAGATCTGTTGGCATTGCGTTCCGATGCCTATGAGGTGCTGGAGGATGGTCAAGTTCGTCTGGCCACATCGCGAGAGGGTGTCCCACCTGTGGTCACGCTCTCCGATGAGTACAAGCTGGTGGACAGCCTTGAGGCGTTAGGGGTTCCGAGTTTGATCGACTGCAAATCCCTGACTGTCAAAGGGCCCATCCATTTTCAAGCCGGAGTGGTTCTTCGTGGCGATGTCAGTTTTGAAAATACTGATGGGGTGCCGAAGAATGTGAAGGCTGGAGTTTACGAGAACACAACCGTTCAGCTCAGCTAGGCATCACGACCACTGCCAGCGCTTCTCGCTCAGCACGAGACTCCTGGCTTGATGGAAAAAGGGTAGAACCCGCTTCCTTCTGACTTTTATGCGGCATGAGGCTGGAGTGATGCTGTAGAAACTCGTCGCCTGAGTTGACCGCAGGCGGCATCGATGTCATGACCCTTCTCACGGCGGATGGTGGCGGCGATACCACGATCCCGCAAGATCGAGAGAAACTCCTCCTGAACAGCCTCTGAGGGACGGTTCCACGGCAGTCCTTCCACGGTATTGTAGGGGATGAGGTTGATTTTCGCCCGAAGTCCCCTCGCCCGTTCTGCTAAAAGTCGCGCCTCCGAAAGATCATCGTTGACTCCCTCGATCAGGATATACTCAAAGGTGATCATCTGCTTTTTACGCTCGCAGTAGTAGCTACAGGCATCCATCAACTCGGCGACGGGATATTTCTGATTCACCGGCATGATCTGGCTCCGCACCACATCGCTTGCTCCATGCAGGGAAATGGCCAACCTGATCTGGAGGGGTTGATCGGCCAGTTCTCGGATACGAGGCACGAGCCCACTGGTGGAGACGGTCATCTTGCGCGCTCCGAGTCCCACTCCCCACGGGGCGTTAAGGATCGTGATGGCCTTGATAAAATTGGCATAATTGGCCATCGGCTCCCCCATCCCCATGAAAACAAGATTGTTGATCCGCTCACCGGAGACCTTCTCCGCAAGCAGAACCTGCGAAACAATTTCATCCGGCATAAGGTGCCGCTTCCATCCGTCAAGTCCACTGGCACAGAATTTACAGCCATAGGCACAGCCGACCTGTGAGGAGA
>CAIJRY010000255.1 GCA_903823215.1 uncultured Spartobacteria bacterium
ATTTTTCATGGTTTTTTTTGGGCAGGGGAAGCGGCTGCACCAGCGGGAGTCAACGGTGCTGCTGGCAACGTCTCCAATTTCTTGCGAGCAGGATCAGCAAGCGGAGAGAGGGAGAGCTTCGGATTGGCAAGTAACTCACGAAGATGTGCCGCCGCTTTGTCGGGGGCTCCGAGTTTGATGAATCCATCGGCTGCCTTGAGATATGCCGGGATCACGACGTTGGGATAGCGCTGGTAGGCAACAAAGATGCGTTGATAGTACTGGATGGCCGCTGCGGTATTACCTCGCTTCTCCTCAAGATCCCCAAGAGAAAGTAAGGCTTTGGCTGTGATTTCCCCACGCCAGTCCTTGGTGGCGGCAACCTGTTCAAAGATCTTCTTGGCCTCATCCATCTTGCCCTGCATCAGAAGAGCCTGCCCCTTGCCGTAGGTGATCTCTGCCAGTTTGGCCTCGGCGGCAGCTTTATCTACGGCGTCATTGAACCAGGAGATCGCCTCATCGGGCTTGTTACGGGCCAAGGCCACAGCACCCATGCCGTAGTAGGCGTACTCGAGCAGATCACTCTTTGGGAAGGAAGTCATGAGTTCCTTGTAAAAGGCCTCAGCCTTATCCGTCTCCCCTTTTTCAAGCGCGATGTCACCGCAGGTGGCAAGCAGCATCGCACTGAGTTGGTCAGCGGTGAAGTCCTTGTAAATCGAAGCCAGTAGTTCCTTCTGACGATCCGGCTTCTTGGTAAATCCTGCAAGCTGGGCTTGGGCATAGCGCAGGCGGGCCTGAGCCAAAGGAGATGCCCCCACATTCGACGCATTGAGGTATTTTTCAAAATCGGCCTGAGCATCGTAGGGAGACAATGGAGTTGCGGAGGGACGCGGTGCCGGAGTGGCCTGATCAGAAGCAGCAACGGAATTCGTCGCGGAGGATGCACCACCCGAAGCGGTCGTCTGGGTAGGGGAAGCCGTGCTGGAGGATTTTTGGATCAGAAGAGGGCGAGAGCGCTTCGCACAGGTCTGGGCAAGCTGTGAGAGCAACTGCTCGACGGCATCCTTCCAGCGATCGTTGATATTGATCAGTATATTGTCGGCAAGATACTTCTTGGCCTCTTCCGCCTTGCCCTGCTTGACCTTGGCCTTGGAGACCCAATAGACGGCTGCCACAGCGGCGGGATGTTGGGGATGCTTATTGACGAAATTGCTGAACATCTCGACCACCTCGTCCCATTCGTTGAGTTTCTGATACTGCTCGTTGGCCTTGAAAAGGGAATACTTGAGCAACTCTTCTGATTCGCCAAGCTCCACCGATTTCCGATAGGCTTCGGCGGATTCCTTGTTCAGATCCTTGGAGGCGTAGGCATCCCCCTTCAGGGCCAGAATCTCCGCATTCATTGTCTGACCGGCGTATTTTGCCAACCAGTCGTCACAGCGCTTCAACACCTCGTCATACTTGTTGGCCGCATTATAGCAGAGGGCGATGCGATATCCCGAGTCACCGATGAACGTGCCTGTCGGATATTTCTTCTCGTAGGCCTGAAAGGCATCGAGAGCCTTCCCGTAATCCCCGAGTTGGAAATAACAGAGTGCGATGCGATACATGCACTCCTCGGAAAACTTTCCGTCAGGATATTTATCGATATATTTCTTATAGTTAAGGATCGCTCCCTCATACTTGCTCGTGTTGGGATTCTTCGGATCGCAGGCTTGGGCAAACTGGGCGTTGGCCAGCAGAAACTGCATGTCGGCGGCGATGGCGGAGTTGTCCCCCTTGCCAAGCAACTCTCCAAAAACCGTCTCGGCCTTCACAAAATTGCCCGCTTCAAGGGCGACCGCCCCTTTCAAGTAATTCGCCTGGGAGGCATATTTTCCAGTTGGAAACTCAGCGAGGTATTTATCAAGTGCCGGCACGGCATCATCCGGACGCCCTAGCGAACAGTAGGAGGCACCGATGCTGAAGAGCGCATCTTCGCGCACTTTAGGGTCGCTGTTTTCAAGCAGACTCTCCCAGAGCAGAATAGTCTCCCATTTCAGATCGAGCTCATCGTAAGCCTTAGCCTGACGGATGCGTACCGCAACCTGTGTGTCGGGCATTTTTTCGAAATCAGCCATCACCTTCTTCAAGCTGTCAGCGGCAGCCTGCAAGCGGGCATTGGTGTAATTGACCTCCATGACCGCCTTGGGATCGCTTTGGAGCAGGGCACGATTATCAGAGATCTGTTTTTCCAGCGCCGCAATACGGTCTTTCTGAAGATTCAGGACGACATCCCTCGGACGAACGATGGCATACATACGGAGAGCCTTTTGCCGATCACCGTGCCCCAGCAACCCATCTCCGATCCTGACAGCAAGGATATCAAGTTGAAGTGGGTTATCCACCAGATTGCTAGCCGCCTGAAGCTGATCGAGCGTCTTCAGTGCATCGTCAAGATTACCCTGCTTCGCCTGAATCTCGGTTAAGGCCATGGCGGCCTGAACACCTATGTCATCCTTGATTCCCCCTGCAATCATCGGACTGAGCACATCAACTGCCTCCTTCTGTTTGCCTGCATCGACAAGCATCGAGGCCTGAGCCAGTTTGGCCCGTGCAGCAAGATCGCCGGAGCCTTCGGAGGCCTTTCTCAGCGTTTTCTCAGCCTCCTCCTTGCGCCCGGATTGTAACTGAATCTGCGAGAGCGAGATCAGTGCCTTGGTCTTGTTTTTGCCATCAGGAAACTCCTTCAGCAACCTGTTGAAGTACTCCTCGGCCTTAGGCAGATTTTTTTGGTTGTAGTAGGTACCGGCCAGCGAAAAGAGAATGGTTTCCAGTGCCTCGCCCTGCGGACCCATTGCCAGAACCGCTTCAAAACTCTTGGCAGCACCCGCATAATCCCCGGACTGGAATGCCGTCGCTCCCGTTCTGAAAAGATCATCGGCAGAGGCCTCGGTGGGATCGGCATAAAGTACACCGCAACACATCACGCACATTATGAGCAGGGTAACTGCTTTATAATTGGTGATGAGAGTTCTGTTCATGGATGCTTGATAAGTACACCGCAGGGAGGAGGGGAAACTTGATACTACTAACCGCACTGTATGACAATTCAAGTCATACATTGCAGTTGATGAAAAATAATTTGCATGAGTCCTCGATGTGCATCATCACGAGGAGACAAGCATGCCCTCCTCTTCACTCACGATATAGTGAGACTCTGAAATATTTCTCAGGCTTGCTTGGAGTTTGAAAGTCCCAGTCCCAGCCAGCCAACCCCGGCAAAGATCAGCTCTACCCCAAGAAAAAGCCCAAGCATGTAAAGGCCTGTTGCAGGCCACTGGGAGATGATGAGTCCACCCAGGATCACCGAGATCGCCGCACTGAAAAGTATCCAGGCAGCTCCCTTGTGATGACGGAGCTTAAAAGCAAGAAAGGCACGGAAGATGCCTCCGATCAATATCGCCCATCCCAGAAAGAGAGTGAATGCGATCGCCGCCTTGAAGGGGTGTGCAATAAAGACATAACCGGCCACGCCATAAGCCAGTGCGACTATCGAAAACCAAAGATGATTTTTCCATCCCTGCATGGTGAAGACCTTGATCAGTTGAAACGAACAGCCGAACATCAGGATGACCCCAATGAATGTGGCCACGGCCGCGGTACTGACGAACTGATCACCAAGAGCAATGAAGCCCAGCAGGATCATGGCAAATCCACCGGCTATCGCCCAACCTCGTGAGATCGGAGGCACAGGCAGTTGGGGAAACGGCGCGACGGGTGATGAAGGAGGTGTGTCCATAGGGGGCGGATGCTAGGGAACAAATCCCGAAAACTAAAAGCAGAAAGTTAAAAATTCCTTAAAAGCAAGGGCACCACGCTTCGGCGGGAATTCCCGACTTTTCAGCTTTCTTCCCGCTGATTCCCCTCCCCTGATTTTTTCTGTTTTTCAAACCATGAGAAGCAGACGGGGATGACAAAGATCGCAATCAAGGTCGAGGCAAGCATTCCTCCCACCACCGTCGAACCGAGTACCCTTCGGGAAACAGCTCCCGAACCGGTAGCCACCCAGAGTGGCACACATCCGAGAATGAAAGCGAAGGCTGTCATCAGGATCGGGCGTAATCGGAGCTTAGCGGCATCGAGAGCGGCCTGAAACACAGGCTGACCCCGCTCCACCTCCTCCTTGGCAAATTCCACAATCAGGATGGCATTCTTCGCAGCGAGGCCGATCAGCATGATCAGACCGATCTGGGCATAGACATCGTTGTCCATGTGACGCGCCCAGAGAGCCATGACAGCGCCGAAGACCGCCACGGGAGTGCTCAAAAGCACGCTGAAGGGCAGCGACCAACTTTCATACTGGGCTGCAAGGATCAGGAAGACAAAGAGCAGGGAGAGGGCAAAGATCGCCATCGGGTTGATTCCCTCCGCTGCAAGCTTCTCCTGAAACGACATACCGAAGTAATCATAGCCCATGCCGGAGGGCATCGTCTCTTTAAACACCTCTTCCAATGCCTTCATCACCTGCCCTGTGCTGAAACTGGGAGCCCCGTTCACATTGATCTGGGCACAATTGAACATGTTAAAGCGCATCGTGAATTCCGGTCCCTGCATCGGCTTCACCTGAAGAAGACTTGAGAGTGGCACGGCGTCACCGTTCTTGTTACGCACATAGAAGAGGGATGTGTTCTTGGGATCCGTACGACTCGAACCGTCTGCCTGAATGTAGGCGTAATATTGGAGATTAAAGCGGTTGAAGTAATTCACAGGCACACCGCCAAGAAACGACTGCAGCGTCTTGTATGCCTCATTGAGATCTACACCCAGCATCATGCAAAGTGCAGGATCAATGGTCATGGAGATCTGGGGAACAGAAGGGAGATAAGTAGATGTCATGCCGCCGATTTCAGGGCGTTTCTTCGCGGCAGCCATAAAGACGCCGAAATTCTTTTCCAAAAACTTTGGATCAATGCCAAGGCGGTCCTCTAGAATGAAGGTCGTCCCTCCCGAGGTACCGATGCCGGGTATCGCCGGAGGAGGAAAGGCAAAGTTGATCGCCCCGGGAACGGGTGCAATTTTCTTGTTGATCGTCTGGAGCAGGGCGAAGGCATCCATACCCGGTTTGGTACGCTCTTCCCAAGGCTTCAGGGTGATGAAATAGAAGGCACTGTAAGTCGTCTGCACGCCGCTGAGCAGATTGAATCCGACGATGGTTGTCACATGATCAACTCCCGGGATTTTCTGCACGATATCCGCCACCTGTTTGGAAACGGCATCAGTTCGCTGCTGCGAGGCAGCGTTTGGAAGCTGAGAGAAGGCATACAGATACCCGTTGTCTTCCTCCGGCACGAAGGAGGGTGGAAGCTTGGATCCAAAGAAACCCGAGAGTAGCACCATTCCGATCAGAAGCGCTCCCCCGATAAAGCTCTTACGAAGAAGGAATCCGCAAACCCCGAGATACCTGTTGCGACCCCAGTCGAAGGATTTGTTAAAGGCCTTGTAAAAGGCTCCCAAGGGTCCCTTGGTTTCAGTGCGGGGACGAAGAAGCATCGCGCCGAGAGCAGGGCTGAGACTCATTGCATTGAAGGTCGAGATGATCACCGAGATCGAAATAGTCAGCGCAAACTGCTGGTAGAGACCACCCGTGATCCCGGGCAGGAAGACGGTCGGAATAAAGACAGAAGAAAGAATGAGCGCCGTGGCGATCAGGGGCCCCGTTACCTGCTCCATCGCCTTGATGGCCGCAGACTTGGGATCAAGCCCCTCCTCAATGTGATGTTCGATGGCCTCCACCACGACAATGGCATCATCGACCACAAGACCAATTGCCAGGACCAATCCAAAAAGAGAGAGGGTATTAAGCGAGAAGCCAAAAAGTGGGAAGAGCGCAAAGGTTCCGATCAGCGAGACAGGCACAGCAAGCGCAGGAATAAGGGTTGCCCGCCAATTCTGCAGGAAAAGAAAAACAACGATCAGCACGAGAATCATCGCCTCGACGAGCGTCTTCTGAATGTCGTGCATACTTGCCACCACCGCTTGCGTGGTATCAAGGGCAATGGTGGATTTCAATCCGGCTGGAAACGACGGTACATACTGGGCGATCAACTTCCTGGCCTGATCGGCAACAGTGAGCGCATTGCTTCCCGGAAGCTGATAGACGGCAATAATGGCAGCCGGATGGCCGTTAAACCGACCTGCAATATTGTATGTCTGTGCCCCGAGTTCGACATGGGCGACATCCCTTACGCGAACTACTGAACCATTCTTGTCCGCACGAATAATGATATTGGCAAACTCCTGCTCGGTGACAAGCCGTCCGGGCGCACGCACCGTGAAGGTCATCTGCTGACCGGGCGGCACTGGCTCAGCCCCGGTCTGACCGGCGGGATTCACGGTATTTTGTTGACTGACGGCGTCAAAGACCTCCTGAGTGGTGATATTGAAGTTCGCAAGCTTTGCCGGATCGAGCCAGAGACGCATCGCATACTGCCCGGCACCGAAAATCGTCACACTGGCGATACCCGTGAGACGGGTTAGCGGATTGACAATATTGACATAGGCATAGTTTGCCAGAAAGACGGCATCATACCGATCATCGTCCGTGTAAAGGGCGAAACAGATCAAGGGAGATGGCGAGGTCTTCACCACATTGATTCCCTGTTTCGTCACCTGCGATGGAAGCTGGGACTGCGCCTGTGACTGGCGCATCTGGGTCAGGATCTGATCGGTGACAGGTACCGTTTTATTGGCGAAAATGACATTCAGCTGCGCCTGCCCCGAACTGGAGTTCAGGGAGTACATGTACTGCATATTATCCACACCGTTGATCTGCTGTTCGAGCGGCGTGGCCACAGCCTGCTGGACAGTCATGGCATCAGCACCGGGATAAGATGCCTGCACTTGGATCTGAGGGGGAACAATGTCCGGAAATTGGGAAACGGGTAGCCCCACGAGACAAACAATTCCGATGATCACCGTGATGATCGCGATAACCATGGCCACAATGGGCCGGTTGATGAAAAACTTGGGCATGGCGGTATCTTAGGCTACGCCCTATGACTTGGCTGAGGGGGTCGCAGAAGGAGTGACAGAGGGAATTTTCTTTTCGGAATCTTTCCCTTCAGAAGCGGAGCCGGGAGAGGGTGAAGCTGCCGCGGAGGGTAGAAGCATGACCGAGCAACCATCCGTGACTTTCTGGATGCCTTGGGTCACAATTTTATCCCCCTCGTTGACACCGGAAACAATGACAGCCTCATCCCGGGTCGTAATGCCCACATTCACATTCTTAATCGTCACTTTGTTGTCAGGACCCACGACGGCAAGCTGATTGATATTCTGAATGGTGATCAATGCATTGATCGGAACGACAAGGGCATCTTTCTGAACTCCGATCGTCGCTCGAACCCGCGCAAAGAGTCCGGGACGCAGCAACATTCCTGGATTTGGAAAAAGTCCCTCCACCGTGATCGATCCCGTCTGGGTGCTGACCTGGTTATTGGCAGCCCTGAAGGATCCCTTATGGGGATAGGCAATACCATCGGAAAGCAACATTTTCATGCCCTCCGCAGTATCCTCCTTCCTCTGCTCTTCGGCTTGGGATGGATTCCTCAGACTTCCACTGATGAAACTCAGGTAATCGTCCTGTCCCACTTGGAAAACAACCTTGATGGGATCGATGGCGACGACCGTGGTCAGCGGCTGTTCAGACTGAGGACCGACATAAGTTCCTACTTCGTAATTTGCGAGACCCGCCATGCCGTTGATCGGAGAGACGACTTTGGTAAAATCAAGGTTCACCTGCGCTGCCTGCACGGCCGCCTGCTTGGCGGCGACGGTGCCTTGGCTGGCCTGATAGGTTTGCTGCTTATTCTGGAACTCCTGAATGCTGATCACCTTGCCTGCCAAGAGGTTCTGAGCCCGGACAAAATCCTGCTCTGTCCTTGTCGCATCGGCCTGAGCCGAGGCCAGATCGGCCTTAGCCTGGTCGAGGGTCGCTTGAAAAGGAGCTGGATCAATCTGAAAAAGAGGCTCTCCCTGCTTCACCACACTTCCCTCGGTGTAGTAGCGCTGGATGATATTGCCGGAGACATTCGGCTTTACAAGCGAAGTCACAGTGCCCTGAACATTACCGATCCACTCCTTGTGATTGGGCATATCCTTTCGGACCACCGTCCCAAGCGTCACTGGAATGGGTGGCCTGACTGCAGGTAGGGACTCTTTTTTTTGGCATGCCGGGAAGGAGAGAGTCACGGCAAGGCAGAGAGCCGGACTCACAAAGGAACGAAGAGACTTTGAATTCACGCTAGCGTGATTAGCAGAGGGATACACACATTGCCAGTCATCATATAAGGAAGCGCTGATTAAATCGCGTAGAGGCCGTTGTGAGCATCAGATGAAATTTGCCAATGGCTCCCGATCAGAAATCAAATGATGCTTGATGAGTAGTTTTTGAAAGAGTGCAAGTCCCCACTTCTCTGCATCACCGAGATCATACGAAATCGATTGGGTAAAATAGCGAATAGCAAAGTCCGGATCCGGGGTCTGGGCAGCAATGGCTGAGAATCGGCTGACGCCTCGCGATTTTGCAAAGCGAAGGGCATCAGCAAGTGACTTTTTTTGCATAAATTCATTTCTAACTATCCATAAGGCAAAGACAAATGGAAGTTTGGTATGTCGATACCACTCCTCCCCGAGATCAAGAAATTTGATTTCTGATGATGTCTTCTGCTTACGAAACTCAATCGCCGGATCACCGATCAGAAGCCTCGGTAATACGAGAGGTTCTAATGCTTCAATCTGGACATAATCTAATACCAATCCATAAAATTCACTGAGGATAACCTGAAGCAGCGCGTTTGAAGTATGAGATGAAGGATCGAGCTGGATCTTGCTGAGTGCTGCCAACTCTCCCGTGTAGGCCAAAATGACACTATGAACTGCCCCTTGCGACGCTATTGCTACCCCATCGACAACCACAGCATCAGATTCAGACAGGACATCTATTGAGGAAAGAAGAGCCGCATCCAGACCTCCCTTCTGAAATTCCTCACAGAGCCGGGCAGGAACTAACTCTGTGATGGGGTACTCTAATCCCTCTAAAAGCGGCCTGGCATTGAGATAAGGAACACTGCCGATCCTCGGCATCCATTCATTCATACTCCCACAGGGATCAAACCCGCCGTTCCTGCTTCAGATGTCCGTTTTAAAGTGGACTTAATCCTGCGATAGAATGTATCTCGCTGCATTGGCTCCCTACCCGCTTCCCTGATTGCTTTTTCCATCGCTGCGATGCTCTGCTGCTGAGGAGTCTTGGCACCGGCCATATGGAAGATCTTCTCCTCCTGAATTGTCCCATGAAGATCATCAACACCGTAGTTCAAGGCAATGGAAGCCAGAGGGAGTCCGAGGCTGATCCAGTAGCCGGTAATGTGGTCGAAGTTATCAAGCATCAGGCGGGAGATGGCCAGATTCTTCAGTTCATCCGTGGAGCAAGCAGGACGGATATGGGCCAGTTCCGTCGTCTCAGGAACAAAGGCAAAGGGAATAAACGCAGTGAAGCCACCCGTCTCGTCTTGGAGCGTGCGAAGTTGCAGCAAGTGATCCACCCGATGTGCTGCCGTCTCAACATGACCATAGAGCATGGTTGCCGTGCTCCGCTGCCCCATCAGATGCCAAGTGCGGTGAACTTCCAGCCATTCTTCTGCCGTCTCCTTCCCCCGGCAGATGGTGTCACGGATCATCGGATCAAAGATTTCAGCACCTCCCCCTGTGAGAGCATTCAGCCCGGTATCTCGTAGGATCTCCAGCGTCTCACGCAGTGGTTTTTTGAAAATACGATCGGCCAGATGACGAATTTCAATCGCTGTGAATGCCTTGATCGCTATCCCTGGTGCTGCCTTCCTCATGGCTCGCAGGAGTTCTAAATACCACTCCGCAGGAAGAGTCGGATGCAACCCTCCCACCATGTGGATCTCGGTGGCTCCATTCTCCCATGCCTCCCGGGTTTTTTCTGCCACCTCGGAAATGGCCATTTCAAAGGCGTGATCATCCCGTTTTTTTGCGCTGAATGCACAGAACTGACAGTTCAGAATGCAGATATTGGAGTAGTTGATGTAGCGGTTGAAGACATAAGTCGCCACATTCCCGTTCTTTCGGGCACACACGATGTTGGCCAGAAAGCCGATGCCGTTCAAATCACGGGAGGAATACAAAGCCATTCCATCCTCGGCACTTAGCCGTTCCTTATCCTCTACCTTCCTTAGAATCGGCAGCAAGACCGGATCGAGCAATCGCTTGTTCATCTTATCACACTATATGAGCTTCAAATGAAGAACCAGTTCAGAAAATCCTTCATCCTTAATCCTTACTGCTTCATCCTTAACCTTCATGCCTTTTGACCTTCGTTCAGATTACCAGCCGCAGGGCGATCAGGCGCAGGCCATTGAAAAACTGACCCG
>CAIJRY010000256.1 GCA_903823215.1 uncultured Spartobacteria bacterium
CAGAATGCACTCTTTGCACTCAACCTTGCGGTCAGCCAGCTTCAGGTCGCCGCAGGGCCCGATCAGCGGGTCACGGCCCGAGCCGAAATTCTCACTAATGCAACAGTGAACCAACCCTACTGGACGGGAGTCTGGAAAACGGGAACCAGCTATCTGGATGTTGGCGCCTCACCTCAACGCACTACCAGTCTTGGAGCTCTAAATCCGACTGCCTCGCAAATATCCACAAGTGCTACTTGGCTCGTCTCTGGAGCGACAAATAATGCCACGATTAATCCTATTTCATGGAGCGATCCGAGCTCGGGTCAGGTCTTGGCCCAAAACTACGGAGCAAACGCTGCGACTGTCACTGTTCCTCTTGTCAGAATGACCAACACTTACAGTATCGGGTCAACCATTCGCACTAATGTCGGAGGTTATGCCTACTGGGTTTCCGACGAGGGGGTCAAGGCGAAGGTGAACGAAGTTGCACCTACATTAGGAGCTTCCTTCCCAGACTCCCAGTTACATTTCCAATGCCCTCAGGGAATCACGACCACCAATGGCCTACTCGGAGCTGCAAATACAAGTATCGACCTGAGATCCACGAATTATTCAAACAGTCTAGCGAAAGTAACGACGCTTCAGTCGATGCAGTTTGTAACGAGCACTATTACTGCAACTCCGCTGACTGGAACGAATGCTTCACAGCTTGCAGCCGATGCTACCACCTATAGCCAGGGGGTGATTGCTGATGTGAAAAATGGAGGTCTTAAGATTGATCTTACAGCTGCGTTGGAAACCCAAACCGCATTCACTTCCCTAATTAATACCTATGGGAATAGCTACGGATTGGTCTATAGATCTGCTTTAAATGCAGTTCCAACCTTTGATCCGGGAGTGACCCCGCCGGTTGATGGAATGCAATGGCTCTCGCTCTACTTTCATTACAATTCCTACAAGAAGACGATGCCCTCGCCTCTAGCTACTACTACCGGGACCGCACCAACAAGCATGGGGAACCCGGCGACTTTACCGAATACCTGTTCCACAAGAGTTTATTCGGCAAATAATACGGGATCACAAATCTGGCATAATGGGTTGTTACCGATTCTCTTAAACATGAGAATTGATTGCTGTCTTTCTGCTTACACCTCTGGCGGACTTTATTATCCAATTTTGCAATACTATCCGCAACTTGTCCTCTACAATCCCTACTGTGTTCCCATAAGTTTTGCTAACTATCAGTATCAGCGTAATTTCGCCGTTTTTGGTACAGCTAACGGTAATGCAGCGACTATTTCCGGCACTATCACAGACGGTGCCACTGTCACCACGATTCCTAGCCTTACTGTGAATCCTGGAGATCTTTTAACAGCTGCTGCCAATGCAAACATGCAACAATTTTTGACTAAGTCTGGAGATTGTGATATATTGCAGCCAGGTGAAACGAGGGTTTTTTCACTAGATATATCTCCCCTAACAGCAGCCACGTACGATAACGCCATGACATTCGGCGTTGCTAACCCGCTTAAATCAAATATAAATGCGAGCGGCGATTGGAATCAGTCAGGCATAATTCCCACAGGTTTTGCAGGAACAGCTAATAAAGATGCGACCGTCGCTCTTACTCTTATCAATAGGAACCTTGAATGTAATGCGATTGATATATTTGCACGTCCGAGCACTCTTACATGGCCAACAACAAGTGGTTCTCGAATATATAACTCCGGCCTTGCATCCGCTGCGGCTGGCGCTTCATCTCCCAGCACTCCTCTGAGCATTACAAATTCTTTAAGCACTTTGCTGTCATCTCCCAAGAGAATTATAGGTGCTTATATGAGAGTCAAAGGATTGAATATGACACCAAGTCCTGATGGATTTACCTACAATACTGGGTTAATGCAAATTCCTATCTTCATGGGGAACGCCAGTCCATTTAATATCCGTGCAGAAACTATGTCGATTACATGGCAGGAAATATACCTTAGCGTTTTTGGCAGTACATATAATAATGGCGCCACAGATATTTCCACTACAGGAACTCCAAATGCTGCCACAGGACCGAATCTTGAAACATGGTGGGGAGATCACAGCGCCGGTTACGCTGAGACAGGGCCCCCAATAAGAAAAGTACTCTATGATCTTCCCAATCAACCGATGATTTCCTTGGGACAATTCATGCACATGATTACTGGAAGTCAGTGGACTTCCTCAGCAGTGGACTTCAGTCAACAGTACATGGGAGACTTAGTTGTGGGTGGATCTCTGGCTTCACCTTTTGTTCCTACAACTCAAAATCAAGTTAATCAATCGGGCGGGCCTAGCGGTGTTTCCTTCATTGTCATGGATGACAGTTTCCTAGCCAATGACGCGCTCTTCGATAGATTCTTTTTCTCAACGGTTCCTCCCGCTGGCACAGCCCCAGTAGGCACTACATGGCCCTCTTTTTGGACCTCTTTTAATACGGCTAATATCGGGACAACTCTTACTGATGCAACGAAACCACTGTTAAATGCACGCATCAAACCATATTACACCGGGGGAACGAATCCTCCAGTAATGGCCAATCTGCGTGATATGAATCAGGCATCTGCTAACCTCCTGCTGGATGGAGCCTTTAATGTCAATTCCACATCAGTGCAGGCGTGGTACGCCCTGCTCTCCAGTCTCTCGGGAAACGACATGAAAATCTACCGTGCGACAGGGGTTACTACCAAGATCATCTCAACATCAGGCTTCAATCCCATTCCCAGATTTTGGTCCGCTTCAGCGCTTGCAAACCTATCCACCACGGCAAGCCCATCCCCTTGGGACGGGTTGCGTGCTTTGACTCCTGCAGAAACACTCGATCTGGCCCAGAAAATAGTGAATCAGGTGAAACTACGGGGACCGTTTCTATCCATCTCAGATTTCCTGAACAGGCGCCTGGGTCCTAACAGCAGCTCCTTAAGCCTGTGTGGAGCTATACAAGCAGCAATTGACACCACTTCCCCTGACATCAATGCCGGAGCAAAAGCTAAAGGAGTTCCCGTCAATGCCACGGGTGGAACGCCAGCTATTATCCCAAGCAACATGATAGACGGAGCAGGAAATACCTACAATACTTCGATCGGGATGCCTGGATATCTGATGCAGCAGGATATTGTGCAGGATTTCTCACCGGTCATGACGGTCCGCTCTGATACATTTGTGATCCGAGTCTATGGAGAAGCCCGCAATCCGATGACCAGAGCCATCGAGGGAACTGCCTATGCGGAAGCCGTAGTGCAGAGGACTCCGGAATTCATGGATCAGACAGATCCTGCACTCGCAACATTGGGAAATGCCACTGCTATCGCTTCAGTGAACTCTACTAACCAAAAATTAGGCCGTCGCTTCAAAATTATCTCTTTCCGATGGCTCAATTCCAATGAAATATAAGTTGCTAAATTCATGAAAAATAAATGCATCGTACTTCGTTTTTTTGTGGCGGCAGTCTTTGTAACAGCAATTGCAGCAGTCAACGCGGCAAGTGACATTCAACCGGTATTGGTGCAGAATAAATTCAGGATTTACTCAATGGATGCCAATGTTGAGGACTTGAATTATTTGTTGGATGGTCAAGATGTCCCGGTTTCCATTGTGAACCAACAGATGTCCCCTTTTTACCGAACTCCAAAAACAAGGGTTATAGAAATC
>CAIJRY010000257.1 GCA_903823215.1 uncultured Spartobacteria bacterium
CATGTCATCTTCTCCAATAACGGCACCTTGGGAGGGCATGTTGTCGTTGGCGATCATGCCGTCATCGGAGGACTGAGCGGAGTGCATCAATTCTGCCGTATTGGAGACCATGCGATCATCGGGGGATGCACCAAGATCGTTCAGGATGTTCCACCCTTCATGATTGCCGACGGCAATCCAGCCGAGATACGCGGCGTGAACATGGTTGGATTGGAACGAAGAGGGTTTCCCAGTGATGCCATCAGGGAACTTCGCGAAGCTTACAAAATCATCTATCGTAGCAACAAGAATACTGCCCAGTCTCTGGAACAACTCCGTGAACAATTTGCCAACTCCGAGACCATCGGAACATTGATCAACTTCATCACATCAAGCGACCGGGGAATTGTGAGGTAGATCAAGGGCACGCAGATAGGACATAGTGCCGGATTCTCGAAAGCAATTGTGACGCATTTGTCACATACCCCCACTTGTTTTGAATAAGAGTTCTTGGTAATTACCTGATCAGAGCTTTGTTATCTATGATCCCCTCCAAATTTGTTACCCTACTCTTGCTGCTCGCCGCCTTTACCTCACTTAAGGGGGTGGAGACTGTCGTGAATGGCAACGCCACCTACAACACGAATAGCATCATTAGCGGGTCGGTCTCCGGATGGTCATCAGGATGGGGAAGCGGAAACACCAACACAGGTTGGGACTATGTGGGACAAGTCAGTGATGCAAGCGGAGTTTATCTGGGCAACGGTTGAGTCCTCACCGCCGCGCATGTGAACAGCCCGACCACATTCACCCTCAATGGTAATGTTTACAACAACACGGGCACCTATTATTCAAATTTTACCAACAGTCTCACAGGGACAACAAACGCGGATCTGACACTTTTCAAGATATCAACCATCTCTACCTCCGGAACCAACCTTCCTCTCACTTACAATCTTACGATCATGCCAAGTACACCCTCTACGGGTAAAACGGCCGTGATGATCGGGAATGGATACACAAACGGTGTCGGCGCAAAATCATGGGGAACAAATTCCGTTATTGCGAATAATGTGTATCCCATTGGGGTTAATGATCGAGAGAGCATCGATTTTGTCACACTCAATTCCGGGACAATTTACGGTGAGATTGTTCTGGGTGATTCGGGAGGCGGGGTATTTATCAATGTTGGAACCACGCTACACCCGCAATGGGAGCTTGCCGGTATCAACGAGGCGATCCTTTCGGACACACAGAACAACTATTACTCAGGATTCGTCCAGTTGAGTTCCTACCAAACCCAGCTATCAGCAATCGTAAATTCCGTCCCGGAACCGGGCACCTGGGTACTTCTGGGTATCGGCCTTCTCTTCATCGCCCTCCCCCTCTGGAGAGGGCGACGGAAGGGTTAGCCTGCTACCAAACCATGGCCCTGATTCTTGAAGCAGCCTCCAGAGCTTTTTCGCGACTGTTGAAGGCGGAGATTCTAAAGTAGCCCTCACCAGCACGGCCAAAGCCGCTACCCGGGGTGACGACAATATTCACCTCGTTCAACATCCGGTCAAATATCTCCCAGCTCGTTGCTCCCGGAGGGCCCTTCACCCAGATATAGGGTGCATTCACCCCGCCATAAACTTGTAATCCACAAGCAGCAACCGCTTCGCGGAGGATCTCCGCATTGTGCATATAACCGGCAATCAAGCCTGAGACCTCTGCCCGTCCCTGTTCGGTATAGAGGGCGGCAGCTCCCCGTTGGGTGAGATAGCTCACTCCATTGAATTTCGTCGTGAACCGGCGATGCCAAAGAGGATGCAAGGGACGGCTCTCCCCTTCCAGGGCAAGGGCCATTACACTCTTCGGCACCACAGTGAAGGCGCAACGAGTGCCGGTGAAACCACCGTTCTTTGAGAAGCTGCGGAACTCAATGGCGCATTCCCTCGAACCGGGAATTTCATAGATGGAGTGCGGCACAGCGGGATCACTGATGAATGCCTCGTAGGCTGCATCATAGAGCAGGATTGAGCCATGCTTCCGGGCATACTCCACCCACGCTGTGAGTTGATCGCGTGAAGCTACGGCACCGGTCGGATTATTGGGGAAGCAAAGATAGATAATGTCGACTCTCTCGGTGGGAATCTCGGGCACGAAGCCATTCTCCGCCGTGCACTCGAGATAAGAAATGCCTTCGTAGGAACCATCCTCATTGGCCTCTCCCGTATGACCGGCCATGACGTTGGTATCAACATAAACCGTATAGACCGGATCCATGACGGCGATCCGATTCCCTTTGCCAAAAATATCAAGGATGTTGCCTCCGTCACATTTCGACCCGTCCGAGATGAAGATCTCGTCGTCGGCCATCTCCAGTCCACGATCCCGATAATCATGCTTCGCAATCGCCGAGCGGAGAAATTCATATCCCTGCTCCGGTCCGTAGCCATGAAAGCCTTCTGGCGTTCCCATCTCATCGACGGCTTCATGCATCGCCTTCCGCGCCGCCAAAGGAAGCGGCTCTGTCACATCCCCGATCCCGCAGCGGATCATCCGTGCGGCAGCCTCCGGGTTGGCCTCGGTAAAGACCCTTACACGCCGTGCAATCTCGGGGAAAAGATAGCCGGCCTTGAGTTTGAGATAGTGAGTATTGAGCGTCGCCATAAAGAATTCTCCAATTGTTCTAATTAAACTAAAATCCCAAGCCGTTTCCAGAGCGGGGTTTCTAAAGTTTCGTGGTGATCGAGGAATTTGGGATGAAGGAGCAGGCGCGAGTGCTGCCGTAGCTCAACCTACGGCAAGCGAGCGGCAACGAACTCCTGCGCCAAAATTACCGGTCAACCCGCGCTCCGCCGCCTCCGGCAAGCTTCCTGACTTCCGCAAGGGAGGCCATCGAGGTATCGCCGGGAGTTGTCATTGCGAGTGCACCATGGGCTGCACCTAGATTAACAGCCTCCTGCGGGTCACCGCTGGTAAGGAATCCGTAAGCCAGACCGGAGGCAAAGCTGTCTCCGCCGCCGACACGATCCATGATCTCCAGCGCGGGATAGTGGGTGGATTCGTAGAACTTGCCCCCCGCCCAGCAGATGGCACCCCAGTCATTGACTGTGGCGGTCTTCACACCACGCATGGTCGTGGCAACAACCTTAAAGTTAGGAAAGGCCTTCACTGCCTCGCCGATCATCGCCTTGAAGCTATCGAGTTCGAGATTGGTGAGATTGTGATCCGCGCCCTTGACCTCGAGTCCAAGGCAGGCGGTGAAATCCTCCTCATTACCGATCATCACATCGACATTCTGGGCGATTCTCTTATTCACCTCCTGAGCTTTTTCCTTCCCACCGATCCCCTTCCATAGCGAGGGACGATAGTTGAGATCATAGGCCACAATGACACCATGACGGTGTGCTGCTTCGGTAGCCTCGATCACCAGATCAGCCGTGCTCTCGCTCAGTGCGGCAAAGATACCACCTGTATGGAACCAGCGGGCACCAAGCGTGCCAAAAATATAATCCCAATCGAAATCGCCGCGCTTGAGTTGAGAAGCAGCCGTATTGCCCCGATCGGAAATCCCGACGGCTCCACGGACACCAAATCCGCGTTCTGTGAAATTCAGCCCGTTGCGGACGGAGCGACCGATGCCGTCATAGGGCACCCACTTGAGCATGGAGGAATCAACTCCTCCCTGAAGGATGAGATCCTCGACAAGACGACCTGCATCATTGTCTGCAAAGGCACTCAGAATCGCGGTGCGGAGACCGAAGCAGCGGCGCAGTCCACGCGCCACATTATACTCACCACCACCCTCCCAAGCGCGGAAGGTACGGGTGGTCTTGATGCGCCCCTCACCCGGGTCAAGGCGAAGCATCACCTCTCCGAGGGAGATTTCATCATAGCGGCATTGATCGGCGGGAAGGATTGTCAGGATGGACATTGTTTTGTTGTTGGAGGTTTAGTGAATTGCAATCCTCGAAGCTACAAAACAAATATTGAAACATCAAGCCAACGCCCTTCGGGAGCTTATTCCACGGAAGAACGAGTCGATCCTTGATAGGTACGCCCTTTCCAGCTGACACCCTCTCCGAGACAGAGGCGCCAGCTATTGAGTCCGATGAGAAGAGCCAGTGCCACTCCAACAGGATGAGCGATCAGACTCAGCCAGGAAGTGCGAAACCGGAGCGTCAGCGCAAGTCTGATCAGGAGAATCAGACTCACCGCGATGAGTGTGGGGATTGTGATGCCCCTAAACCACAGAGTCAGAGGCAAAAGGAGAAAGGGTGCGAGAAACAGGATCGATAACACGCTCCCGACAAAGAGAAAAGTGGGCAGTGATTCCTCAAAGACTGGACGGATATTTTTGGAAAATCCTTCCCAGACTTCTCTGAAATCGGAATACATCCGACAGCGCAGCAGTTCTCCACCATCAGCATTGCGGAGACGCATTCCCTCCCCTGTGCGTGCCGCAATCCTCCGTCCGAAGGCCACATCCTCAACAAGATGATCCTTGAGTGCCTCATGCCCCCCGATGCTCCGGTAAGCCTCACGACGAAAGAGGAGAAACTGTCCATTGGCCGCACCCAAATTGCTGAGTTGCCGAGGGGTGAGCCTTTTTCTCCTGACCCGCTCCGGGCATTCCTGCAGCCAGAGCAAGTAGGCAAGGGGTTGAAAAACCATCGCCAGCAGGTAAAGCATTGGGATGATCAGCTTCTCCGACCATGTCACGGTGATCTGATCAGGCCAGAGGGAGAGAAGATCAGTGCCTTCCTGTTTTGCATGATGGAGCGCACTCCACACACAGGTTGCGCCATGGATAGTGTCCGCATCGGTAAAAAGAAGATGCGTGCTCCTCTCATCAGCAGCAACGGAAAGCTGATGGCAGGCCCAGTTTTTTCCAACCCAACCGGCAGGCAGTTCCCGACCATGGATCAATCTTAAACGATGTCCATTACCCTCAAGAAACCCAAGTTCCCGGGCTATCGGCACCGTTGCATCGCTGGAACGGTCATCCAGCAGGAGGATCTCCCTCACGGAGGGCTGCTGATTGATCAGTGAAGTAAGACACGCCCTGATACACCTCTCTTCATTCCGGGCGGGAACGAGTACTGAGACAGGGAGAATTTCCCCCTGATCATGGTTGGGTAACGGGACCGCCATCAACCGGCGCAGCAGCACCATGTTCAGGAGGCTGTGCAGCAGGCATACCGCAAGCAACGGCAGGATCACTGCTTCCAGCAGGATGGCAATGACCCCCTGCATGGGATGCGATGGGTTACATCCTCACGACAACACCCTAGTTGTCCGAGGGAGCTGCCGCTTTCTTTTTGGAAGCCGGAGTGGGAGTCGGCGAGGCGGCAGCATCGACACCTCTTCTCTTCTTTTTATGCGTAGGTGTGGGAGAAGGGGGTGGAGATGCCTCCCCGGAAGAAGCAGGGACTGGAGGAGGATTGAGAGGAATCGTTGGCTCCACGCGCACCTGTTCAAGGCGACGCAAATAGGCGGCATGCATCGTGTCAATCCAGCCAGAGAGAGAGGAGTCGAGCTTCTTCATTCGCTTTGCCAGGAGATCGTAGTACTGGCGCAACGCCTGCCGCTTGGCCTCGTCGCTCTTTGCCTTGTCAGCCTGATCCAGAAGCGAACTTAGGGCCTCCTCTTTGTCAGCCTTCACTTTGACCGTGTAGTAGAGGGCCTTCTGATCCTGACGCTGCTTTTCCTCGTTACCGGCGGAGTTGATGGGCGAAGGAGGAAGGGCTTCCTGCGGAGGTGGAATGAGGGAGTTGGGGTCGCTGGGGGGAGGATTCTGTCCGGGGGAGCCCATGCCGGAATCGGTAGCGGGAGCAGCAGGTTCACCCGCAGCGGGAGTTACTCCCTGAACCGGATTGGTGGGAGCATTCGTATCCGCAGGAGCCAAGGCAGGTGAAGTTGCCGCAGCATCAGGTGTGGCTGCCGGTGCCGGCGGAGGAACTGGGTTTTCCTGTAATTGAAGCGGCCCCGTGAGAACGGGCGCGGCTGGCGCGGCTGGCGCGGCTGGTTGAGTCTGATCCTGCGCTCTGATCGAAATGACGGAGAGGGGAAGGAGGAGGCAAAGCAGGGAGCGGAATTTCATGAAGATGGATAATACGGAAGAATACGGCTTGTGACGCCGCACCCTTGCAAAGAAAACAAAAATGCGCGGTGATGGCAAGAGGTGCCGACATTGCCTCCTTCCATCATGTGCTTCAATAACACCCAAAATACTTCCCAAAGTACGATACCGACTCCGCAAGAAATCGCCTCCGGGTGGAGAAAGGATCATGGATTTGTCTGGTTGGATTCCTCCTCCCAAGAATCGCAGGGACTTTCCATACTGGGTCGCGACCCTGATCTGATTCTGAGTGGCAGCGCGGATGAGTGGCAGCGCCTTGTTGAGGAATTGGATTGCAGGAAACGCAACTCCCGGGCCGTTGCGCTACAGGATGGTGCCGCAATTGGCTACTTCCGTTTTGACGGATCATTTCGATTTGGATTTTACGATTCACTTCTCGTTCACTCTCCTGACGGCTGGATTGGTGATCCGGGCACTCCGATCCGCCCCCCTTGCGATGGCAAAACAGAGAGCCCTCCTCCGCTCCGATTTTCCCCCGAAATGGAATGTCTGGAATATGTCCGTCTGGTGAGTCGCGCGCAGGAATATGTGGCCTCAGGGGATATCTATCAAGTCTGTCTGGCCCATCGATTCACGGCTGAATACGAGGATGATCCCTGGCCACTTTATCTTGCTCTGCGCGCAGCCTCCCCATCTCCCCATGCCGCCTACCTTGATCTGGGTGAGGAAACCGTGCTTTCAAGTTCTCCCGAATGTTTTCTCAAAATGAGCGGTCAAAAAATCCTGACGCGTCCCATCAAGGGCACGCGGCCTCGGATGCAATCTCAGGGTGAAGATGCCCGGCAGGAATTTGAACTCAAGACTTCACCGAAGGAAATTGCCGAACTGGTGATGATTACCGATCTGGAACGCAACGATCTCGGTCGGGTCTGTGAGTATGGTAGCGTCACCGCATCTCAGCTTCTGCATTTGGAACGGTATGCCCAGGTTTTTCATCTCGTTTCAACAGTTGAGGGGAATCTAAGGGAGGGAGTCTCCCATGTTGAGGCGCTTGCAGCCTGTTTCCCCGGAGGTTCCATATCTGGGGCTCCTAAAAAGAGGGCTCTTGAAATCATCCATGAGCTGGAAGCCACACCACGGGGGCTCTTTACCGGCGCGATCGGTTACTTTGGATATAACGGGGAGAGCCAGTTCAATATCGCCATCCGCACGATCGTAATCAATCAAGAGAGCGATGGAAAAGGCGTTGCCACATTCCATGTCGGCGCAGGGATTACCGCAGATTCCATTCCTGAAAAGGAATGGGAAGAAACCCTCCACAAAGCCGCTGGGATACTCCAAGCCGCCCGTGGAGGGAAAATTTCCTAGATCTCTAAAAATTCAGAGACCAAGTTGTCACTGGGACAATGGATTTAGCGATAGTCCTGACGAGGGCCACGGTCTTCATAACCGCCGCGATCACGGCCACCGCCGCCACCGCCACGGTATCCGCCGCCACTGCCGCCACGGTATCCACCGCCGCCGCCACCACCACCGCCACGGTATCCACCGCCGCCGCCACCGCCGTAGCCGCCTTCGCGACCGCCGCCGCCACCTGCACCACGAGGACGATCCTCCATTGGGCGGGCTTCATTGACCGTGAGCTTACGGCCACCTAGATCAGCTCCGCTGAGTGCGCTGATTGCTGCATGCCCCTCTTCTGCGGTGCTCATTGTGATAAATCCGAATCCGCGGGAGCGTCCGGTGGTACGGTCCATCATCACGACGGAATCCGTTACTGTGCCATGCTGGCCGAAAACCTCGCGGAGGTCGGCGTCTGTTGCTGAGAAGGGAAGGTTCCCTATATAGAGTTTCATACTGATACTACTTTACTTGTTGTTTTTTGGTTCCTGATACGCTGACGGCCACTTCTCGAAATGCACCAGTCCCTCACTTGAGGGAACATGGAGCAGTCCTCCCGCTCTGCGGGGAACCTGCATTACCTGAAACGCTATCATCGATCTCGACGCAAGCTATGGTGCCAGCAGGCTACTTTGGCAATAGAAAAGAATCATATGTCAATTTCGTCACATTCAAAATTTCAACCTTTTAGACTTAAATATGAGGAAAACAATTGAAGTCGCGCCTCAAATCATGGATCAACTTAAGGCGTGTCACGACTCCGCTCTCCCATGAAACACTCCTTCAGACTTATTCCCCTTCTCCTGATCCTGCTCTTGGCGGGATGCGTCGATAGTGAAACGCCTCAATCCAAAAAGAAACCTGCTGCGACGGCCGGCACCAATGATTCACGGTTCACCACTGATCCAGCCATGACTAATTCGTCTCCGCCGACAGACGGTACGGTAACCGACACCAATAACGCGGGAACCAACACCATTGCAGGTAGCCCCTCCAATCCCTTTCCGACACCCACACCTGTTCCGGTGGCACCTCCACGCGACCTCCCCTATGGAACCCCGGTTCCCGGCAAGCCAGGCTTCGTCACTAGCCCTCATTCGCCTAGTGCCGGGTATGTCGATGTCAGGGGCTTTCCTCCTGGATCCGAAGTCAAGGATCCTTACTCGGGCAAGATTTTCCTCGTTCCCTGAGGTATTGCTTTGAGCTCTCCCGCAGGATTGGAGGCCGATGCTTCTTCCGGGAAGTATCCGCTCAAGAGAATAGCAATTTTCGGCCCCGGCCTCATCGGAGGATCCATTGCTCTCGCCCTGAGAAGCCGTTCTTCGGAAACATCCGTCACAATCTGGGGACGCAAGCCGGAACTGCTAAGGGAAATCCTACGGCGCGATCTTGCGGACGCGGTTGAGATCGACCCCATCCTTGCTGCAAGAGGAGCCGACCTCGTTGTGATCTGCACGCCTGTCGGCGTCATGGAGGAGATTGCCAAAACCATCGCTCCTCATCTTGAGCCTCATGTGCTCGTCACCGATGCGGGCAGCGTCAAAAACTGTGTGGTCACAAAACTGACGCCGCTTCTTGGAGCCCGCTTTCTAGGAGGACATCCG
>CAIJRY010000258.1 GCA_903823215.1 uncultured Spartobacteria bacterium
CCATCATGATGATTGATTTTGCCCTTGATCTGCGCAAAGCAAAGCTCGTTTCGGCCCATGCGGCCATTTATGAAGCCTGCCTGCTGCGCTTTCGTCCCATCATGATGACATCAGCCGCCGCATTGCTTGGTGCTTTGCCTCTTGCCCTACAATCCGGAACGGGTTCAGAACTTCGCAAGCCACTTGGGGTTGTCATCGTGGGGGGGCTACTACTCTCCCAGTTCATTACCCTCTACACCACGCCGGTCATTTATCTCTATCTAGACCGATTTGAAGAATGGGTGACTCGGTCCAAATCACGATCTTGAACCGTGGTTGAATGAACATTTCTGCACCATTTATCAGGAGGCCGAGAGGCACTTCGCTACTGGCATTGGGTTTACTGCTTCTTGGTGGAACGGCCTATTTTTTCCTTCCTATCGCACCGCTTCCGAATGTTGATTTTCCGACGATAAGTGTCAATGCCTCACTACCCGGGGTAGATCCAGAAACAGCTGCAACGTCTCTGGCTGCACCACTTGAACGCCGATTGGGACAAATTCCCGGTGTGATTGAAATGACTTCGTCCAGCACACTCGGGGGCAGCTCGATCACCGTTCAATTCGATCTTGATCGAAACATTGATGGGGCTGCGCGCGATGTTCAGGCGGCCATCAATGCCGCCGCGCATGATCTTCCGCTCAATATGCCAAGCCCTCCGACTTACCGGAAAGTCAATCCCGCGGGCGCACCTGTCATGGTGCTTGCAATGACCTCAGATACCCTGCCCCTTGCCAGGGTTTATAATCTTGCCGACGGTGTGATCTCCCAACGTCTGAGTCAGATTCCCGGTGTCAGTCAGGTTCCCCTCTCTGGTGGGGCAAAGACTGCTGTTCGCGTCCAGGTTGACCCAAGCCAGTTGGCTTCTCTCGGTATGAGTATGGATGAGTTGATGCAGTTTCTAAAAAACGCCAACCATTTATCACCTCTCGGCTCCATCGAAAACAATGGCCGATCCTTCATTCTCCAGGCCAATGACCAGCTGATGAATGCTTCCGATTATCGCTCGTTAGTCATTGCTCAGACCAATGGGATACCGATACCTCTCTCTTCCGTGGCAACCGTACAGGATGGCACGGAAAATATCCTTCAGGGCGGTTGGGTCAATGGCAAGAGGGCTGTCATCATGCCTATTTTCAAGGAACCGGATGCCAATGTCATCCAAATCGTCGGTAACATACAAAAAGTCATGCCCCAACTCAGGGCATGGCTCCCCCCCGGAGTTCACCTCATCATCCTTGCCGACCGTACACAGACCATCAGGGCTTCCGTCGATGATGTTCAGTTTACCCTGCTCCTCACAAGTGCGCTCGTCGTTCTTGTCATGTTTTTGTTTCTGCGGCGTCTGGGGCCGACATTTGTCGCCGGAATGACAGTGCCATTGGCATTGGCAGGAACATTCGGGGTGATGTGGCTGTGCGGTTACAGTCTTGATAATCTCTCTCTGATGGCTCTCACGGTTTCTGTGGGATTCCTTGTTGACGATGCCATTGTGGTGATTGAGAACTGCGTCCGTTTTATTGAAAAGGGATATTCAGCGCTCGATGCGGCAATGCTCGGAGCGGAGCAAATTGGATTTACGGTCATCTCCATGAGTCTTTCGCTTGTCGCGGTATTTTTACCCATTCTGCTGATGGGAGGAGTCATTGGCCGGCTTTTTCATGAATTTGCAGTGACTCTCAGTACCTCTATTTTGGTCTCTGCACTTGTTTCCCTGACGCTGACTCCAATGCTTTGCGCCAGAGTTCTATCCAGGGAAGATCCTTCTTCCGAGGGCCTTGTTGGGCGTTGGCTGGAAGCCAGATTCACGGAATGCTTTGAATTCTATCGCCTTTCGCTCGATTGGGTACTTCGCCACAGAAAGATCACTCTGTTGATCTTTGTGGTTACAGCGTTCATCACTTTTTTCCTTTATGCTGTCATTCCCAAAGGTTTTTTTCCACAGCAGGACACGGGGATGATTGTGGGAACAACAGAGGGATCACAGGACATTTCCTATGCGGCCATGGTCGATAAGCAAAAAGCTCTGGCGCAGATAGTTTCTGAAGATCCGGCGGTGGCAGGAGTAGGCTCCGTCATCAGTTCAGGCAGCGGCAGCACGGTCAACAACGGGCGACTCTTCATTGCGCTGAAACCGCTCTCGGAACGCAAAGTGCATGTGGACGCAGTCATTAACCGACTCAGGCCAAAACTCGCCACAGTCAAGGGAGCGAGATTATTTCTCAACCCCGCGCAGGATCTGCGCATGGGAGGTCGTCCGACAAAAGCACAGTATCAATATGCCCTCCGTTCAGAACATCTGTCAGAGCTTCGTGAATGGGCTCCCAAATTAGTGGCGCGACTTCAATCATATCCCCAGCTTGCCGATGTGAACAGTGACCAGCAGTTTCAGGGAAGGCAGGTTCGCGTCGTGATTGACAGAAATCTTGCAGGCAGTCTCGGCATCCAGCCGACCCAGGTCGATTCGGCCCTGTATAGTGCCTTTGGACAACGCCAGGTCTCAACAATGTATTCCACGATCAATCAATTTCATGTTGTCCTGGAGGCCAATCCGGATCTTTTGGGGGATCCTGCTTATCTGAATAAAATTCATGTGAAGACCTCTTCCGGTCGGATGATTCCGCTCAGTGCAATCGCTCATTTTGAGAAGGAAAGTATGCCTCTATCCCTGAATCATCAGGGACAATTTCCAGTCGTTACTTTTTCCTTTAACCTGATGCCGGGAGTCTCCTTGGGAGAGGCGGCAAAAATCATCGAGGATGCCGGGCGGGAACTCGGAATGCCTGCTTCGATCAAGGGTGATTTTGCGGGCAATGCACAACTTTTCAAGGATAGCCTCTCATCCCAGCCTCTCCTCATTCTTGCAGCCATCGTGGCAGTTTACATTGTACTCGGCATCCTCTACGAAAGCCTGATCCATCCGCTGACCATCCTTTCAACCATTCCAACAGCAGGTCTAGGGGCATTGATTGCCCTTATGGTTGTCCGTATGGAACTTAGCATCGTCGCCTTGATAGGAATCATCCTTCTCATTGGAATCGTGAAGAAGAATGCCATCATGATGGTGGATTTTGCAATTGAAGCCCAGCGGAGTAGGGGATTGAGTCCTCATAATGCCATTTATGAGGCCTGTCTTGTGCGATTTCGCCCCATCATGATGACAAGTGTAGCCGCCATTTTCGGAGCTATACCCCTAGCGGTCGGCATGGGGGTTGGATCAGAACTCAGGCAACCATTGGGTATAGCCATTGTCGGCGGGCTCTTGCTTTCCCAGGCGATGACCCTCTTCACGACACCTGTTGTCTATCTTGCCATGGAACGGATACGTCAAAGCAGCATCCAATGGAGCAAAAAATTGAGAGCCATGATCAAGGATCACTCGTTTTTCAAAATTTCCCGTTGGGGAGAGTCTCCATCCTACGCAGAAAAATCTCTGCCGTAATTTCGGCAACTTTTTGAACGCTAAGATCTTTACGGGCTTCCTGTGAGAGTGAAGTCATCGTCACTCCTGAAATGCCACATGGAATAATTGCTGAAAATCCGGGCAAATCACCGGTAACATTCAGGGCAAACCCATGCATCGAAATCCATTTCCGAACACCGACGCCGATTGAGGCGATTTTGCGATCCTCCACCCAGACTCCGGTAAGGCCATCCCGGCGGCATGCCTGAACTTGGTAAAAGTCGAGAACATCGATGAGTACCTCTTCAAGAAAACGGAGATAAAGATGCAGATCCCTTCCATGAAGGTTGAGATCCAGTATGGGATATCCGACCAACTGTCCTGGTCCATGATAGGTGGCTTGCCCCCCACGGTTGGTGCGAACAACGGGGTGGGGGAGTTCCTCCTCGATTTGCAGACTCGATACATCGCGATTGCGGCCCATTGTGTAGACCGGATCATGTTCCAGAAGGAGAAGATGTCCAACGGGATCACCACTGGCCTTTTTTTCAACAAGCGATTCCTGCATTGTCAGCGCAGCCTGATAGGAAATCCTGCCAAGCCATTGAGTCGTTATCACAGGACTCATTTATTTTTTGTAGACCTGTTCGTCAGAACAGATTTATTGGCAAGAGGGGAGGCCATTGTCCGCAGGTGAGTCAGTCCGATGGCAATGGCATCGGCTGCATCACTGGGAGGGGTTTCCGTAAGTCCCAGAAGGGCGCGGATCATGAAGGCCACCTGATCCTTGGAAGCGGCACCCCGTCCCACAACGGCCTGTTTCACACGCTTTGGAGGATATTCATGGATCGAAAGCCCCTTCTGTGCGGCAGCTAGAACGGCAACTCCCCGCGCCGCACCCAGCACAATGGCGGTGGCGTAACTCTGGACAAAAATAACTTTTTCAATCGAGAGTGCCACAGGATTGTATTTGATAATCGACGCCTCCAGGGCTGCATGGATGGCGATCAGACAGGCCTCTTGAGAGAGTTTTGGGGGATTTCTGATGACTGAATACTCCAGACATCGGATGCGTGAGCCTGATTCCTCCAAAATGGCATATCCAGTCCCCCGAAGAGATGGATCGACGGAGAGAATTCTCATGGGCGGGATATTCCCGTATCGTTCACACAAGGAAGACCGCAGAGACTATCACCGATCAGTGACCTCCCTGCTGCATGAAGCCACCAAGCGCCCCAGATCCTTCCCAGGATGCAGGCTTGTTCCACGGGATCGCGCTGACGGAAGCACTGGCGGGACTTGCCGGAGTGTCGGAAGCCGATTGGCAGCCCGTAATTAAGAAGAAAGTCACAAGGATGAGAAGCAGTGCTTCGTACCTCATAGCTTTGAGTTTGAGTCCGCGTCTGTTTCCGGTCCACGATAGATCACTGTATCTCCCGGTTGCACACTCAGGCCGGAACGGATGCTGTTGACCACGATATCCGCTATGGAAGTGGAAGGTTCCACGGAGGTGACACGCACCTTCCCGATGAGTTGACCTCCACGATTGATGAGCAATTCCGCGTTGTTGACCACGCCGTTGCGATCCCCAAGACTAATCACCACAAAATTCCACGATGGATTCACGGCTAGGATTCTTCCCTCCAGCCCCGTCCTCATGACCTTTGATCTGCGTTGAGCTTCCTGCTTGCGAAGTTCGGCAATCTGCTTGTCGGAATCCTCAAGTTTGGTCTGAAGCCTGCTCGTGAGAAGATCCTTTTCCTCCAGTTGTTTTTTCAGATCGTCCTGTTGAGGTGCCGCCTGGGTGGTCGTGGTCGATTTTGCCTCGAGCTCGGCAATGCGCGTATCTTTTGCCGCAAGATCAGTTTTTTGCTGAGCCATGTCGGTCTCCTTTTGGGAAAGCTGCTTCTGGAGATCGGTCTGATTGGAAGTCGCTTTGTCGAGGCGGCTTTGCAAATCTGCAAGCTGGGGGACAAGTTTTTCCGAGTCCTTTGTAGCCAGAGCGACTTTTTCCTGAGCCGCTTTCAGATCACTGTATGCCGTGGTGATTTTCTTGTTCACCTCGTTGCGATCTGCCTCTGCCAAGACCCTTCCGGCTTTCTCGTTCACCAGATGAGTCCTGTTCATATAACCTAACCCGATGGCAACAAGTGAGAGAACAGAGGCTGTGATGATGAGGATTTTTTGCATCGGGGGATTACTAAAGAGCTGCAATGTTTAACGAGTCTTTCATAACTTCTCAAGCTGGAAAATCATCTCGATGTAATTTCTGGTATTGTGTTTTTCAGTTTCATTCCTATGTTCAAATAGTCAGGGGCTATGGATTAAAGATCGGCGAACCCCGCCAGGGCAGGAATGCAGCAACGGCAGTCGGCTCTTTCTTGCCGTAGTCCTCTGACACTTTTTTTCTTATTCAATATCAGGGTTCCTCCTCATTGTTGTTTCCCACCGGATTGAAACGCGCTAAGGAAATGGGATGCGTCACGGTCGTTTCGAAGAATCCATGTCCACCCTACTGAGGGATTACGGAGAGTCTGTTTCCTTTGATTGGAGGCTCTATCGGCATGATATCAGCGGAAGCATCGCCCATGCACGGGCGCTCAAGACCGCCGGTTTTTTGACGGAAGACGAATTCACGGCGATCGAGACCGGACTCCATGCAATCGGTGGCGAAATAACCAACGGCGAATTTAAGTTTTCCATTGATCTCGAAGATATTCACATGAACATCGAGAAGGAGCTTACGCGACGCATCGGCGATGCGGGAGCCAAGCTTCATACCGGCCGTAGTCGCAATGATCAGGTTGCCACAGATCTCAGACTCTATCTGCGGGATGAAATCGTGGTCCTGCAATCGGGTGTTCGTACTCTCCAGACTTCACTCGTCGGTCTGGCCGAGGCTAACGAAGGGGTCATCATTCCCGGTTACACCCACCTTCAGCGCGCGCAACCCGTCCCGCTTGCCCATCATCTGCTAGCCTATGTTGAGATGCTCGAGCGCGATCACGGGCGCCTTGCGGACACTGCGGAGCGGATGGATGAGTTGCCTCTCGGCTCGGGAGCACTGGCTGCTTCCACCCTTGTCCTCGACCGGGAGTCCATTGCTGGGGAACTGGGCTTTTCCCGTGTAACCCAGAACAGCCTTGATGGAGTCAGTGACCGCGACTTCGCTTTGGAGTTGCTCTCCGCCCTCGCAATTCTCGGGATGCATCTCTCCCGACTTTCCGAGGATATTGTGCTCTGGACGACATCCGAATTTGGTTTTGCGCGCCTGAGTGACCGGCATGCCACCGGATCGAGCCTCATGCCTCAGAAAAAAAATCCCGACATTGCCGAGCTGACTCGCGGCAAAACAGGGCGACTCTATGGCAATCTCTTCCGACTGCTCACCGTACTCAAGGGACTCCCGATGGCTTATAACCGCGATCTTCAGGAGGACAAGGAAGCTGTCTTTGATTCCGTCGATACGGCCCGCATGGCTCTTGCAGTAACAGCCGAGATGATGTCAGCCCTACAGATTAACAAGGACAAGGTCGCAGAGGCTGTGAGTGATCCCTTCCTGTTGGCTACGGATCTTGCCGAGGAGCTGGTACGCAAGGGTGTACCCTTCCGCAACGCCCATGATCTAGTGGGAAAACTTGCAGCCGAGTCTTCCAGGACAGGGGTGCCGCTGGATCAACTTCCAAAAGAGTTTTTGCAGGAACTCTGCCCCGAACTACTCTGTGGCTGGAAAGAAATGTTTGATCCTCTCCGTTCGCTTGCTGCACGGACTGCTCCCGGAGCTCCCTCTCTGGAGAATGTCAGAACCCGTCTCGCCTACTGGCGTGGTGTGCTTGCATAATCCGCTTCATGGATCTCAAGAACATCTTCTCCTTCCGCGAACAGGAGGACGAGGCCAAGCCGTTTCTTGATCATATCGGCGAGCTTCGGGTGATGATCATCCGCATGGCGGTCACGCTGGTGGTAGCAACGGTGGCCGCCTTTTTCTTTCGGGACATGCTGGCAGCAATCATTCAGCATCCCTTGCTTGCTGTTGATCCGGTGCGTGCCAATTCCCTCCAGTCACTCGGTGTGGCTGATTCCATGACCATCTCGCTCAGCCTTGCCTTCTATGCAGGACTCGTCATCTCCTTTCCTATCCTTACCATCTTCCTTGCCCAGTTCCTCTTTCCCGCACTCAAACCGGGTGAACGGAGAATTCTCCTGCCCGTCTCAGTCTTCGCACTCTTGCTTTTTATCATTGGTATTTCATTTGCCTACTTCGTGGTGCTGCCCGGAACCCTTGATTTCTTCTTCAAGGATGCGAAATCGATGAAGTGGACACCGACCTGGACGGTGAGGGAATATTACTCCTTCACCACACAATTCCTGATCGCCTTCGGAGTCGCTTTTGAAATGCCGATTGTCGTGCTGGCTCTGGTGAAGCTCGGGTTCCTGACAGCGGAGAAACTCCGCAAGACCCGCTCCGTGGCGATTGTCACGATCTTCACCGTGGCTGCCTTCATCACCCCGTCACCCGATCTCGTGACCTATCTTCTCATGGGTGGCCCGATGGTGGTGCTCTATGAATTTTGTATTATTCTCGCCCGCTGGGTCGAACCCAAGGTGGAGGCTGGCGGGATTGGCGGATAGAGGCGTTGGACTGCGCTTGCCGTAGGACTACTACGGCTGCCGCTTGTCCGCCTTGCTCTCCATACAATCCTCCTGCGCCCTTGGATGGCCCGGCAATCGTTTTACTTTTGGAGTGATATGAATTCCTTGGCCTTCAGAAGCGTGCCAGACACTCCCGTGGGGTCAGGATGGGAATACCTTCAAACTCCTTGAGAACCAAGAGATCCTGATCACCTGTCACCAAAAGATCGGCTTTCGCGGCTAGGGCGGCGGCCAGGACGCGATCATCATCCGGATCACGGCAGACAGGGGAGGGTAAGGGATGCGCCTCTGTCAGCTCTGCATCAGTCCTGACCGCACGGATAATCTCTGCGGTTTCAGCCTTGGTCAGCTTGGCCTTGGATAGGAGCTTCTCTTCCAATTCCTCAAGAACCTCCTCGGAAACCACGATCCGAGCGTGCAGCAGGGATTCCTCATAGAGTCCCGCGCACACCCCATGGGAGATAAAGGCGGCGAACAGGACATTCGTGTCGAAAAGGATTCTCACGAGATCTTCTCAAACACATCCTCATCGGTTGCGAACCCTGCTTTGCGTCCCTTGGGTACGAGCTTCTCACGGAGATCCTTGAACCGCTCCAAGGCAATCTGCTTTCGCAGGGCATCCTGAACCACCTGACTCCGGCTCTTGCCACTGCGGCGAAC
The DNA here is from genome assembly GCA_903823215.1 of uncultured Spartobacteria bacterium. Taxonomy (GTDB): domain Bacteria; phylum Verrucomicrobiota; class Verrucomicrobiia; order Chthoniobacterales; family UBA6821; genus UBA6821. Next base: position 8,756 of record CAIJRY010000258.1, read on the forward strand.
CAGCGCGGCAAGTCCCTCAGTGATTTCCTCTGGTAAACTGACTGTTAAGGTGGCTCTCATGTATTGGAATCTAATACAGCAGGGAGGGGAGTCAACTGGGTTTTTTGGCAGGGGGAATTTCACGCGGAGAACGCGGCGAGCACGGAGAGGGGAGAAGGTTTTTTGCCACAAGAAGCACAAAAAACACATAGGGGATTCTAAGGCTGAGTGGGGATTTAGACACGCTTCACTGGATTGACTCCGCAACTCCGGATGAGTCATTTCGGGTGGATTTTCTATGCCGGATTGGACCTATATACTTGCGACTCAGAGCATCAGGAAACGCCCTTGCGCAATTCCGCGAGGATTTCGTCATCCTCCCGGCAGTTCCTCTCCTCGCTGGTAAGTGAGTAGTGATTGCAGATCTCTTGCACTAACGAATCAGAGACTCGGCAACCCTGTTCCAAAAAGAACTGCGTCAAGAGTGCCTTGGAGATGTAAACCTGCCGTTGAGTGAGTTGTGCGATCAGCATGGCGGCTTGGTGCTCCCCGAGTGAATCCAGATACTTGGGTTCCATCTCATCAGCGATTTCCAGAATGCGTTCCCGTTGGGCGGGCAGCATCGGCCTCTCATTCTTATCCCGGTCCGCAATCGTAATTTTTTCCCAAGACTGGTGTGCTGCCAGCCACTGCTGACTCGGCATGGGAAGATCATCGAGTGCAGACCAGAGAGAGTCTTGAGGAAAGCTCCATGTTTTGGAGAGCTTCACCGCGCTCAGGTAACAAAGCAGCAGGGCAATCAGTCCAAAAAGGATTGTGGGCATCAGAACCAGCACGGCGATTGCCCAACAGATTCCCGAGCCATACCTGCCCCGGTAACCGTGGTAGCTTCCCGGAAGGATGAGGCTAAGCGCTGGTGTAATCTTGAAGCTGTTTTTACAGGGGAAATGAGCAGTCATACTACATCGAGTAGGTCTCGGCGGATTGGTGGATGCGGCCTAGGGTGACGAGGGTGTCGAGGATTTCCTGGATGTCGGATTCGCTGGCGCGGGCGAAGCCTTTCGCGAGGGTCGCTGCGGTGACGGGTGCACTGGCGGATTTGAGGGCTTCCTCGATGGCACGGACTCGTTCGGCGAGGGACTTCGGCCACGGGTTTTTTGTGCGGGAGGTTTTGGCTTTGGGTGAGTTTTCCTTCGTGAGTTTCAGACCTGCTTGGGAAGCAGAGATACCAGAGGGATTTTGATACTCGGGACGCAGCCAGCGGATTTTTCCTTGAGCTTCCTCGGCGGCTCGCTCGGCATTCAACGCTACAAGTCGGGTGAGGATTTCCTGATCGCTCAGTTCAGCACTCCAACCGTAGGCCTCGGCGACGGCGGCATCCAGTTCGTCATGGAGTTGGCGGAGCACAGAGACGAGTCCTTGATCGTGGATGATCTTTTCCTTCGGTGTCAGGGGGCGTTCCTCGCGTAGGGCTTCCAGTACATTGTAGATGCCAGTGAGTGTGAGTGTCGGGTGATTCGCCTGAACCCGTTTGCGGTGAGCATCGAGTTCTTCTCCCAAGAATCGAATCTTGGCCTTGGTGGTTTCATTACAGTAGGGGAAAGGGAAGGGATCGAAGCAGCGGGTCTTGTTGTAGCGAGGGCGATCTTCCAGCGTTCCACCTGCGGCTAGGGCATAAATCACATGAATACGGCTGCTCAGGACACCAAGATGAAAAGCATCATCAAAAGCAAAAAGTACCGTTGTGCTGTCTGCAATGGTCTGAGTAGGAGCAAAGACAAAGACACGATGTTTGGCCGTTAGAGGAGTAACGATGAAACGATTGATATTTCGGATTGCAGGTCGAAAAGTGTTTCTTGCCTCACCAAACACCCACCAGCGATTGCGGAGAGCGATACGCGCATTCGCATCACGCTCTGGTTTAACTTTTGTGAGCAACCACTGATAGATTTCCGGCCAATGAGATCGGAGTTCCTCTGGAGTATTGAAATTGCAGACATCAATTGAGTGCAACTTCCGTGACTCTTGAGTAATGTCTCGAGCTGATAATAATGGATAAATAGGAATTCCCTCAGTGCACGAAAATGCCTGTTTTTGTTCCTGCGTAACCGCGAAGCCAGTTCCTGTCAGTTGATATCCCACACAGCACAATCCTTGATTTGCTTGAAGTTCAGTACTGCGCCCCGTGTCGAGACCGATTGTCAGATTTGGCTCAATGAGCCCGTTCATGGTTCTAAATTCGATAATAGCACCATCTTCATTCCCCAAGTTTTCTGTAACTACCTGCATCAATTGACCAATTTGAGGAGCCGGCACTCCAACGGTCATTGCAATGCGAACAGCAGCACCCTCTTTCGTATCTACCCAAGGATGATCTGGAACTGCAAATGCAAGTGCGAGTTGAGGGCTTCCGGTCAGATGGCATTCTGCAACAGATCTGTTAAAAGACTGCGAAAAGCTATTTGTGGTAATGAAGCCAAAGCGAAGTGATTGATGCTTCCTGACTTTTTCCGCGGCTTTATCCCACCAATACATGACAAAATCCACATTGTCCGGGATGCTTGGATACGCAGAGCGTAAAGAATCTAAGTAACCATCTTCAAGTGCCGGTCTTATTGTCCGTGCACCAATGAACGGAGGATTCCCGACGATGTAATCAGCCTGAGGCCATTCCGCAGGACGGGAATTCGGATAGCTGAGAAGTGTGGTACGCTTGCTCTCATCGGGGACTTCACGCCCGGTGATGGGATCAATCTTTTTGGATTTGCGATCCCAGACGCTGACGGGCTGTTCTGACTCATCCAGAACGGGAACGGGATCGCCGTCCCACGCCAGCAGGGCATCTCGGCACTCAATATTGTGGAATTTTCTCAGCACCGGTTCGGCGGGCAGGGTCTGACCGCGTGTGCGGAAGTGCCACTGGAGATAGCCGATCCAGAGAACCATCTCGGCGATGGAGGCGGCGCGGGGATTCAGCTCGATCCCAAGGAACTGATGGGGATCGACGCTGTGGGTTTCGAGATCAAGCAGGAGGTTCTCCCCGAAGTCGGCGGCGGCATCGAGCACCTCACCCTCCAGTCGCTTGAGATGCTCCAAGGCAACATAGAGGAAGTTCCCCGATCCGCAGGCGGGATCGAGAATGGTGGTGGCGCAAAGCCTGTCATGAAATGCGGTGATCTCCTTACGAGCCTCAGGAAGTCGGCCCGCCTGGGCATGGACGACGGCTGCCGTGCGGACACTCTCCCATTCGGAACGCAGCGGCTCGACAATGGTGGGCAGCACAAGGCGCTCGACATAGGCTCGCGGGGTGTAGTGGGCGCCGAGCTGGTGGCGCTCCTCCGGATCGAGGGCGCGTTCCAGCAGGGTACCGAAGATGGCTGGCTCGACATCGCGCCATTGCTGGCGTGCGGCAAGGATGAGGATGCCAAGCTGGGTGGCATCGAGCGGGAGGACGCTGGCATCCTCGAAGAGGCCGCCGTTAAAGCGGAGGAGCTTCTGATTGAGGATGACCGAGTAGTCGGTGCCGGTCTGCATTTCGGCAAAGAGCTGCCTGACCTTGGGCACGAATCCCTCGGGATGGTCGCGGAGGGACTCGAGCAGATGCAGAAAGCCATCCTTGGGAAGGAGTCCGACATCCTCGGCAAACATGCAGAAGAGGCAGCGGGTGAGAAACTCGGCGACCAGACGCGGCGGGTGTCCTGATTTCTCCAGCGAGGAGGCGAGGGTGGCGAGATAGCCCGCGATCTCACGGGTGACGGCGGCACTAATTTTCGCCGGGTCGAGGGCGAGTGGGTCAAGCCAGATGCTGCGGAGGCGGTCGCGGACTTCCTCGCTGGCAAGATCGGCCAGTCGGATGCGGAAGCCGCGCGGATCGGGAAAGGGAAGGTAAGCTTTCCCCGCCTGGGTGAAGTCGGCAAAGATCTCGATGGAGTGACCGACATCGACGACTAAGAGAAACGGGGGTGTCGGTTCGGAGGCAGGGAGGGAACGGGCGTAACGCTCGGCCTGACCGCGGGCCTTGAGCATGGCGTCATCCCATGCGCCGGTGCCACGAACGGGGCCACTCTTTTTGGAAGGGAGATAGACACCCGCCTGTTCCATGACGCGGGCGGATTCGGACTTGCTCCCGCCATCTGCGTATTGCTTCGCCTCCAGCACAAAGGAGCCGCGACGGTAGAGATCGAGTCGGCCATCGGCAAAGGAGCCATCTCCGAGAGGGATCTTCACCGGATACTCAAACGAGTAGCCGTCGGCGTGGGTATTGGAGGGACGGGGTACTTCCAACAGATCGGCCAGCTCAATCAGGAACTGCTGGGCATTGGCCCTCTCGGAAGCCTCGGCTCGCGACCATCGCTCAATGAAGGCTTCAGCGGAAGTCGGAGAGGGGGAGGGCATGAGATGAAAAAGGAAATCATTAACGGTTCAGGGAAGAACTGACGAGCCTGTTCCTGCAAAGAATTGATAAGTCCACTAAGACTCAAAGTATCCTAGTCGCTTGTTGCGTTCCTGATTTCCTGAATTCCAAATGTTTTCTTTTTTCCAAAAACAACTCCAAAAACAAAAAAGCCGCGCTCCCATTGCTGGGAAGCGCGGCTGTTAATGTTGTGGTTGCTCTGCTCTTGTGACGAGAACTAGAACTGCATCTTGATAGTACCAGCAGCCATCGCTGCATGTTGCTCATCGGAGCA
>CAIJRY010000259.1 GCA_903823215.1 uncultured Spartobacteria bacterium
CCCTGAATTTTCCATGACGATCCGATATTGGTTAAGCTGTGTGTAGATGACTGAAATCTGTCTTTGACCAAATGCATCATAAAGCGTGTCGTCTATGGACTGAATCGGAACATTGAGTCGGGAAGCCGCAATACGGTCGATGGTTATTTCCAGTTGTAGCCCCAGATCTTGCTGATCGCTGGCAACATCCTCAAGGGCCGGTTGAGTCTTGAGTTTTTCAAGGAGCTTGGGGGCCCATATCCGCAGAATATCGGAATCCACATCCTCAAGAAGATACTGATATTGGGTACGGCTGATTCGTGTATCAATCTGAAGATCTTGCGAAGGTTGAAGATAAAGGCTTATTCCGGAAACTCCCTGCGCTGTCCGGGAAATTCGTCCCATGATTTCACGCATCCCCGTTCTTTTCTCACGAGCTTTGAGCACAATGTAGACGCGGCCCGTGCTTAGGGTCGGATTCACTGTTCCTGTTCCGACGAATGCAGCTACACGCAATACATCGGGGTCACGGGAAATGAGTGCTGAAAGCTCCTTTTGTCGATCGAGCATCTGCTTGAAGGAAATATCCTGAGATGCATCAGTCACACCAATAATAAGACCCGTATCCTGTAATGGCAGGAGTCCCTTCGGAATCTGGATGAAAAGAATGACTGTTAAGACAAAAGTTGCGAGCGCAACACTGAGGGTCAACCGCCTGTGTTTTAATACCCAGACCAGCGAACGATCATACTGCCGAAGCATGTTATCAAAAAAACCCTCCAGCAAACTCTCCGCCCGACTCCGGGAAGAATCCAATTCTGAGCGGAGCATTTTGGCACACATCATCGGAGTCAGCGTGAGAGAGACAAAGGCAGAAACAACGACCGTGCAACTCAGCGTAATGGCAAACTCACGGAAGAGTCTTCCCACGATTCCCGACATAAAGAGAAGCGGTATGAAGACTGCAATCAGTGAAATGCTCAGTGAAATCACGGTGAATCCTATCTGTCTGGCCCCTTTCAGTGCGGCCTCCAGGGGAGAATCTCCCTGTTCCAGATAACGCACGATGTTTTCAATCATGACGATCGCGTCATCAACAACAAAACCCGTGGAAATTGTCAGGGCCATCAGGGAAAGATTATCGAGACTAAATCCCGCCAGATACATGAAGGCGAAAGTCCCCAACAGGGAAAGAGGAAGTGCAACACTGGGAATGATGGTGGCACTAAGCTTCCTTAAAAAGAGAAGCAGAACCAGCATCACTAAAAATACAGTTAGTATAAGAGTGAATTGGACATCATGGACAGAAGCCCGAATTGTCTCCGTACGGTCGGCGAATATGGAAATATGAATCCCTGAAGGAAGTGAGGCTGTCAGCTTGGGAAGTAAAGCCTTCACCCGATCCACGGTGTTGATGATATTGGCCCCTGGTTGGCGTTGAATATCGAGGAGAACTGCCTGTTGATAGGGATGATCGGATTGAGATATCCAGGCTGCAATCATTGAGTTTTCAACACCATCTTTAACAGAGGCAACATCCTGCAACCTAACCGGTGCACCATTATGATAACTAAGAATCAATGGGGCCAATTCTGCCGCACTCTTGATCTGGTCATTGGCTCCAATGGTGAAGGATTGACGGGGACCATCGAAACTACCCTTGGGAGCATTTACATTGGCCGCGTTGATTGTATTCCTTACTGATTCAAGACTGATCCCCTGCGCTGCAAGGGCCGATGGATTTAATCTTACCCTGATGGCTGATTTCTGATTTCCCTGAATCGTGACAAGCCCGACTCCGGGAAGTTCACTTAGTTTTTGGGCCAAAACGGAATCGGCAAAATCATTGACCCGCACCAGAGGCAATGTATCCGAAGTGATTGCCAGTGTGAGGATCGGGGTGTCTGCGGGGTTGACCTTGTTATAAACTGGCGGATTCGGCATGTCGGCAGGTAGCACTCCCCCTGCCGCATTAATGGCCGCCTGAACATCCTGTGAGGCCTGATCGATGTTCTTACCGAGAACAAACTGGAGGGTAATCACTGATGTCCCCAGGGAACTAATCGAGTTCATCGAAGAAAGTCCGCTAATTTGCCCGAACTGCTTTTCGAGCGGAGCTGTAACTAGTGAGGCCATAACCTCAGGACTTGCCCCTGGGTATCGGGAACTCACCTGAATGGTGGGAAAATCAACCGTGGGTAATGCTGATACAGGAAGGAACCGATAACCGAGCAAACCAACAAGCACCACAGCCACCATCAGCAACGATGTGGCAATCGGTCTCCTGATAAAAGGCTCGGAGATATTCATGAAAACTTCGAAAAGCCCGATCCTAAATTTCCGCCCACAAAACAGCGCAGCGCTTCACCGGGATTTTTTTGGTTCATTATTACCCAATTTCGGTGGTGCGTTTGTCACCACGGAACCAGGTTGCAGTCGATACTGACCATCTGTAACGATCATCTCACCCGCTTTGACACCCGATGTGATAAGGGTTATTGCACCTTCTGTGGGGCCTGTGCTGACAGTGCGCATGACTGCCTTATTGCCTTCGCCGAGCA
>CAIJRY010000260.1 GCA_903823215.1 uncultured Spartobacteria bacterium
ACTGGAGTATTTACCCTTTTGTTTGCAGGCACCCTGCTGCTTGCCTTTGAGAACCAGCATTTAGGCGAGAGAGTCACTCAGATCAATGATCCGGAAAATTGCCGGCTCCTGCTTTGGTCGGCGGCGCTTGATCAGTTTCATCTTTCCCCCATCTGGGGCACCGGGGGCTTTTCCTACCTCTATTACGGTCGTCTGTTCAGGGACCCCTCGATTCAGAACGATCCCATTCATGTACATAATGATTATCTGCAGATCCTCGCAGACTATGGATCTGTCGGCTTGTCACTGCTTGCGATCCTGCTGCTCGTTCACATTACTGTCGGCATTTCCGGTTTCAGGAAACTTTCGGCCTCGATATCCCGCCACGCGGTTGATCTCCAAAGTGATCGTCTGGCAATCAACATAGGAGCCCTCTCGGCAGTGGCGGCTTATCTCGTCCACTCCGTCGTGGATTTCAACATGCAAACCCCGCAGAACGCCTTCATGATGGCTGTGGTGCTGGCGGTGCTGGCGAATCCCGGCGCTCCCAACGAGTCGGAAACCGAGCGTGGCCCAAGTGCCTCCTTTCGAGTCATTTTACGCTACTGCCTCCCCTTGCTCGGACTGGGAACAATGATTTACGGGATTCCGATGATCCGGGGAGAGTATCTTGCCGAAAGGGCACGGGTCGCGTTAAGAGATGGACATCAGCGGGAGGCACTCGATTTTGCACGAGAAGGAACCCGTCTGCTCCACGACAATCCCGAGCTTTATTATTACGAAGGTGAATCGGCTCTTCAGCTTGTTCTCTTGGATAAGACAGGAAAATCAGACTCTTCGTTGATCAAATCGGAAGCGGTGAACTCCTTTGCCTCCGGGCTAAAACTCTTTCCTTACGATTCAAGCCTCGCACTCAAATCCGCTCAGGCCCTCGCGGCGGCCGGCGATCATGAAAAGGCCGTCAACGCCATTGATTATGCAGAACGCCTCGATCCCAACAACTCGCTTGTGACCGCCTACAGGGGAATGATTGACTATGCCTTCGGTCTGTTTGCCGAGGCCAAGCTCTGCTTTGAAGAAGTGGAAAAATCACATGGTGAAGAGGCCCAAGCCATAGCCCGTCGAGGGCTTAAAGCGATCGAGGAGCTAGATCGGAAAAAGACGCCCGCTCCCTCTGAGTGATCAGCTGAGGGAACGATTGAAAGCTTCCTCTACCCAATCTCGATCCTGCGCGCATCGCCCCAGAGGGTTTCAAGCGCGTAAAGATCTCTCTTTTCAGTATGAAAGATGTGTACGATCACACTTCCATAATCGATGATCACCCACTGGCTCCCAGGGGCGCCATCCTCGGCAAGAGGACGAAGATCGATGGCATCGCGCACCTTCCCACGGATCGAAGAAGCGATTGCCTTGAGCTGCGGGTCTGATGTTCCCGAGGCAATCACAAAAAAATCCGTGAAGCTTGCGATATTGCGCATATCGAGAATCACGACATTCTCAGCTTTCTTATCGAGTGCGCCATCAGCGCAGAGACGAGCCAGGGATTCCTCGGGATCAATGGAGGGAGGAGTGACGGCAACGGATTTAGGCTTGGGCATCTGGAGGGTGGGATTTGTAGAGGGCGTGGGACATGATGTAATCGTAAACTGCTGACGGGAGAAAGTATCTGACGGACTCTCCCTTGGCCAGCCGTTCGCGGATTTCAGTTGAGGAAATGTCGATGATACGATGCACGCGAAGAAATTCATCCCCGGGCACCACCTCCCCCTTCGAGCGTGAAAAGATGGCGAAATCAACCAGATTCTTCAATTCGGAAATCTCATGCCATGTTGCCAGTTGCCGGACATGATCGGCACCGATGAGATAAATGAAACGAACTCCAGGATAATCTCCCAGAAGTGATCTCATTGTATCAATGGTATAAGAGGGCCCTTCACGAAGCAGTTCACGATCATCGATAGAGAACCTAGACTCCCCGTCGATGGCCAGTCGCATCATCTCCACCCTGTCCCTTGAGGAGACAATCGGCGGAACATCTGTTTTGTGGGGGGAAATCGCTGCGGGAACAAACAGAACCCTGTCAAGTTCGAGTTCCTCAAGCGCCGCCTGGGCAGAGATCAGATGCCCCGAATGTATGGGATCAAAGGTTCCCCCAAAGACCCCCACCCGCTCGACATGGCCGGAAATCCGCTTTCTGATGCCCGAGGGACTCACTGGTAGAGCAGAAAAGGTTGTCTCTCCAAGCGAAAGCGGGAGAGAAACGGCTGCCATGAAGCGATGATCTGTGAGGGAGTCTTGCTTGCAAGGTCGTGGCGGATCGTGTCACTGCCATAGACCTTGTAGAATAGATTCATCATCTCTCCGTTGGCTTTGGAGAAGATCCCACCGCGCGAGAGCCTGTTACTCTCCGCCAGTGTGTGGAGTGCAGCTGCACAGAGATCCCCTCCTCCCTCGGGGTTGGCGTGAAAGATCACCCCCGGACCGGATGCGGTCTCGTAAGGATCAATGCCAATGCCTGGACAATGTGCCCTTAGATAAGCAACCATCTCTGGCTTCATCCAATGAGCACCGAGAATCTGGAATGCCCTCGGTGAAAAGAGTCCGAGATCAAGTCCGTCGGCCAATCCCCCGACGATCCCGGTAATGACGTAATAGTTTGGGGACATTGCGAGCGGAATGTTGGGCGAAGTCTGAATCCATCGAAGACCTGTCATCGGCCAAGTCATCGAGCGGGACCAGCCATGCATCTTCACTACCTGGAGATCGGCCTTGGGACCCATCCAGCCTTTGGCGTTGGCCATCAAGGCAAGTTCCCCAACAGTCAGCCCATGCACGTAGGGAATGGGAAACTGACCGACGAAGGAGATCCAGTGGGGATCAATTCCCATCCCCTCGACACGATTGCCACCAAGCGGATTGGGACGATCAAGCACCACAAACTCCTTGCCCTGTTCGGCACAGGCCTGAAGGCATTTACCCATCGTGCTGATGTAGGTGTAACTGCGGCAGCCGATATCCTGCATGTCAAAAACCAGCACATCGATCCCCTCAAGCATCTGGGGTGTCGGTTTGCGCGTGTCGCCATAAAGCGAATAAGCCTTCAGACCCGTCAGGGGATCATGTCTGGAGCGGACATCCACTCCTGCTTTCTCCGTACCATCCAAGCCATGCTCGGGAGTGTAGAGAGCGACAAGATTGACATGCTTACGAAGAATGAGTCGCGTCTTTTCCCCGGCTGAATTGACCCCCGTCTGATTGGTGACAAGCCCGACCCGTTTCCCTCTCAGAAGATCAAAATTATTATGCTGTAGGACATCGATTCCCAACTCGATGGCCTGGACTTGGGAGACGACACATAACGGGAGAATCAGTGAAAGGAAAAGTTTACGGATCATGATAAAAATCGTTTCGTCAGAGGATTGATTTTCTGATTCCTTCGGACGCTATGAAATGTACACCCGCTGGTCAACTCCTCCTCCTTGGTGTTCCTGGTCTGGAAGTCGATTCTGCCTATGCCGACTTCATCCGCAGAATCCAACCCGGAGGATTCATCCTCTTTGGCCGCAACATCCAAACCCCCGACCAGCTTCGCAAACTCACCGACCAGCTTCGCGAACTGAGTGCGGTGGAACCGATCATCACAATCGATCAGGAAGGGGGTCGCGTCTCCCGACTGAAGCTTCTCGGCAACGAACCCCCCAACGCCCGACAGCTTCGGGATAAAGCCGATCTTTCCCTCATCGCGCGCCATGGGGAACTCACCGGAGAATTGCTGCGACTCTTTGGATTCAACCTCGATCTCTGCCCGGTGCTCGATATTGCCTTTGACGATGAGGCGGACAACTCACTTCGCGGTCGCTGCTACGGGACGAGCGCCGATCAGGTCATCGAGATGGCCGGTGTTTTTAATCGAGCGCTGAAAGCAACCGGCATCCTTTCCTGCGGCAAACACTTCCCCGGATACTCATCCGCATCCAGCGATCCTCATCACGAACTCTCCGCATTACCACGCCCACGGCACGAACTGGAGGCTCATGAATTGAAAGTCTTCCGCAAGTTTTCCCTGCCCGGAGAGGATGCCGTCGACAGCATGATGATCGGACATATTGCCTTTGCCGAACTCGACAGCTCAGGCCTTCCCGCATCACTCTCACCAACCGTGACCTCAAAACTCCTGCGCGAAGAACTGGGGTTTGAAGGCTTGGTCATGACAGACGATCTCGATATGGGAGCCATCTTAAATCATTACGGATTTGATGAAATGATCAGACTGGGACTTGTTGCAGGAAATGATCTCCTCATGATCTGTCATCGGATGGAACTCGCAGAACAGGCTTTCGAGATCCTGAAAGCCTCACCTGTTGCTCAGGTTGACCGGGCGCTGGCAAATATCGCGGCCTTCAAATCCCGCATGAGTTCCCCCTCACAATTTTCAGAAAAGGCATTTACTCAACTTGATCAGGAGGTGTGGAAACTCCGTGTGGACACTCTCGGCAATGAAGGCGCAGCAGCCCGTAGTCCTGAAGATGGCAAGCGCTCTCCCGTCGAGGTATACTGAAGCTCCAAAGGAGACAGACTAGACCCCGAGTGTATTGATCAGTTTTTCATGATCCACTTTGCTTCTGCGCATATAGATCTCCTGAAGTTTTTTCAAGTCACTGGTAAAAATGAGCAATGTATTAGTGTCATCATCATACGAAGCCTGAATGGGGATGCTTTTGCAAACCCATGACTTTTGCTTCGGATCATCCTCCTTATATTGCTTGGCGAGACCCTTCCATTCATCTCCTCTGGAATTGTTGTCCAGAAGGACGGCAATTTCCTCAAAACTAATTTCTTCAAGCTTTTCACTCTTGCCGGGAAGGTACTTCTTGTAGCTTATATTGTCGGTCAGGCCATCAACAAAGTGTGCATGAATTTCCAATCCGGCCTTCCTGTAAATTTTATAATCGCCGCTTGATTTAACGGGCGCTCCGTACCTCAGAAAGGACTGCTCCGGATTTTCACCGATGATAGCGAGAGCGCAGGAACAATTCAGCAGGATAACGGCGACAAAAAGTAAATGACAAGTGCGCCTGCGTTTCATGATCTGGGGATTGGATCTAACCAAATTCAACTGGGAGAGTAAACGAGTTTCGATTCATGACCCCGGGTGGAATCGAACCACCATCTAGAGTTTAGGAAACTCCTATTCTATCCGTTGAACTACGGGGTCTGTTGATTTCGATCTACTTAAGGAGATAGGAACGACTGTAAAAGGGAAACACTAGGGTTTCCATAATGGCTGTCCTATTTCGTTCAAATTGATTCAAGGGAGGCAGGATACAGATTGGCAAAAAAAGGGAAAGGCTGAAGCTCTTGGGATCGAGATCCCAACTTCAACGCCTCCAGTGCTGCTAGGGAAGCGCTGATTAAATCCCATGATGGCCGCTGAAGAGTATTTGAGTGTTTTCCAAGGCGTGAAGCGCAGCGGCAATACACCTGCGGTCTTGCCCAAGCAAGCAACGCCGGAAAACGGTCAAAATACATACAGCCCCAATGGGTTGCGAAGATAACGAGGCCGGAGGCTGTGTTGGTTTCGTGCTTACAGCCCGCATGGGGATGCGCGCACGAAACCGCCTTGCTTGCGGCCCATTCTTTCCGCAACGGCCTCAATGCGATTTAATCAGCGCTTCCCTTATCAGACTCAATGTTTTTCACCTCGTAGAGATCGAAATGCCCAACGGCATGTACGATGGCCTTGGGTAAGATGTTGGATAAGTTAAATGGGAAAAAAGTATAGACCAAGGGGCAGTTTGGTTTTGCATCGTTGCTATTTGCATTCATCGCGATCAGGACATTGTAGCCTGGTGGGCATGGGGTCGGTTCGCCGCTCTTATATTTTACTAAATTAACATTCTTCTTCTTATAAAAAAGGAGCTTCTGATTAAAGA